>JBAXOM010000241.1:0-1500 GCA_037133215.1 Thermoleophilia bacterium | reverse complement strand
TCGTACGCGATGCGACATTTTGGGCCCGGGCCCAAAATGTCGCCTCTGCCAGATCAGCTGTCGTCGCTCGGCTCTCGTTCAGTCGCGGCCTGTAGCATGGCGCGGTGACTCCAGCGATCCCAGACGACGTTCGTGCACGCGACCATGTCGGGTATGGATCCGAGCCGCCGCAGTGCGGCTGGCCGGGTGGAGCGACGGTTGCCGTCAACCTCGTCGTGGTTTACGAAGAAGGCTCCGAGGCCTCTGTGCTGTGGGGTGACGAGCGCAACGAGGGCTGGGGCGAGTACGCGGGGGAGGGCCCCCAGCCGCCTCGACGCGACCACGGCAACGAAGGGCACTACGAGTACGGCAGTCGCGCGGGGATCTGGCGTCTCGCCCGCATCATCGACGAGGCCGGGGTGCCCGCCACGATCTCGGCAACTGCGACGGCGCTCGAACTCAACCCAGCGGTCGCCGCGTGGATAAACGATCGCGAACACGATCTGCTTGGACATGGCTGGCGCTGGTTGCCGCCGTGGAGCATGGATGAGGCAACAGAGCGCGAGCACCTTGGCTACGCGATCGAAACCTACGAGCGGGTCTGTGGTCGGCGTCCACTCGGCTGGAACAGTCCGTACTCGGCCAGCGATGCCACACGCCGACTGCTGCTCGAAGAGGGCGGTTTTCTCTACGACTCCGATCCCTGCTCGGACGACGTGCCCTATTACGCGGACTGCGATGGGCGGCAGCTGCTTGTCGTCCCGTATTCCAAGACGTACAACGACAGCCGCTACCTCGCCAGCCCGGGCTTTGCGAGCCCGCACGACCATCTCGAGCTATTGACGATGGGGCTCGACCAGCTCGTGAGCGAGCAACGCACCGCAATGATGACTGTTGTTGTCCATGCGCGCTGGACCGGGCAGGCGGCTCGTGCGGCCGCACTTCGTGCGTTCCTTGACCACGCGACGAAACTCCCCAGCGTCGCATTCATGCGCCGCGATGACATCGCGCGCTGGTGGCTCGACACGGTTCCCACCGCTTGAGGCGGCTGGACCGTATGCTCCACCTCTATGTTCCGTAATTCCTTTCCACGCCTTGAGCCCGTCAGCCCTGACGGCCTCGACACTATCGAGCGCGGTTGGATGCGGCTCGTGTCCGAGATCGGCGTGCGCTTCGACCACCCGGAAGCTGTGCGGATTCTGGTTGACGCGGGTCAGCGTGCCGAAGGCGACATCGTCTTCTTCGATCCCGAATGGGTGCTCGAGCAGGTTGCCAAGGTGCCGTCGGAATTTACGCTGCGTGCCCGGAACGCTGCTAACGACATCCAAATTGGTGGAGACCAGATGGTCTTTTTGCCCGTGCAGGGCCCACCGTTTGTGAGGCGCGGCCTCGAGCGGCGCGATGGGACACTCGCCGACTTCGACGACTTTTGTCGGCTGGCCCAGACGCTGCCAGATTTTGATCTTGTCGGCAGCCTGCCGTGCGAACCAAACGACATTCCACTCGACTCGCGCCACCTCG
>JBAXOM010000240.1:0-1500 GCA_037133215.1 Thermoleophilia bacterium | reverse complement strand
TCGTACGCGATGCGACATTTTGGGCCCGGGCCCAAAATGTCGCCTCTGCCAGATCGGCTGCCGTCGATCGACTCTCGTTTGGTCGCGGCCTGTAGCATGGCGCGGTGACTCCAGACATCCCAGACGACGTTCGTGCGCGCGACTTGGTCGGGCACGGATCCGAGCCGCCGCAATGCGGCTGGCCGGGTGGAGCGACGGTTGCCGTCAATCTCGTTGTGGTTTACGAAGAGGGCTCCGAAGCCTCCGTGCTCTGGGGTGACGAACGCAACGAGGGCTGGGGCGAGTACGCGGGGGAGGGACCCCAACCGCCTCGACGCGACCTCGGCAACGAGGGGCACTACGAGTACGGGAGTCGAGCGGGGATCTGGCGTCTCGCTCGCATCATCGACGAGGCCGGCGTGCCCGCCACGATCTCGGCAACCGCGACGGCGCTCGAACTCAACCCCGCGGTCGCCACGTGGATGAATGACCGCGAGCACGATCTGCTCGGGCACGGCTGGCGCTGGCTGCCGCCGTGGAGCATGGACGAGGCAACAGAGCGCGAGCACCTTGGCTACGCCATCGAGACGTACGAGCGGGTCTGTGGTCGACGCCCACTCGGCTGGAATAGTCCGTACTCGGCCAGCGACGCTACGCGGAGGCTATTGCTCGACGATGGCGGATTTCTCTACGACTCAGACCCCTGCTCGGACGACCTGCCCTATTACGCCTCCTGCGAAGGTCGCCAAATGCTGGTCGTCCCGTACTCCAAGACCTACAACGACAGTCGCTATCTCGCGAGCCCAGGCTTCGCGAGCCCGCGGGACCATCTCGAGTTGATGACGATGGGTCTCGACCAACTCGTCAGTGAGCAACGCGCCGCGATGATGACTGTGGTGGTCCATGCGCGCTGGACGGGGCAGGCGGCTCGCGCGGCCGCACTCCGGGCATTCCTCGACCACGCGACGAAACTTCCGAGCGTGACGTTTATGCGTCGCGACGACATCGCGCGCTGGTGGCTCGATACGGTTCCCGCCAGCTGAGGCGCCTGAGCCGTATGCTCCACCTCTATGTTCCGTAACTCGTTTCCGCGCCTTGAGCCCGTCAGCCCCGACGGTCTCGCCACCATCGAGCGTGGTTGGATGCGGCTCGTGTCCGAGATCGGTGTGCGCTTCGATCATCCAGAAGCTGTGCGGATCCTGGTAGACGCCGGGCAACGGGCCGAAGGCGACATCGTGTTCTTCGACCCCGAATGGGTTCTCGAGCAGGTTGCAAAGGTGCCGTCGGAATTTACGCTGTGTGCCCGTAACGCTGCCAACGACATCCAAATCGGCGGAGACCAGATGGTCTTCCTGCCGGTGCAGGGTCCGCCGTTTGTCCGTCGCGGCCTCGAGCGGCGCGATGGGACGCTCGCCGACTTCGACGACTTTTGTCGGCTGGCCCAGACGCTGCCCGATTTTGATCTGGTCGGCAGCCTGCCGTGCGAACCAAACGACATTCCACTCGACTCGCGCCACCTCG
>JBAXOM010000239.1:0-1509 GCA_037133215.1 Thermoleophilia bacterium | reverse complement strand
CAGATAACGCGTGCGGACACCGCTCTCGATCAGATAGTTCGAGAGATCCTCCGCCATCTTCTTCGTCAGCGTCGTGACGAGCACCCGCTCGCCTTTCGCTTCGCGCTCACGAATCTCGCCCAACAAGTTGTCGATCTGACCCTCGGTGGGGCGTAAATCAATGAGTGGGTCAATGAGACCGGTCGGTCGAATGATCTGCTCTACGACACGACCACCCTCGCGGGCCTCGAACGCGCCTGGTGTGGCCGAGACGAGGATGCCCTGCCCAACCTTGGAAAGAAACTCAGGGAATTGCAGCGGGCGATTGTCGAGCGCCGAAGGTAGACGAAAGCCATAATCAATCAGTTGCGTCTTCCGCGACCGATCGCCCTCGTACATCCCCCCAATCTGCGGGATCGTCTGATGCGACTCGTCGACGAAAAGCAGATAGTCACCAGGGAAGTAGTCCATTAGCGTGAAGGGCGACGACCCAGGCGGACGCCCCTCGAAAATCCGCGAGTAGTTCTCGACGCCGTTGCAGTAGCCGAGCTCGCGGAGCATCTCGATGTCGTACTCCGTGCGCTGGCGAATACGATGCGCCTCGAGGATCTTGCCATCCGCCTCGAAGGCCCGAACACACTCCTCCATCTCGCGATAGATCTCCTGGGTAGCGCGCTCGACCGTCAACGGGTCGGTCACGTAGTGCGTCGCGGGGTAGACGACGAGTTCCTCGAGTCGCCCCAAGACCTCGCCGGTCAGCGGATCGTAATGCGTGATCGATTCGACCTCATCGCCAAACAGCGAAATCCGATATGCCGTCTCCATGTACGCGGGCTGCAGTTCGATCACGTCGCCACGCGCACGAAACTTGCCGCGCCCAAGTGCCGTGTCGTTGCGTCGGTACTGGATATCCACGAGGCTCCGGAGCAGCTCGTCGCGCCCCTGCGTGTTCTTACCCTTTTTGAGGATCACGAGACGCTCTTTGTACTCGTCGGGTGAGCCCAGGCCGTAGATGCACGAGACGGAGGCTACGATGATCACGTCCTTGCGTGTCAGCAGCGAGGCGGTGGCCGCATGACGCAGGCGGTCAATATCGTCGTTGACGACCGCGTCCTTCTCGATATACGTATCTGACGTGGCGATGTACGCCTCGGGCTGGTAGTAGTCGTAGTACGACACGAAGTACTCGACCGCGTTGTCCGGGAAGAATTCGCGAAACTCGTTGCAGAGCTGCGCCGCCAGCGTCTTGTTGTGGGCGATCACCAGCGCGGGTCGTTGCAGCTGCTCAATCACAAACGCCATCGTGGCCGTCTTGCCGGTGCCCGTGGCTCCGAGCAGCGTGACGAAACGTTCGCCCGCCTCCATGCCCTCACAGATTCCCGCGATTGCCCGCGGCTGATCGCCCTTCGGCTCAAACGACCCGGCAAAGCGAAACGGCGGCATCAACGAAGGGTGCCATACGACCCGTCAGTGCGAGCGCCCTACACGTCGCGCAGAAACAACTCGTCCATCGACTCGCGACGCGTAATC
>JBAXOM010000238.1:0-1514 GCA_037133215.1 Thermoleophilia bacterium | reverse complement strand
GGGGGCCACCAGCCGAAAGCCCACGAGTGACAATGCAGCAGACGATCCCATCGAGCAGATACTCGCCGATTGCCGCTTGATCATCGAACGTATTGTGCTTCGCAGCCAGATGACCATCGATCCATGACCGCCGTCCGGTCTCGCCACCACCCCGCGGATGACCAATCGCGTAGACGACGCCACGATCCAACAACGATGGCAGCGAACGCCACCAGTCGAGATACCAGTTGGAATCACACGGCGACTCGTATGAGCCATAGCCGTAGAGAACGCACGGGGCACTCCCATCCAACGGGGTATCGCGGTGCCGCAGCACGATCACGGGCACCTGCGCGCCATCGGGTCGTGACACGAGGCGTCGCTCGGACACATACAGATCTAGGTCGACGCCGACCGACTCACGCCGGTGCCGTTCAGAGCGCGTGCCGTCGAAAGCGATGTCCGACCACACCGCTGGGCGCAGGAACGACTCCGTGGCGATAGTGACGGCTGTGGCGTCCCAGTCGTCGTTGCGCTCGAGCCGAACCATGCCATCGGCTTGCTCCGGAAGCAGGTCAGTCACGACACCGGTCCGCGACACCAAGCGCAGCGTTGCCGCGCCGCCACGTCTTAGCCGCAACACGTAACCTCCGGCGAATGCGTCAACCCCGTGAACCCGGCTCTCTGGGTCTTCGGGAATCAGCATCGACCATGAGGAGGGGTCCTGAACGGGGGCCCACATCACGCAAAATTCGCTCGCACCGATGTTGGTGGTGACGAAGAACCCATCGCCACCGTCAGGGCCGAGGTTCGGCGCATGCTCGAGTTCGTACTCAACGCCGACCTCTCTGGGACGAACCAGAACCGGAGATGAATCGAACGCGTCGGTGGGCAGCAACCACTCTTCGGTGAATCCGCGGCCCAGAAGCGAGAACACAGCGAACCGGCCCGACCGCGAGGAGTGCAGCTCAAGTTCGAGCCGATCGTCGAGATCCTCGAATACGAGGGTGTCGCCGCTGACGGCGGTACCCAGAACGTGGCGCCTTGCCTGAAACGGACGATAGGTGTGGTCAGGCACGATGTAGAGGAAGGACGACGAATCCGCAGACCACGCTGAGCCGTAGTACACGCGCTCGACGACTTCCCCGAGATCAACGCCAGTAGCTAGATCCCGAAAGTGCAAGGCGTAGACCTCGTCGCCGTCGAAATCAACTGACCAAGCAAGCCAGCGACCATCTGGGCTGACGCTGAGCAATCCGTCTGCGACGTAACCCGTGCCTCCCTCGTTGAACACCTGCTGCAGATCAAGCAGCACTACCTCCGCTGCGGATGGGTCTGCGACGGGGCGCCGGACAAGCTGGTCGTACTCACAGCCATGCGGGGTAACTCGGCGATAACGCCAGCCGCCCGATTCCCAAGGAGCCGAAGGCTCGACATCGGGCACGCGCGCTGTCATCTCAGCCGCCAGTACCGATCGCAGTGGCGCTAAAACTTCGATACGCGAGTCGTAGTAGTCGCGCTCCGCCGCCAGTAGG
>JBAXOM010000237.1:0-1525 GCA_037133215.1 Thermoleophilia bacterium | reverse complement strand
CCTATGGCGTGCTCACCGGTCAGCACGATCCCCGTCGAAGCCTGGCTGTCACGTTCACCTCGCGAGCTGCAGGCGAGATGCGGCAGCGGCTCGCCGAGCTAGGGGTCGACGGCGTCCAGGCGCGTACCTTCCACTCGGCCGCACTTCGTCAACTGCGCTACTTCTGGCCTCGTGTGGTAGGCGGTGCGGTCCCGGATATCTTGCCGAGCAAGGCGCGCATTCTCGCGCCAGTCCTTCGTCGCGCTGGGTTCGCCGATGCGAGCCTGGCCCGCGATGTGGCCGCTGAGATCGAGTGGGCCAAGTCCAGCCAGGTAGTTGCCGCAGATTATGTGGCGGCGGCTGCCCGAGCCCGTCGAGAGCCCCCTGGCAGTCTGACTCGCGATGACCTCGCAGCGCTGTACGCGGCATATGACGAGCGAAAGACCGCAGACGGCCTGATCGACTTTGAAGATGTCCTGCTCCTCACCGTGGGCATCCTCGACACACGTCCGGATATCACCGATGAGGTGCGGGGCGTCTACCGCTGGTTCACGGTCGACGAGTACCAGGACGTCAACCCGCTGCAGCAGCGGCTGCTAGATCTCTGGCTCGGTGATCGCGACGATCTGTGCGTTGTCGGTGATGCCAGCCAGACCATTTACACCTTCACGGGCGCGAGTTCGTCCTACCTGGTCGACTTTCGAACCCGTTTCCCCCATGCCACTGAGGCCCGGCTCGTGCGCTCATATCGCTCAACCCCACAGGTGGTTGCTCTTGCCAATCGGGTGCTCTCCAGCGCCACCGGTCCAGAGGCGCGGCTTCGACTCGAGCTGCGTGCCACCCGCGACGATGGCCCGGCCCCCACGATGGCCACGTACGACGATGAACAGGCAGAGGCTGCGGCGAGCGCTAAAGCGATCGCTGCGCTCATCGCGTCAGGCACTCCTGCGCGCGAGATCGCGATCCTGTATCGCATCAACGCCCAGTCCGAAGCCTTCGAGGAGGCACTGGGTGAAATCGGGATTCCTGTTGTGCTGCGTGGAGAATCGTCGTTCTTCGAGCGCGGTGAGGTCCGAGAGGCGATGACCCGTATCCGTGGAGCGGCACGTGGTGGTGAGGCCGCTGGCGACCTCAGCGCCGATGTTCGCGCGGTGCTTTCCGCGATGAATTGGTCCAGCGAACCACCGAGTGGCACCGGAGCAGTTCGCGAGCGTTGGGAGAACTTGCTTCGCCTGGTCACGTTGGCCGACGATCTGGCGGCCGCCTCGCCAGAAGCCGGATTGTCCGATCTAGTCGACGAACTCGATCAGCGGGCTGCCACCCAGTCGGCGCCCACCGCCGACGGCGTCACACTCGCAACGGTGCACGCAGCCAAGGGGCTCGAATGGGACGCCGTGTTCGTCGTCGGCCTGGTCGCTGGCACTTTCCCGATTCAGTACGCCGACACTCCCGCGCGGATCGCGGAGGAGCGCCGCCTCTTTTACGTTGCGGTCACCCGGTGCAAGGACGAGCTCTACCTCACCTATCCTGAGCTAAGGCTCAATGC
>JBAXOM010000236.1:0-1530 GCA_037133215.1 Thermoleophilia bacterium | reverse complement strand
GCATGCACGCGCTACTGGGGTGCTGCGCTCGCTACCGATACCGGCCGCCCTGAAGCACTGGCCCGGCGGTTGGCGAGCGCGGTCGCGATGCTCATCTACTACACAGGGCTGTCAACGCGACTCGCGCTGGGAATGCTGCCGTTGTTCGCGTTGCCAGATATCCGTGTGCACGCGCTGTCGATGCTGTCCGCGCCACTACGGCAATCGAGCCTCTATCCCTGAAGCACGAGCGTCCGATCGAACATCACACCCACGGATCGGTCAGTGGGATGGGAATAACGACACTGCGCGGTCATGTTGCGCTTGGCACGCGTTACAAAGCGGCGGCAAGGAATTTCTGTTTAATGCGGAGAGCGACCCGATTTCACGCCGCTTCTAGGCGGCTTACTTGCCAAAATCGCTCATTTCAAAACTTCCACCGACATCTCTCCAACGCATTGAGTAATCGTCGTCGAATGATGTACAGGCTCTTCAACGCAGCGGGAGGCAGGCGCTCGATCGAGATTACTCTCGTGGCTCCCCGGGAGTGATCGACTATGCAATGGCCCTTCACGTCCGACGTTCCGCCCGGTGGCCGCGGACGGCATCACGACCCGTTAGCGACCATCGCGCGCTAGATAATGCCTCGTCCAGCCAGGTGTCCTTCGCGGATTGCGGTCTGCAGGAACCGCGGGCTCACGACGTCGCCGGCGGCGAGTACGGTACCCGGCCAGTCGCCGAGCGCATCCAGGAGCTCGCGATTGCATGCATTGTGCGAAACGAACACGACGATGTCAGCGCGGACCATGCGCTCTCCGCCGTAATGAAATGCGATCCTCGTCTCCTGTGCTCCGACCTCGATGAGACGAGCGTACGTGTGTAATTGAAACTGCGCCGATCCGAAGCGCTCGAGCGCCGGCGCAGCCGAGAGACTTGGTTCTAACTTCGGAGAAAAGCTCGCCTGTCCCGTGACGAAAGTGACGAACAGTCCGCGTTCCAAGAGCGATTCGGCGACGGCGATGGCCTCGTAATGGCCGACGTCATCGTAGACAAGAGCGTGGGTGCCGAGTGGGCGCCCTCGGTTCGTCAGTACGTCATGGCTGGAGAGAACGTGGCGTTGGTCCATACCGGACGCAACGACGCCAGGCGCGAGATATTGACGGCCGTCTAGCCGTGGCGATGAACCGGTTGCCACGATGACGACGTCCGGAGCGATCTCCTCAACGTCCGCACGTTCCACCCAAGTGCCCAGGCGCACCTCGACCCCGAGTCGCCGCACCTCGCGCTCCTGCCAGCGCACGATGTCCGCGATGCCGAGGCGGCGCGGCGCCCGCGCGGCGAGATTAACGGCGCCGCCCAGGTCTGCCGAGGCCTCGGCGAGCACGACCCGATGGCCACGAAGCGCGGCAACGCGGGCCGCCTCAAGCCCGGCGGGGCCGCCACCGACCACGAGCACGCGCCGCGGCGCCTGGCTCGGGGTGATCAGGTCCTCCGACAGGGTAGCTTCCTGCCCGACTGCCACGTTGACCGTTGGGCGTGTCGGTTGCACGG
>JBAXOM010000235.1:0-1536 GCA_037133215.1 Thermoleophilia bacterium | reverse complement strand
AGAGCGCGCCGACCGTTTCGCTGTCACGCGCGAGACGCGCGGTGCGGAGATCTGCTTCTACCTGCTCGATCATGGTGACGCCTTTCGACCCTATGGACTACTCCGAGGATAGTCGGTCGATCACCAACGCAGCGAATACGACAGCCGCCGTCTCCGTTCGCAGCACGGTGTGCCCGAAGCGCACCACTGGCACGCCAGCCCGGCACGCCGCGCTGAGCTCCGCCTCAGAGAAGCCCACCTCTGGCCCAATCAGCAGCGTGATCGGTCCGCCGACGCCGACCAGAGCGTCTGCAAGCGACGTGGTGTCCTGCTCGTGCGAGCAGACGATCGCGCCGGGCATCAGAGCGGCCTGGAACTCAACGGGCGGAGTGATTGTCGGGACCAGCGGGAGTTTTGCCTGTGCCGCAGCTCCCTCAGCAATGCGCTGCCAGCGATCCGTTCGCGCCTCGCGCCGACGTCCTGCTGCGAGCAATGGAGCGATCTCCGCGACACCCAGCTCTACCAACTTCTCGACGGCATCGTCAGCCCGCGGACCGCTCTGTGCGAGCAAGACGCGCAGCTGTACGAGCGGTTGTGGCGCCGATAATTCCGTCGTCAACACAACCTCACCGCCACGTGCATTCGTGACGTCAGCGAGAAATACCCGTCCCTGCCCATCCGCAATCTCCACAACCTCCCCCACCTCGAGCCGCAGGACCTTATGAAGGCGCTTGGCGTCATCGGGAGCAAGCTGGACCGCACTCCCAACGGCGAGATCGTCGGGTGCTACCGGGAGAAAGAATCGGAAAACGTGTGCCATCGCCGTAGGCTACCGCGCGGTGCTGTCCCGTTCGTCTTAGCGGACGAGGAGAGCAGAACGCCAACCGTCCAGCACATGCTGAGTCACCAGGGTCCAGCCACGATGGTCGACCGTGTCCTCGATCCGCAGGCCACTGACGATGATCCGGTTCGGCAGGCCTTCTCGCTGCAGCAGCATCTCGATCAGTTTGCGTTCGATGTTTGCGACCACAAGGTCGGACTCCGGCAACGGTGCCACGATCACGTCCCCGAGACGCGTCTCAATCTGATCTTGAAAGCCGTTGACCTCGGCGTTCTCGCGCGTCGAATCAATCGCGTGCTGATCGATATCCATCGCGAGGATCGGCCCGTGCCCGCGATAGGCACCGAGAATCGAGAGCAGCCCCGAGCCGCAGCCGAGGTCGAGCAATCGCCCGGGTGGCTCGTCGAGTAGCAGCATGCCCGCGCCTCGTGTCGTGCCGTGCGAACCGGTGCCAAAGGCGTGTCCCGGCTCGAGAATGATCGCGTCGGCGGGTTCGGCGATCCACGGTGGTCGCACCCAGACGTCGCCGATCTGAACGGGGTGATGGAACTGGCGCCAGGCGTCGCGCCAGCCATCCGGCACGTGCTCGGGGGTCGCCACCATCCAGTCGGGCAGATCGGGCGCAGGCTCGTCGACGCCAAGGAAGCCGGCGTAGCCGATCCCGCCACCACGTGCGACCTCTTCGAGCCCACCGGGGAAGGCCTCAAGCAATACGG
>JBAXOM010000234.1:0-1596 GCA_037133215.1 Thermoleophilia bacterium | reverse complement strand
CCGCAGCAGCATCCGCCGCCGCCGTCGCCGCAGTCGTCGCCGGTGTCGAAGCCGACGTCGACGAGCTATCACTCGACCCACAACCAACCACACCAAACGCACCAACCGCTACCACAACCAACAACCCCAACACCTTCATAAACGGCTTCAAAGCATCCTTCTTTCTACGAATTACCGTGACCAACAACAGCGAACATGGAGCCCAAGCGCTTGGCCGTGGCCGGGAGCGCACTGACCTGATCGAACGACGCAACGAGCTGGAAGATGTGCACGCGGGGATTGATCACGTCATGGCGTGCGGTGAACCCCACCGGCTGACCCATCAGCGAGTCGGCCAAGCGGGTATGCGGTAGCGCGGCAAGAAGGCCTTGGCGCGAGACGACACCGTTCCGGCACGCCGTCCTGGCGGCCTGTGCCACGACCTGCGCAGCGACAAAGCTGCCCGCCCCGCCGATCGGTGCCTCATGGAACGTCTTGAGGTAGAGCGCCTGAGCCTCGCGCCCATCTTTCGTCGCGTCGAGCGCTGGGAGGCCATACGTGGTGTACGCGCCGATGCCGGCGAAGGTCGTGGTGTAGAGCGCATCGCCACCCACAAGCGTGGGGAACTTTCCGGCGGCATGGAGCTGCTGCACGAGGATGTTGGCGTCGGCTGCCCGCAGGAATGCGAGCGCAACAACGTCGCCCGTCGTGATCTGAGCGATGACATCGGTGTAATCCGTGGCACTCAGCGCGACGGTGGAGCGCGTCGTGGCGACCCCGAGCGCGGTCAGCGTCGTCGTTAGCCCATCGGCCAGTCCGAGCGCGTAAGGATCGTCCTGTTGGATAACCACGACGCGGGACGGGCGCAGGGTGCCCGCGACAAACCGACCGAGGGCTGGCGCCTGCGTCGAATCATTTGGAATCACTCGGAAAAAATTCTTGAGCGACCCGTCGGTGAGCGAGGTGCGCGATGCCGAGCCAGAAACGTACCCCAACCCGTTGGCGTCGAAGACGGGGCCCATCGTCGCGGTGGCAGTCGACGTCTGCGGGCCGATGATCGCCTTGATGTCAGGGTTAGCGGCGAGGCGCTGCGCGATCGGCAGCATCGTCGAAGTACCCGATCCGACGTTGGTATTGACGACGGTGAATGCCGTTCCGTAGCGGCGGTTGGACTCGCGGATTGCGAGCCGCGTCCAACGGAACGCCGAGCTGTAGGTGACGTCCGCGGAGGGACCCGTGTTGACCATCGCGAACTTCCCTGAGCATTGCGCCGCCGCTCGAGCGGAGGCTGCGGAGACGAGGCCGCCTGTGGTGCCTGTCGTGTTGGCGAGCGCTGGGCCTGCGAGGCACAGCCCCGCGAGCACGATGCTGGATGCGAGGATGAAGCCTCGGGCGCGCCTGAGGGTCGACATTGTGGCCTTGGGCGACATTCGTGGCGTCGTGGCGAGCTGCACGGCATGGCGCTCCAACGAGAAGACTGTTCTAAGATCTGCACGGTGCGCCATGTTTTGCTACCATAGCAATTATTCGGAAATACGCAAGAGGCTGCTTGAAACTGTCGCATTCTGGAACTCTCGGTGCTGTGCCCCATCCTCTAGGATCACGCTGTGCCTGACG
>JBAXOM010000233.1:0-1615 GCA_037133215.1 Thermoleophilia bacterium | reverse complement strand
GCTCGGGAGAAACTGTCATAGAAGTCGTCCTCGACTGAACCCAACGCCTCAGCGAGCGCACCGTCTAGAGTCTTGAAGTGATACACGACCAGCGCAGCGGAAGTGCCCGCGGCAGAGGCGACATCGGCGATACGTGCCCCGGCAAAACCCTTTTCCTTCAACACCTCCACGGCAGCCGCGAGAATCCGGCGTCGACGTTCTTCGGGCGCCTTCGCGGCAAGTGACGAGCGAGCAGACATCGTGCTCCCAGAGGGCCTAAGGTGGACAAAATCCTGATTGGTCGTTCAGGATCGCACCCGGCACCATCTGGTGCAATGAAGCGATTGCCCAATCCTGTCGCATGACGCTCGACGCGTCACGCACTACCGCGAGGACGTCACGTGGAATTCACCGCCAAGGAACTCGATCTCGCCCGCCGCGCTGCGAAGTTCGTTGACAACTGGTGCATTCCATTCGAGGTCGAGGCCGAACGCGCGGGTGGTCCGCTGCCCGCCGAACGCGTTGCGCAGATCAAGGCGGCCGCCCTCGAAGCCGGCTTACAAGGCGGGCTACACCGCAAGGAACGCGGTGGCAATTCGTGGACGTACGTCGAATGGTTGCTCGTCGAGGAGCAGTTGGGGCGCTCGACCAATGCGATCTCGTGGTACATCCCCAATGCCTATAACGTCTGGCGATCTGCAAGTGACGAATTGCAGAAGAAGTGGCTTGAGCCAGCCCTTCGCGGCGAACTCCATGATGCCTACGCAGTTACTGAGGAGTTCGCGGGCAGCGATCCGACGGGTATGCGAACGGTCGCTCGACGGGTCGACGGCGGCTGGGAGATCAGTGGCGAGAAGTGGTTTGTGACCTTTGGCGGTATCGCCGCGGTGATCATCGTTGTGGCTTACGCCCTGGAGCCCGGTGAAGAACTTGATGATCCAGCTACGCCGCGACGCACCACGTTGTTCGCCGTCCCCGCCGATGCCGTGGGGATCAGCACTATTGACGATCCGCCCTTCACTCACAACTACGCCGATGGCCACCCCACGATGCGCTTTGCCAACGTCTTCGTCAGCGACGCTGACGTTATCGGTGGTGTTGGGGAAGGCGATGAGCTTCAGCGCGCCTGGTTTACCGAGGAGCGCATCGGGATTGCCGTGCGCTGCGGCGGGGCGATGATCCGCCTGCTTACCGAAGCCATGGAATGGACCACGGGCCGCGAGCAGGGTGGTGCTCGGCTGATCGACCACCAAGGCGTGTCGTTCCCGATTGCAGATTCCGCCGCCGACGCAGCCGCTGGGCGGCTCCTCACCTTCGAGGTTGGGCGCCTAGCCGACGCAGGTGCCGATCCAAAACTCGTCCATGGGAAGGCGAGCATGGCCAAGCTCTTCATGTCGGAAGCCGCAAACCGTTGTGCTGACAGGGTTTTACAAATATTCGGGGGACGCGGGTACGTGCGTACGACCGCAGCTGAGCGCTTGTGGCGCGAGCTCAGGGTCGATCGGATTTGGGAAGGGTCAAGTGAGATTCAGCGGCTCATCGTCGCTCGGTCGCTGGAGCGACGCGGCGTGGATGCGATGCTGTTCTAAGCGCGCCAGTTGTTCTAAGCGCGCCAGTTGTTCTAAGCGCGCCAGTT
>JBAXOM010000232.1:0-1623 GCA_037133215.1 Thermoleophilia bacterium | reverse complement strand
TGGATTGTTGGCTCCGCAACGTTGTTTTCCTTGTTGGTGCAACCTGAAAGTGCTAAGAGCCCACAAAGAAGCAAGGCTGCAAAAAGAAAACGCATCGCCATACCTTACCCGACCAAATGTTGGTACCTGATGTGGAAATTATTGGTCGGGCGCGTCGGACTCGAACCGACGGGACATCACAAACCCCGGTTTGTGATGTCCCCCGACCTACTCAGCGTCAGGCACGTCGACGAGGACGGCTTCGATCATGTCCTCGAGTTCGAAACTGTCATGTACGTCGGCGATGTGCGCTTGGACGAGTTCGATGATCGTGTCGGTGTCGGGTGCGGTGACCGTCTCGTCGCAGCCCGCCTCGACACAGGTCCATTGGTGGGCCATCAGCCGGCCTCAACGCCGACAACGAAGTCGATGCTGGGGTCGAGGATCTGCTCGATCAACGTGTCGTCGGGCTGGACGCCCATCTCACGACAGCGGTTGCGGTAGTGCCGCACCTTCATCGTCTGGTACTTGCCGACATCGAGCCCAGGCACGGCCTTCTGATACTCGACGAGACCAACGATGTTGCCGCGATAGGCATCGAACACCTCGTGGACTGCCTCCTCATACGAGGGGTCCTTCTCGATCAGCATCCGACACGCGGTCGTGCCGAACGTGATGTGGCGACCCTCGTCCGCCAGGATCAGCTTGAAGCCCTGCTTCAACGTCGGGAAGGCGTCCCACTGCGTCGTCGTATCGATCACGATCTCGTACGACGGCATCGTCAGGACACCCTCAACGAACCCGTTGTACGCGGCTGAGAACTGGACGAACGCGCGCTCGATCTCTTTCTCCGTGCCGCCGAGTGCGGCCTCGTGCAAGATGCGACCATAGTTCGGGAGAGCCTCGTGCATGACGTCCCGCACCTCGAAACGACCGGTGGGGTCGACCGTCTTGCCACGCGTCAAGAAATGCGGAGCGACCTCGCTCGGATCGACAATGCCGACGACAGCCTCGTGCCAGCGCATAAAGAACTCGGCGTGCTTGGCCTCCTCAAGCAGGAACGTCGCGAGAAACATCGTCCAATCGAAACGACGCAACGCATGCGAGGCGGCCAGCATCGGGACCAGCTCGTCCGTGACGGCTTGCTCGCCCGCGAGAAAGCGGATCGTGATGCCAAGCAGGCCCTTCTGCTGCTCGGGGGTGATGCGCTGCCAGTCGAGCGCGTCCTGCGTAAAGTCGAGGTCTTCGACCTTCCAGTACTTCCGCATCGCCTTCTCGTACTTGCGGTAGATCTCGCCGCTCACCATCTCTCTCGAGAAATGGAATTTCGACTCAACATCACTGGACATGGGGATCCTCTCGTCGAACGCGCGTAGGGACGGCGCGAGCGCTTTAGCGAGTGTGGCAGGAAGCGGCGGATTTTGCGTGAAAAGCGCGCGATTTCGGTGCGTATCGTGGCGTAGCAGATCTGCTACGGTGGTCGCATGGCCACGATTCCCCAACGCGAACTGCGCAACAACGTCTCCGACGTCCTTCGACGTGCGGAGGCCGGCGAAGACTTCGAGATCACGGTCGATGGGCGCCCCGTGGCCCGGCTCTCGGGCATTGTCGGACGTCGCCGGTTTGTGCCGGCCGCGGAGTTCA
>JBAXOM010000231.1:0-1680 GCA_037133215.1 Thermoleophilia bacterium | reverse complement strand
GGCAGCGGGATCCATGGCCACACCGCGCCGTTCAAGCTCGGTGCCGACACCACCGTCGAGCAGCAGCACCTCGCCGGCATCGAGTCGGGCTTTGATGGCTGCGTAACTCATTGCGCGGCATTGTGCAGGGCGCGCGGCAGCGCCTGCGCCAGTACGGCGAGCTGTGCCGACGTGCCGGCACTGATGCGGATACAGCGGTCGAGCGGTGCGACGCCCGGCATCCGTACGAACACGCCGAGCGCGGCGAGTTCGGCCAACACGCGTCGTCCATAATCGCCGTCACGCCCACAGTCGACCGCGACGAAGTTTGCGCTCGACTCGATCACCGACAGGCCGTTCGCGGCGGCGATCTCTGCGATCTCGGCACGCGCGGCAGCAACGGACCGAACGACGCCCTTGACGTGCCCCACATCGCGCAGCGAGGCGAGCGCTGCTGCCTGTGCGACGCGCCCGACGCCAAAGTGGTCCCGCACGCGGTCGAACGCGGCGATGGACTCGGCATGGCCGATCACGTACCCCACCCGCGCACCTGCGAGCCCGTGCGCCTTCGAGAAGGTCCGAAACCGCAACATGCGGGTGTCGGTGGCGTCGATGGCTGGAATCGATGACGCCGACGCGAACTCGTAGTACGCCTCATCGAGCACGAGGATCGCGTTGGCAGGCAATGCGTCGCGGAGTTTCAGAACCGCGGCGGCATCCCAGCACGTACCCATCGGGTTGTCGGGGTTGGCGAGGTAGACCAGGCGCGCGTCGACGGTGTTCGCCGTCGCGGTGAGCGCCTCAAGGTCCTCGTGGTCGTCGCGGTACGGCACGGTGTGCAGCACGCCCCCACTCGCGGCAACGTGGAAGGCGAAGGTCGGATACGCACCGAGCGACGAGACGACGGGCGTGCCCGGCTCAACAAAGAGCCGAACGGCAGTGCCAAAAAGTCCGTCGATACCAACGCCGACGACGATGTTCTCGAGCTCGACGCCATTCGTCTCGGCGAGCACGGTGCGCAACTCATACGCATCGGGGTCACCGTACATCCACGCGTCACTCGCTGCCTCCTGCATCGCCGCAATCGCCAGTGGCGATGGGCCAAAGACACTCTCGTTTGCACCCAGCCGAGCCTCAATTGGCACGCCGCTGCGTCGCTCGAGCGTTTCGGGGCCCACGAACGGCACGGTCGCAGGCAGGTCTTGGACGATGCGAGTGAGGCGATGGTCAGACATGGCTGCTGCGCAAGCGTGCCAGATCCAGCCGCGTCACCGTCAGCTGATGGTGTTCGTCGCGGCGAGCACGAAGATCGCTGCCCCGGCGATGATGCGGTAGACGCCGAAAATCGTCAGCGTGTGCCGCGCGAGGTAGCGCAGCAGGAACGCGATCGCGGCGTAGCCAAAGATGAAGGCGAAGATCGTCGCAACGATCACGGCCAGGATCGGCGCGCCCGTGCCATCCCCCACGTCCTTCAACTCGAACAGGCCACTAAGGACGACGGCGGGGATGCTCAGAAGAAACGAGAAGCGGGCGGCCGATTCGCGGTCGAATCCGAGCACGAGGCCACCGACGATCGTTGCTCCCGAGCGCGAGACGCCAGGAACGAGCGCGAGCGCCTGACAGAAGCCGACGATGATGGCGTCCTTCCGCGTGACGCTCTCGATCGAGCGTCCTCGTACGGAGATCCGATCGACAGCGAGC
>JBAXOM010000230.1:0-1697 GCA_037133215.1 Thermoleophilia bacterium | reverse complement strand
TCCTCCACCAAGGCCAAGTCCTCGAACGCGGCGCCGCACGCGACGTGATCGACAACCCGCAACAAGTCGAGACGCAACGCTTCCTCTCGCGCATGCACGCGGCGCGGGTGATCTGAGGTGCGGATGTCACAAAGGGGTCAGACCCTTTTGTGACATACCCGCCGATGGGGTGTCTGATTGCGCATGGATCTGGCGGACATGTCACAAAGGGGTCTGACCCCTTTGTGACATCGGGACCGGAGAAGCAGTGGTTTGCGAATCCCTCCTTCTGACGGGTCGGACGGCGGGTGACTGGTATCCTCGACGGCTCTGGAGAAGTGGCCGAGTGGCTGAAGGCGCCCGCCTGCTAAGTGGGTCTAGGGGGTTAACCTCTAGCGAGGGTTCGAATCCCTCCTTCTCCGTGGTGTCGGTGAGTTTCGTGGTTGCGAGAGAGACCGAATTGGGATCGGGTTCCAAAGGCGGTTGAATTCGGATTGGTCCATTACGTCAGGACTCGCTTGGGTATCGCGACTCGGGTAGGCTTTCTCGCGTACCGGCCCGGTCGACGGGCGATCTTTCAAGGGGAGCGAAGATGAGCGACTACGCAGTGATCAACCCGGCCACCGGGGAGCACATCAAGGACTATCCAACGATTACTGACGCCGAGCTCGTCGCCGCAACCGCGCTCGCACAGAAGACGCATGACGAGTGGTCGCGAACCACAACAGTCAAAGAGCGCGCCGAAATGGTCCGCAAAGTTGGCGACCTGCACACGGAGCGCCGCGAAGAGCTGGCCGACATCATCGTTCGAGAGATGGGCAAGCCGCGCGAGCAGGCACTCGGCGAGATCGACTTCTGCCAAGCCATCTACGAGTACTACGCCGACAACGCCGAGAAGTTTATGGCTGACGAATCCGTAGAACTGTCGTGGGGCGAAGGCTCCGCACTCGTCAAGCGCCGCTCGATTGGCGTCATCCTCGGGATCATGCCGTGGAACTTTCCGTACTATCAGGTCGCCCGCTTCGGTGGCCCGAACCTGATCATCGGCAACACCGTGCTGCTCAAGCACGCACCACAGTGCCCCGAGTCCGCTGCTGCCATGGAGCAGATGTACCTCGACGCCGGCTTCCCTGCAGGCGCGTACGTCAACATCTACGCCACTAACAGCCAGATTGAGACGCTGATCGCCGATCCGCGCGTTCAGGGTGTGTCCGTGACGGGCTCGGAGCGTGCTGGTGCAGCCGTCGCCGAGATCGCTGGCCGCAACCTCAAGAAGGTCGTGCTCGAGCTCGGTGGGTCCGATCCGTTCATCCTGCTCTCGACCGATGACCTCGACGCAGTCGTCGAGTCGGCCGTCGCAGCACGTGTCGACAATGCGGGCCAGGCCTGCAACGCAGCCAAGCGCTTCGTTGTTGCCGAAAACCTGCACGACGAGTTCCTCGGCAAGTTTGTCGACGCCATGGTGGCTGTCGAGTCGGGCGACCCAACCTCCGCAGACTGCGCGATGGGTCCACTCTCGTCGACGCTGGCCGCTGATCGTCTCGAAGACCAGCTCAAGCGCGCCGTCGCTGGTGGCGCCACGCTTGTTGGTGGTGTCCGTGACGGCAACTTCTTCACGACCGGCGTACTGACGGGCGTCAAGCCTGGCAACGACGCCTTCCACGAGGAGTTGTTTGGTCCGATCGCGATCGTCTTCAGCGTGGCCGACGAGAACGAGG
>JBAXOM010000229.1:0-1714 GCA_037133215.1 Thermoleophilia bacterium | reverse complement strand
CTTTGTCAAAGCCGTCCCGGGTGGCGGTCTCTGCATCCGTAAGCATCTGGTCGGGCGACGAGAGGACGCTCTGTTGGTAGCGCGGAAAAATCACCGCCACGCCCTCGCTGTTGAGATGCTCGATCCACGGGAGATAGTCATCGGGCTCAACGTCGGTCCAGCCGTGGTACAGGACGACCGTCGCGAGCTCGGAGTTCTTGGCGGGGAAGACATCGGCAGTAGCAACGGGATTGGAACTCGTCGCTGCGGGCTCCATGGTGGTCGCAGGACTGCTCGTGTTCGACGACGAGACGCCGCCACAGCCAGCGAGAAGGAAGATGGCGAGGAGTGGGAAGAGGCGGCGCATTAGATCTGAAACAGCTCACCCTGGGCGGGGCCGGGTGCGGTCGAGACGGGTACCTGCGCATCATGCAGCAACTGACGCAGACGGTCCGCGTTGTCGGGCCCCTGCGTTGCCGCGTTGGTATTGAAGACCGCGTAGAGGCGGCTCGTGGTCTGAGCGAGTTTGCGCAGCGGCTCAACCCACTCTGTGAGTTCTGCGTCCGAGTAGAGGTGATCGAAGCGCGACGAGGCGCCATCGCCATGGTGGTTCCAGGTCGCGGCGTTACGGCCATGAAAACGCACGTATCCCGTTTGCGTCGTGGCTGCAACCACCGTCTCGACCACGTTGTTCGACGAGACATGCGGCGCGTCGACCGCCACGTAGGTGAGGTCACGCTCGCGCAGGCTGTCGAGCGTCTCGTCGCGCAGGTCGCTCGAGAGCCAATCGCGCTGGCGAAACTCGATCAGCAGTTCGGTGTTGGGGAGCGCCGCCTTGGCATGCTCGATGCGTTGCCACGACGCGCGGCCCGGCAGCGCTGAGGGCGGCAGTTGAAAGAGCACGCCGCCGAGCTTGCCGGCCTGACGCAACGGCTCAAGCGAGCGCGCGAAACGCGCAAAGACGCGGTCTCGAAGTGCGTCGGACGGTACGACGTGGCCACGCGATGTCACCTTATCCACGAGTGGGCGCAGATCCACAGGCAGCTGTTCGGGGCGGACAGCGTGCCCCGTCATCAGTCCAAAGGCCTTGATGTGGAAGACGAAGCCGGGTGGTGTCCGCTCGGCCCAATTGTGGGTCGTGCGCTCGGCCGGGATGGCGTAGTACGACGAGTCCACCTCGACCGTGTCGTAGTGCTCGGCGTAGAACCGCAGCCGCGCCTCAGCCGTCGTCGTATGGGGCGGATACCAATCCGCAATCAGGCCCTTCTCCACCCACGCACACGTACCGAGGCGGACCGTTGCGGTCACTGCGCTGGGTGTTCGGCGATCCAGTGACGCGCGATATCGACGCGGCGCGTCACCCAGACGTCTTCGCGACCCGCGATGTGGTCGAGGAAGCGGCGCAGTCCATCGATGCGTCCTGGCCGTCCGACGATACGACAGTGCAGGCCGATGTTCATGATCTTCGGAGTCGTCGCACCCTCGCGATAGAGCGTCTCGAAGGTGTCAATCAGATAGGTCGAGAACTCGTCTGACGTGCGGAATCCGTTCGGCGTTGCGAAGCGCGCGTCGTTGGCGTCGAGCGTGTATGGGACCACGAGGTGGTTCTTCTCGCCCACGCGCGTCCAGTACGGCAGCTCGTCCGAGTAGTCGTCCGAGTCGTAGAGGAAGCCACCTTCTTCGGCCGCGAGGCGGCGGGTGTTGTAACTAAAGCGTCCGGTGTACCACCCGTAGG
>JBAXOM010000228.1:0-1730 GCA_037133215.1 Thermoleophilia bacterium | reverse complement strand
CTGTTGGGTGAGATGTTTGCCAGTTATTACGGGAAGCGGCTGCCGCCGGCGGCACCGTATCGCCGGTTCGTGAGTTGGTTGGGTGGTCGTGATCATGGCGCCGCCCGCGCGGTATGGGGTGAGGTGCTGGCGGGTTTCGACACCCCGACGTTGATCGGTCCGGCAGGCCGAGCGGGCCCAGGCCGGCGTGATGTCGCGTCTTTCGGGGTGGACCAGCAGGCCACGCTGGCGTTGGCTAAGTTGGCGCGGTCGTGTCATACGACGGTCAGCACGGTGTTGCAGGGTGCCTATGCGCGGGTGTTGATGTCGCTGACGGGCCAGTGTGATGTCGCGTTCGGTACCACGGTCTCGGGTCGTCCGGATGAGGTGTTGGGTGCAGACTCGATGGTGGGTCTGTTGATCAATACGGTGCCGGTCCGGGCGAGTATCACTGCGACGACCAGCAGCGTTGATCTGCTCGATCAGTTGCAGAACGATCATGCCCAGATACTTGATCACCAGCACCTGGCGCTCAGCGAGATTCATCGGGTCACGGGCCAGGACCAGCTGTTCGACACGTTCTTCGTGTACGAGAATTATCCGATCGACGCTGCCACACTCTCCGGCGATGACGGACTGGCCGTTACGGATTTCAGCCACCGTGAATACAACCACTTCCCGATCGCGATTCAGGCGTTGCCGGGCGACGAGCTGACGTTGCGCGTCGAGTACGACACCGATGTCTTCGACGCGGCTGACGTCGAAGCGTTGATCAAGAGACTTAAACGTGTGCTGGCGGCCATGATCGCCGACCCGACGTCGCCGATGGCCTTGATGGACCTGCTGGATGACAACGAGCACACCCGTCTGGATCAGTGGAGCAACCGGGCCGCGTTGATCGGATCCGGGTCTGCACCGGTATCGATTCCCGCGTTATTCGCCACTCAGGTGGCGCGCGCTCCGGAGGCGTTGGCGCTGACCTGGGGGGAGCTTTCCTGGACGTATCGTGAGCTCGACGAGGCGACCAATCGGTTTGCACATATGTTGGTGGGCAAGGGGATCGGGCCGGGGCAGCGGGTGGCGCTGCTGTTGCCGCGGTCGGCTGACGCGATCATCTCGATTCTTGCGGTGCTCAAGACCGGGGCGGCCTATGTGCCGATCGACCCGGCCGCGCCCGCGGCGCGCATGCAGCTGGTACTCGATGATGCCGTACCGGTGGCAGCGATCACCAACTCCGAGTTGGCCGAGCGGTTAGTCGGGCAGAACCTGCCCGTGATCACCGTGGACGATCTCAGCGTATCCAGCCAACCCGGCACCGCATTGCCCATGCCCCTGCCTGATGACATCGCCTACCTGATCTACACCTCGGGGACCACCGGCATCCCCAAGGGCGTGGCCATCACCCACCGCAACGTAACCCAGCTGCTGGCTGCCATGGCTGCCAATATCGATATGGCGGAACAGGTTTGGTCACTCTGGCATTCCCTGGCCTTCGACGTTTCGGTCTGCGAAATGTGGGGCGCGCTGTTGTACGGCGGGCGGTTGGTCGTGGTGCCCGAGTCGGTATCCCGCGTACCGGAGGAATTCCACGCCCTACTCGCCGCCGAAAAGGTCACCGTCCTTTCACAGACGCCGTCGGCGTTCTACGCGCTGCAAACCGCTGATGCGCTGCAGCCCGAGATCGCCGGTCAGCTGAAGCTGAACACAGTGATATTCGCCGGAGAAGCACTTGAGCCACAACGACTTCGGGT
>JBAXOM010000227.1:0-1732 GCA_037133215.1 Thermoleophilia bacterium | reverse complement strand
TCGGCAGGCTCATGCACAACGCAGCGTTGACGAGTTGTCGCTTGGCGACGAGGCAATGGTGACGGCAGCGCAGGCGCTCGACCTCGAACGCACCGACGCCGAGCGCACGGTGTTGGTGAGCCAGGTCGAGACTGCGACCGAGGAGCACGTGGCTGCGCTCGAGGCACTTGGTGGCACGCGTGCTCTCGTCGCGAACGCCGAAGATTCGTCCGACCTCGCCTCGCTGGCCCAGGCCGCCGCCGATGCTGAGGCCGACCTGCGGTCTGTGGCAGATCAGTGGCTGACACTTCAACTTGCTCACGATCTCGTCGCGCGTGCGCGCGCTCGTTTCGTTGCCGAACATCAGCCCGGCGTCTTTGCCCGCGCCGCACGGCAGATTGAGATGGCAACGAGTGGCTCGTGGGTTTCGGTGCGGATGCCCGACGGCGAGAAGGCCGGTGCACGCTCCGAAATCATCGCTGCTGACGGTGCCACGACGCCGTTTACCGAACTCTCCGAAGGCACGGTTGGTCTCGTCTACCTCTGCCTCCGGACGGGTCTCGTCGACGAGCTGCACGACGATGGAGGCGCCGAGCTTCCGGTCCTGATGGATGACGTCCTTACGCACCTCGACCCCGAGCGCCGCGCCGGCGCAGCGGCGGTGATCGCCGATCTCGCAACCCGTCATCAGGTGTTGTACTTCACCTGCCATCCCGAGCAGGTGCAGGCATTACGCAATGCCAATCCGAGCCTGACTGAGATCGAGTTGCAACGACTCGTCTGAGCGGGGTCCGGGTTTAGAACTCGACGGTCGAGCCGGGTTCGAGCAGTCGTGCCTCGCTGTCGGGTGTAACGCGCGCGCAGTGTTCGACGAATTCGTCAGCCGGCTCGTGTGGCGGCTCGCCGCGACCGATCGGCCAGAGGGTGCCCCAGTGGATTGGAATCGCGACCTTGGCCTGCAAGCGGCGGGCAGCCTCGGCGGCGCGCTCGGGATCCATGTGGCCCGGCCCGAGGCCCGGCCCCCAGCCAGAGATCGGCAGACACGCGTAATCAACGGGTCCGAGCAGCTCCATCTCATCAAACAGGTCGGTATCGCCCGCGACGTAGATGCGCTTAGAGCCCTCAAAGAGAAAACCGAGCGGATCGGCCGATCCACTCAGCGGGTGATCGCGCTTCGAGGGATGATCGGCGTGCGTCGCCGTCGCCTTGAGCGCCCCGATCTCGATGCGTTCGCCCTCGGCGATTTCGATCACGCGCGTAAAGCGCTTACGGCGCAAGAGCTGCGCGGAGCCCGCGGGCATGATGATCGGCAGGTCCTTGCCGAGACTCTCGAGCGAAGGTGGGTCGAGGTGGTCGTGGTGCAGGTGCGTAATCATGATCGCGTCGAGCGACCGCAGCGCGTGCTTCGGGATCGGGTGAAAGCGCTTGAGGTGCATCACGCGCGGGCGGAGGATCGGATCGACGAGCACGCGCGTACCACCCATCGCAATCAGCACCGTGCCATGGCCGATCCACGTCAGGTGGTCACGGCCGACATGCGCACCCGTACTCACGAAGTGGCCGCTTCCTCCTGCAGCCGCTCGAGATGCTTGACGCGCGCAACGTCGTGGCCGAGATCATGCAGCCAGCCGACGAGGACACGGTGGAGGTGCTCGGCGCTAACGACCGGCTCCTCGGGCCAAGGAAATTCGGAAGGGAAGAGGACGAACGGGTGCATCTGCTCGCCGCCGAGGCCACCGTGCGAGCCGACGAG
>JBAXOM010000226.1:0-1748 GCA_037133215.1 Thermoleophilia bacterium | reverse complement strand
AGATCGCATCACGAAACGAGCCGCCCGCGTGCCGCGCAATCAGGCGCAGCGCGTCATCGTCGGCCTGGATGCCCTCAGCGTCACTAATCCGCCGCAACGCCTCGAGCAACTCGTCGGGCGTCGGACGCAAGAACGTAAACGACTGGCAGCGACCACGCACCGTGTCGGGCAGGCGATGCGGCTCGGTCGTGCAGAGAATGAAGATCACGTGCGGCGGCGGCTCCTCCAGCGTCTTCAAGAGCGCGTTCGCCGCATCCGTCGTCAGCGAATGAGCCTCGTCGAGGATGTAGACGCGATACCGACCCAGCACAGGCTGCTGATTGACGCGATCGCGAATATCGCGGATGTCATCGATGCCACGATTCGAGGCTGCATCAAGCTCGAGGACATCAAGCGCAGTGCCATCAGCAATCGTGAGACACGACTCGCACTCGAGACACGGCGCCGTCGACGGACCCTCCGTGTTCTGACAATTAAGCGACTTACCAAGGATCTTCGCCAGCGACGTCTTGCCCGTGCCACGCGGCCCCGCAAACAAGTACGCATGCCGCACACGATCGTGATCAATCGCATTCGTCAACGTCTGGACCACGTGACGCTGACCCACAACATGGGCAAGATCCAGCGGACGATAACGACGATAAAGCGCGGACACGGTGTGAGCCTACCAGCCACCCGCGGGCGCGAGGCCCGCGGGGGTTGATAGTGGCCGTGCACCCTTCGTTGTTGGCGACCGGGCTGTCCGGTTTACCAGCCAGTCACTCCGATCAGGCTTGACCGCGGCGCACCAGCGGGTTCTCTGAGTGCTGCTGCCTTCCGGCCCTGACACGGTTCGAGATTGCCGATCGCGCGGGACCTGACCATCAACGCTTCTGGTGGTACCCCGTACTCCTTGTCACCCCCGAAAAAGGGAGTTGTGCCCGGCTAGAGCGGATTGCCGATACAGGGAACCGCAAACTCCCCGCCTAGCACGGCCAAAAGGGAGGGTAGACGAAATCGCTACTGCGCGGGAGCGTTATCGTCGGGCGCGGCGGGGAAGGCCGTGTCGACAGCGGGACGCGGCTCGGTCGCAGGTGTCGTGGCGTCGGTCGCCACGATCGGTGGTGCTGCGGCTGGCTGCTTCTTGCGCAAGGCAATCAACAGGATCAGGCCCACGCCAATCGCGATCGTGACGAGACCGACGAGCAAAATGACCCAACCGACCGTGACAAGGATTGGGATCCGAAAACGCAGCGCGGCATCCGCAGCGATACCCGGCTTGCCATCAGCGCGCATCACAACGATGCGCAAGTCCGTGCCCTGAAGATCCGCAGCCGTGAGGGTGATCTCGCCACTGTCGTTCGTCACCGTGCGCGTCCAGAACTTTCGTGTCTCGGGCGGTGGCACACTCTTGCGCGGGCCGGGGTCGAGCACGAGCCGCACGGGAACGCCATTTTGCAACGCATCCTGTGGGTTAGGGGCGGTGGCCGACCCGTTGGCACTCGCCCCTTGATCCGTCTGCTCAACATGCGCAATCGACGCCCTCCGCAGATACCGATTGACAGCAGTGGCCGGACCGAGACCAATAAAGAGCGGCCCCTCGCCGGGTGGCGGCGTGATGTGCAGCAGCATCGCCGAGTCGTTCACCTCAGACGGCAAATCGCTGGCCTTAAAGCTAAACGTCGGCGAAACGATCGCGAGCGCGCGCTTCGGAGCCTCGAAGCCCTTGATCGGAATCTCGATGCCGGTGCCGTCCTTGAGATACCCGA
>JBAXOM010000225.1:0-1754 GCA_037133215.1 Thermoleophilia bacterium | reverse complement strand
CGCGTTGGTGTCATGGCCGGCCTCTGGTCGGGCGGTCTCCAGTTCGGACAGCCCGGCGATCAGCGCCCCGACGAGGCGCTCTCTGCCGTGTACACCTCAACACCACTTGACGAATCGCTGACAATCCTTGGCCGAGTCGTCGCTGACCTCGAGTTCACCACGACGGCGAGCGTGCTTGGTTTCTGCGTCTCGGTCTCGGATGTGGCCCCCGATGGCACCTCGCACCTCGTGGCCAAAGGCATGCTCAATGGCACACGTCGCTCCTCGCTCACAACGCCCGAACCGCTTGTTCCCGGCGAGCGCACCTCGCTGCAGGTGGAGGTTGACTGTGCAGCGTGGCGCTTTGAGGCTGGCCACCGCATTCGTATTGCAGTCGCGAATGCCGATTGGCCGAATGTCTGGCCGACACCTCAGCCAGCCACGTCACAGCTCCACCGAGGAAGTGCGGGTTCGCGCATCACACTTCCGGTCGTGCCAACAGAGGGCAGCGCCACGCCACTCACGTTCCTCCCATCGCCCATCCAGCGCGAGCGGCACGCCCTGCGTGCCCAACCTCCAACCTGGGAGATCATCAACGACGCCCTGACGCGCCGGGCAACCGTGCGGCTCCACGAGGAAGACGAGGGACGCATTAATGCCACGACGGTCGTCTACCGCGACTTCGACCTGACGACCACCGTCGATGCCGACGACCCAGCCCACGCCACGGCTTACGGACGTCACTCCACGATCATCCGTCGGCCGGGTGCCGAAACGACCGCAATCTCATCTGTCTTGATCGAGGCCGCCGCGACGCACTTCCATGTCACGATCAACCTCGAGTTGCAGGTCAATGGCATTCAACACCACACGCGGCAATGGGTTGAGTCCGTGCCGCGCATCCTGCTCTAGGCTCTCTGCATCGCAATGGAACACGACGCCTGCATCGAGTTTCTCACGGCCTGGCCGAGTCGCCTGCTCTCACTCAGCGTGGTACGCCGCGATGGCACCACGATGACGCTTCCTCTCTGGTATCGCCTTGACAACGAGTCGTTACTGATCTGGACGACACGAGAGCGTGGCTGGGTCAAGAACCTCCTGCGCACAGGGCATGCCTCATTTAGCGTTGCCGAAGAGACACACCCCTACCGTGCCGTCACGGGCCGAGGCAAGGCCTCTTTGTTGACCGACGGAGAAATCGATGTCGACCAGGAAGTTGCGCTGATCGTCGCCCGCTACATCCACCCTGATCTCGCAGCCACCTACATCGAGAAGTGGGCGCACCTACGAGACATCGCCCGCATCGAGATCGATCACCTACACGGCTGGTCGCTCGGCTACTAGATCGCGTGCCGCAGCCCATCGCTGCGTGGCCGCCGCTCTGCACTGTCGAACCACGGGCGTTGCTGTTCCATCGCGGCGGCGATCCGAAAGGCGCGAGCATCGTCGTATGTACGCGTCACGATCTGGACTGCAATCGGTAGACCATTGGCCCCAAGTCCGCACGGCATGGCAATGATCGGGAGACGCGCAATCATGTTGAACGCGTGCAGCAGCGACGGCTGATAATCGCAATCGAAAGTCCGGCCAGCCACCTCGATTGTCTCCCAGGGCATGGCATCCGCACGAATCTCTTGGGTCACAAAGGCGGGACAGACGAGCGCGTGGTACCGCGCGAGTAACGGCCCCAACGTGCGATACATGTCGGCAGCGACCTCATACGTCCAGAGAAATCGCTCCTGACCGCAGGTCCCCGCTCGTTCGGCATACCACGC
>JBAXOM010000224.1:0-1755 GCA_037133215.1 Thermoleophilia bacterium | reverse complement strand
CGTCTCAATCAGACGCCCCGTGGCATCGGCATCGACCAGCACCTCATCGGGCCATTGCACGAGCCGAACGGGCAGCGCGTCGAGGATTTCGTTGCCGTAGAGAAAGCCCGGGGCGGGTTTGAGTTCGGCGGGATGCTCGACCCAGCGCGCAGGGAATCCCTCAAGCGTGGTGCGCTGGCGATCGGTCAGCCCCGTGCTGCGCTCGATCAGCACGAGCTCGTGCCCGACGCCAAGCGCCGTCAGCCCCTCACTGACCCGCCGCGCGAGACCGCCCGTGCCCGGTCCGGCCTCGGTGACGCGAAAGTCAGCCGGCTGGTCCAACGCAAGCCACGTCGCGTGCGCCTCGGCCATAATCGCCTTGGCAAAGGCTGGATGCGCCTCGGCCGAGGTGGCAAAGTGGCCGCCCTGGCCAATGCCTGGCCCGCGCGTGTAGAACCCCGCCTCGGGGTCGAACAGCGCAGCCTCCATGTACTGCGCGAACGTCAGTGGACCATCGGCGCGAATGCGCTCGACCAGCCGCTCTCGGAGCGAACTCACGCCCGGCGGAGCAGCTCGCGCGTCAGACACGTCGGGCCGCCGTCGCCCTTGAGCGAAACGTCGCCGCCCTGGTAGGCATGCACCTCGATGCCCTTGGCCTCCATGGCACGCCGCACGTTAGGATTGCCATCGAGCACGACGACGACACCTGGTGCGGTGGCGAGGATGTTGCATCCCATCGAGTGGTACTCGTCCTCGCCCAGCGGAATGATCCCGATGCCCCGCTCCTGTAGCTCCTGCATCAGCGTGACTGGCGCCAGCGGCTCGAAGACGACGGCTAGATCGTGCGTGACGGGCGAGACGAAGCTCATCAGGTGCAGCACGTGCGCGGCTCCCCGATCGTGCGGTAGATCAAAGCGCATGGTGCGAGCGCCCTCGGCCGCGAGGATTTCGTCGAGCTGACGATGCGCCTCCGCGTTCGTGCGATAGCCGCGTGCGACGGCGAGCGTCTCGTTGTCGAGCCAGACCATATCGCCACCATCAGCCGTGGCGGTGCCCGTCAGTCGACCAGCGATCGGCACGCCGGCCGCCTCGAGCGGCGCCACCATCGCCTCGCCCTCGCCGACACGTGCCGGCTTGGCCGAGCGCAGCACAATCGCGCCCTGGCCGCAGGTCCAGACGGGGTCGCAGACATAGACCGAGTCGACCATGCCCTCGACGGGCTCGGCAACGGTCACCTCACAGCCAAGGCTCTCCAGCAATGCGCCGAAGGCCTCGTGCTCTGCGATCAGCCGTGCCGGATCGGGCTGACGCCAATCGGCGGCGGCAAAATCGCCCGTCGTCGCGGGACGGCGGATCAGGACGCGGCGCAGTGGGTCGACCATCGACTGCACGCCGTAGCGGGACTCAGACATGGCCGAAGCCTATCGGCTCACGGCGTATACGCATCGAAGCCAAGTGAGACCACGGCCGTCGTGACGAGCGCGACCGGCATCGCGACCCACAACACCCGCTCGAGGCGTGGGCGTGCCGCGACATGAATCGCCGCCAGCCACATCACCACGAAGATCCCCATCCCGTACCGCGGCAGAGCGAGGTAGGTCCCGGCGAGTACCGGCAAGAGCACGGCCAGGGCGCCGTAGAGCAGGTACTCGCTCGGCAGTCGGCGCCGGAACGCCCCCTCCAGGAGCAGCAGGCCCCACGTCATGGCAAACAGCGTGTCACCGATGTACATCGCCCGCGAGAGATCGTGCGTCGCAACAATCAGACCGTTCAGCA
>JBAXOM010000223.1:0-1774 GCA_037133215.1 Thermoleophilia bacterium | reverse complement strand
GGTACGAGCGCCAGCATGACCCTGCCGTATCTCAGGAAATCTCCAACAGCCATCACGTCTCCTGCCGATCGATGCCACGCTATTCGGTTGGAACCTTAGTCCAGCGACCCCTGGATGGGCCGCGCCTCAACAGGAAACTCAGGGGCCCGCTGCGCGCCTCGGGGAGGCCCAGAGGCTCAGGCCGAGCCCTGGTGGGGGATCTCGAGCGGCGCCGGGTTGTAGGGCCAGTCGGAGGCCGACACGCCGACGAGCTCGACGACACCGAGTTCGCACTTGCGGGAGGAGCTGCGCTCATCGCAGCAGGAGTGGTTGACCGCATGACGCAAGATCTCGACTTCTTCGGGACGCCGCAGGGTGAACCACCCCAGCACAAGACCCAGCTGTGGTTGGGCTCTTCGCCGCGCAGCTCTACGTTGGATTGAGCCGGCCGCACCCGGCATCCGCAGAACTCGCCACATCGTCTCGACCCGAAACGCCGCCGGTCCGAAGAAGGCACAAGGCAATGAGGGCGAGAAAGGCCATGGCGCCGATCGTGTACGAGCTCGCGAGCTGCTCGATGAGGCCAAGCTTCGCTGCCACAAGGCGACTCACGGGAAGCATGGGTACGAGGAAGAGGAGCGTGCCCCATGCCGCAGAACGGTGCCAAGGGAGGAGCTCCCAGGCGGCGAAGGGCCCAAGAAGTGCCCAGACCCAGTAGTGCACCCAGCTCTCGGGCTCAACAATTGTGACAAGGAAACCGAGTGACATCAGGGCAGTGATCGGCAGATTGCTGCGAGCCACGCGGAACACGATCCAAAGTCCAGCGATGACGACAACTGCGGTGACGACTGCAAAGAGTGTCTGGTGGATCGGCATGTGGGCGAGCGGCGGCCGAGCGAAGATCGCTCTGAGGTTGGCCTGCCCCGCGTCCGAGGGCGACCGGTGACGGAGCACGCGGTCGAGCTGCTGACCGGTGGGGAGCAACACCGCGTAATAGCGCCACCACGCGGCTGCTCCCGCGAAAAGACCGAGGAGGCTGAATCCTGCTGTTGCCACGAGGCAACGGAACACGGCGCGCCGACCAGCGCTAAGGCCGATGAGCAGGATGAAGACCATGGGCGTCAGCGACATCGCTGACGCCAGCCCGACCAGGATCCCTCGCCGCTCCTTGCGGACCGCGAGAAGGTCCATGACCACCAAGAAGAGGAGGAGGACACGAACCTGGCCGACGAGGAGGACCACTCGGTACGGATCCGACAGCAACAGCGCTGTGCCGGGAGTCACCAGGCTCGCGATGAGGGCGGCTGATCTTGTGCTGACGCCCGAGAGGCGACGGGCGCAGATCGTGGCGACGGCGACCAGCGAGGACACGGTTGCGGTGGTCCAGGCGAAGGCTCCAACGCTCTTGCCCAGCGCCGAGATCGGCCCCATGACCAACACCACGATCGGGGGGTTGGTGTTGAGCGAACTACCGCTTCTTATCGCGTAGAGATCACCGTCGTGAAGGACGGATGCCACGTCTCGAAAACGCTCGAAGAGGTCGGTGAACTGCCGTCTCGTGGTACCCGTGCTGAGGAGCCCGGCTCGCACGAGGAGGTAGGTGAGCAGAGCCCACACAAGCACGGATGAAACGATCGCCGCGACCGTCCAGCCTTTAGGCCACGCATCGATAGTGTGAGTCAAACGAACGAGGCGCGACTTCATCGACCGAGTAACTTCCCCCCGCTTCATTGCACCGGAGGATAACACGACGTCCTCGACGCCACCCTTGCGGGATCAAGCACGAAGCATCAGG
>JBAXOM010000222.1:0-1777 GCA_037133215.1 Thermoleophilia bacterium | reverse complement strand
CCCAAGACCTGCGTCGCCTGCGGTCGTGTCGTCGAGTGGCGCAAGAAGTGGGAACGGAACTGGGAGACCGTGCGCTACTGCTCGTCCGCATGCCGCCAGCGAGGGGTTCGCAAAGTCGACCAGGCACTCGAGTCGGCGATCACGTCGCTGCTTGACGACCGAGCCCGCGGCGCAACGATCTGCCCGTCCGAGGCAGCCACGCTCGTAGCGCACGACCAGGGCATTGATGACGACAGTTGGCGGAACCTTATGGAACCGGCGCGAGCCGCTGCGCGCCGTCTGGTCGCAACCGGTGAGGTCGAGATCGTGCAGCACGGGCGTGTCGTCGACCAGTCGACAGCCAAGGGTGCGATCCGAATCCGCCGCCGGGACCCTCGATGACGTCACTCCCGTCGCCAGGTCTGGGCCGCGTCGCGGCCGAAGCGTTCGTTGCGCAGCACCTCGCCCATCTCGCGTGCGATGGGGTCCGGGGTTCTGAATCGTTCACGGGCGGCCAGGTAGCCGCCGATTCGGCGCTCGCTGCCTTCGACGTCACCGGTTACGCCGCTCGCCGTAACGAGGTATACCCGCCGCCGAGGCGTGGCGCCTCCCGACTCTCGCCGTACATCCGCCACGGCCTTCTGTCGCTGGCGGAGGTCTGGGACCACGTCGCCGATGGGCCCCACCGCGACGTCGAGAAGTTCCGCGATGAACTGCTCTGGCAGGAGTACGCCCGGCACTGGTACGCCCGCCTCGGAACCCGCACTCGCCACAACACTCGCCATCGCCTCCCGGAGTCGGATCTCGCAACTGGCGCTTCGGCCGACAAGGGGTGGTCGCTGCAGCTGGCTTGTCTCGATCTTGCCGTGTCGGAGTTGGACCGCGACGGGTGGCTCGTCAACCAGACCCGGATGTGGCTCGCTGGCCACTGGACGGTTCGCGAGGGGCTGCGGTGGACCGACGGCGAGGACTACTTCTTCCGACATCTGCTCGACGGCTCGCGGGCTGCCAACCGACTCGGCTGGCAATGGGTGACCGCCGCCGGGTCGTCGAAGCCGTACGGGTTCAGCCGGCATCAGGTCGAGCGACGCGCCCCGGGGATCTGCACGTCGTGCGAGCTCCGCGATGCGTGTCCGATCGAGGATTGGCCCCGGGATCCGGTGTTGGAACCGATCGGGCGAGTCGATCGGCTGCACGTCGGTCCATCACCCGCTCTCTCGGCCGGCCCGGCGGGCCCGGCCGGCGTGGTCGCCAACGAGACCCCGGACGCCGTCTGGTTGACGGCCGAGTCGCTCGGTCATCGCGATCCGGCGCTTTCGGCGCACCCTCACCTTCCGGTGCTGTTCGTGTTCGACGAACGTCTCCTGGGATCGCTGCAGTTGTCGTCGAAGCGACTGGTGTTCATAACCGAGACGCTTGCCGAACTCGGTGTGGAGCACGACCTTCGGGTGTCGCTCGGCGACCCGGTCGAGATTCTCGCGGGCAGAGAACTCGCCGTGACCTTCGCACCGGTGCCCGGCTTCCGACGGCTAGCTGAACGCCTGCAGCCCGCCGAGCTGCACCCGTGGCCGTGGCTTCGCCGCCCGACCGCAGGACCGATCGAGTCGTTCAGTGCCTGGCGCCGCTCGCTCGGCTTGTGATTCATTTGAGCGACAGTCGGCCTCGGAAGTGGCGGCGTACATGCCCCTCACGGGCGTCAGCGCCGCGAGTTCGCGGCGGGCCCGGCCACCAGCAGCGCACGGAAGCATGCTGGTAGTGGGGCGGGTGGGTATCGAACCCACGACCAAGGGATTATGAG
>JBAXOM010000221.1:0-1804 GCA_037133215.1 Thermoleophilia bacterium | reverse complement strand
TCCATGCGCTTGTTTTTGGGCCGTTTGTGCTCAACGACACGCTTCGTAAGTCAGCCGGGTGCATCGTCGATCGCCCTGCGCTGAAGATCAACGGGGAGACTGTCTCGGAGGCGTTGGCTGATCTGGTACGCGAGGCTGCGAAGTACGCGGTGAAGGCTCCGAGCCCGTCAGGTCACGGTTTCATCACGGGTGATTCGGAGCATGGGAGTTCGCTGCATCCTGAGACTGCCGCACGGTGGACGTTTGCGACGCACCGGGCTCAGACGATTCGGCACTACGGGACGATGCGTGACGCGGTTTCCGCTGAGATCGCTGCGCGGCCTACGGGAGAGGCTGATGACGACCTAGAGCGACAGTGTGCTCCTCGCTGCCCCTGCTGCGGCGCTGATGCGCTGCTCCCGGCTACGATTCGCCGCACGGTGGATGTGGCCCGCGAGTTGGGTTCTGATGCGTGGAAGCGAGGGTGGCATGGGATAGAGAGTCCACCTCTCGCACGGCTGACGGGCGCGGGCGATCGACTGCCTCCGCGCGTTGGCTACTTCTGGCGGGTTGGCTGACTGTGATGATCGCGGAAACCAGCGGGCCAGCGGGTGGCGGTCGATGTATTACAACGTGCGTATGAAGCACCGTGACGCCATCGCTTCGCTGATTTCATCGTACTGACCAAAGGACACAACTGATGCCCACGCAACCCAACGCTACCTCCGACCTCCCTGTGACCGCATTGCGCCTCGACACGGTGTTGAAGGAGCGCATCGAAGTCGTCCGCGGCGAGATTGCCCGCGCCACGCCGGGACTGTCGCCCTCCTTCTCCGCCACCGTGCGCGTGCTCATCAACGAGGCACTCGACGCCCGCGCCATCGCCGCCGTCGCCTCGCCGCCAGACGCCCTACTCGCCGCGGCCCTCGCCGACGCCAAGCGCGTCTACTTCGCCGCCCTCGACGCCATCGACATCGTCGGACTCGGCGCCGATGCCTGCTTCGCCGCCCTCGCCGCCGCCCTCGCCGAGGCGCACGCAGCCGTATCCGCATCCGCCGTCGCGTCGTTCGACGCTGCCGTCTCCGCCGACTTCGCTGCCGACTTCGTCGACCGCCATGCCAAACACCTCGCCGCCGTACCCGTTTCGACCGGGCGAGGCGCGGGAGGCATCGTCCTACACCGCGCTAAGAACGGCGCCAGTGTCGCGACGGTCATTGCCAACGACCCGTGACCGCAGTGCGAAAATCTCCTTGCTGAGATCAGGTAGCGTCTCGGCGTGAACCGTTCCAATCGCATCTTTTTCGTCGGATGGGCCGCCGTACTGGTTACGGTTGCGGTTGCCTAACACCTCGGTCGTCCTCCGTCGCGGAACGACTCGACTGGGGCGTCAGCCGCGCCCGTCGCACCCCCTGCGCCCGTCGCACCCCCTGCGCCCGTCGCACCCTCTGCGCCCGTCGCGCCCTGGGATGAGACGATCGAGGGTACGAACCGCATTATCGGTACTCGCCCGATCGTTGCCGGAGAAGTTCCGCACGCACCCGTGTGGTGCTTCACCTGCTGTGACAGGACAGACCCTGACATCGTGTGTGCTTCCACGCGCGATCGGTGCGAGGTCGCCAAGGCAAATGAACACTTGGCGTCCGCAGCTAATGAACCAAATGATAATGTTATTTGATTAGTTTGGCACCATGACAATAGTTCTGCTAAATTTAATACAGTCATTGCTTGCAATGTATGATGTATAGAAATTAATATATTATTTTTTTTTGCGTTTAGTATATTTGTTTCAATATAATTCCAGTTACTACCAGGTCTGGTATAATCT
>JBAXOM010000220.1:0-1815 GCA_037133215.1 Thermoleophilia bacterium | reverse complement strand
AGCTCGAGTTGGCCATCGATGTGATGGACGCGGTCTTCAACGACAAGAACGAGATCCACCCGGTCAATGTCCCTAACAAGGGCGGCATGTTGCCTGGCTTTGCCGAGGACATCGTGGTCGAGATCTACGGTCGTTGTAATAAGGATTGGATCGAGCCATTGCCGGCACCGCCACTGTCGCGGGACGTGCGTGGCTTGGTCGAGGCGCTGGCTGAATACCAGGCGCTGGCGGGACACGTCGCCTGGGAGGGTGACTGGAAGGCCGGCATTCGCGCGCTCGCTGCTAACCCGCTTGTCCGGACGATCGAGAAGGCCGAGACGATCTACACCGAACTCGCGGCAGCACATCGCGCGTACCTGCCAGAGCGCCTCGTGCCACCGTCGGTGCGATGACGGACGGCGGCTTCGTCCTCGGGGCGGATGGCGGCAATACCAAGACGGTGGCCCTCGTCGCACGCATGGACGGCGCGATTATCGGTTGGGGTCGTGCGGGCTCGAGCGACGTGCACGACACAGCAGGCGCCGATGCCGCAATCAGCGAGCTGATGGCGGCTGTGCACGCGGCCTGCGAGATGGCTGGCTGCAATCCGACAGCGGCGACCTCATCGGTCGTGGCTCTCGCTGGAGCTGACTGGCCCGAGGATTTTGCCCTCTTGCGCGAGGCGCTAGGTGGAATGCTCGGTGGCGATGTCCACGTACTCAACGACGCGGTCAACGCGATTCGCTGTGGTACGCCTGATGGTGTCGGTGTCGTCGTTTCGTGTGGCACCGGCGGTACGGCCGCGGGACTTGGGCCAGACGGCACCATCTATCACCGTGGCTTCTGGCCCGAGCCGTCTGGTGCACGCGAGATCGGCCGCCTCGGACTGCAATCGGTCCAGCGCGCACACCTCGGCCTCGAGCCCCCAACGGCGCTCACACCACGCGCGTTGGCGCGCTACGGCGCCGACGACCCCGATGATCTCTTACATCGACTGACGGCACGGGGTCGGGCCTCCTCGACCGATAGTCGCTGGTTTTGTCCCGACGTGCTCGATGCTGCCGACGCGGGCGATGCCGCCGCGTGCGCGATCGTTTTGCGTGAGGGCTCGGTGCTGGGAGGCCAGGCGCGCGTCTGTGCGCAACAGGTCGGGTACACGGGCGCGTTTCCACTCGTCTTTGTGGGCGGCGTCTTTCGTCATCCCAGCCGACTCCTGCGCGACGCGATCTTGGCCGAGGTACCGGGCGGTGAGCCCGTCGACATGCTCTGGGAGCCCGCTACCGCCGCTCTCTTACGCGCCTTTGATCATCTCGGTATCGATGCGACCGCAGCCGTGGCCGAATCGCTGCCCGAGCACGCGATCTTCGCGACGGACTAGACCAGCGCGAGACCCGAAGCCGGATCGAAGAGATGGATCCGGTCGGGATCGACGGCGAGGACGAGTTCCGAGCCTACCGTCGAGCTGTGTCGTGCATCCAGGCGAGCGGTAAAGAGCGCCCGGTCGTCGTCGACGAGTAGGGCGCCATCATGCTCTGTCTCGGCCTCACTGGCCGCGAGCGCAGCATCGCTCGAGACGCGCTTGCTGTCGATCGGGATAATGGCGTGAGCCTCGGCGCCGAGGTCTTCGAGCACACCGATCGTGCCGGTCAGGGTGGGGCGTGAGTCGCCGGCGGCACAGATCTCAACGTCGGTTGGGCGGATGCCGAGCACGACGCGCTGCAGGCCGGCGGGCACTCGACCGGCGCGGACCGGAATCCGCATGCCCGCGCAGGTGACGTGGTCGCCATCAACCGCGGCGTCGAGCAGGTTCATCTGTGGGCTACCGATAAAGGCCGC
>JBAXOM010000219.1:0-1822 GCA_037133215.1 Thermoleophilia bacterium | reverse complement strand
GTCATGCCCGAGTCTGCAACGCCCGAGCGGATTCAGCAGATCTCGATGTACGGCGCCGAGATCGTCTTCTCGCCAGGCGAGCTCGGCTCGAACGGTGGCGTTGCGCTCGCCCGCGAGCTAGCGGCTGCCGATCCGTCGTTGTACATGCCGTTTCAGTACGCCAACCCCGAGAACCCCAACGCGCACTACCGCACGACCGGTCCCGAAATCATCGAGGCACTCGATGGCCAGGTCGACGCATTCGTTGCTGGGCTCGGCACCGGTGGTACGTTGATGGGTACTGGCCGCGCGCTGCGGGAGGCAAACCCCGATGTGCAGATCATCGCCGCCGAGCCGCTCCAAGGCGAGTCTGTGATGGGGCTCCGCTCGCTCGAGGACGGTTACACGCCGGAGATCCTCGATATCACCCAACTCAATCGCAAGCTCCTCGTCACCAATACGGAGTCGGTGCAGGCGATGCGCGACCTCCTGCGCCACGAAGGCATCTGGGTTGGCGTCTCCTGCGGTGCCGCCTTCTCGGTTGCACGACGCGTAGCGGCCGAGCTCGAGCCCGACCAGAACGTCGTCACGGTCTTCGCCGACGGTGGCGCGCGCTATGCCTCCGCCAATCTCTTCAACGAGACTGAGGGCGAGGATCTCGAAGAGCTGATGGAGGATCGACTCTGGTGGTAGCCGACGGGCCGCTCGTACTGCCGCGCGCGCTGCAGAACGAGATCGTCGCGCACGCCAAGGCGGGTCTACCGAACGAGGCCTGTGGCATTCTCGGCGGACGCGACGGCACAGCCACGCGCTTCTTTCCCGCCATCAACGGCCAGCCGAGTCCGTACTTCTACGACATCGACTCGCAGGATCTCTTGCGCATCGTGTTGGAGATCGAGGATGCCGACGAAGACATCGTCTGCATCTACCACAGCCACGTCGAGAGTCCGGCCTTCCCCTCGCGTACCGACGTCGAACTCGCCGCCTGGCCGGATGCGGCTTATCTGATCGTCAGCCTCGGCTCGGAGCCACCTGAGGTCAAGGCGTTCGCAATTCACGACGGCAAGATCAGCCGACGCGAGATTACTCTGTCGGACTAAGCGCGCCTACTTCTGCTTGACGGTCTGCGGCGGCTCTTCGTCGCCGTCTGCCACGACCGGCATGGGGAGCAGCGTTGTCTCAAACGCCGTCGAGAGACCGATCACCGAGTGCGTGCGATTGACCGAGTCAATGCAGCGAATCTTGTGCAGCACCTGCTCGAGGTCCGGTGTGCTCTCGGCACGCACTTTCAGCAGGTAGCCCCACTCCCCGGCCACCGCATGACACTCGAGAACGTTGGGGATCGACTGCAGCCGCTCGGTGAAGTCCGGGATGTCGAAGGCTGCGTTGTCCACGAAGACGAACGCGACGACGCCATAGCCCAGCGCGTCCGCGTTGACGACAGCACGGTAGCCCTTGATCACGCCGCGCGCCTCGAGCTTCTTGACCCGCTCGTGCGCCGCAGCCTGAGACAGTCCGACCCGCTTGGCGAGCTCGCCATACGTGGTCTTTCCATCTTCCTGCAAGATCTGAATGATTTGCCAATCGATCGGGTGCATAGGCTCCGTTACCGAATCTTTACGTATTATTACTTGCCAAAACCGAATATCCTCTGGTATCGTAGAGCAACGACGCCGGGAATACCACCCCCGTCAACCAGGACACTCACCATGCAGCCCTACGCAGCCCTCTCCCTTCTTCATAGTCGCCCGAACGCCGAGCAGCTCGTTAATCACGAGCGCCCCGCAAATCAGGTGCGCACCCGCCGCTTCGCTCTCCGCTCGAAGCGCGTCTAACTCACTTT
>JBAXOM010000218.1:0-1826 GCA_037133215.1 Thermoleophilia bacterium | reverse complement strand
GAAGCGTGACCACGGTGTGGCCTTCCTTCTCGCCGGCAGCGTGCTCGATCAGCTTGATCTCCATGTCAGCCGGGATCTCGACGCCTGCGGCACGCAGCGTACCGGTCGGATCGTTGACGAGCTGCGCCTTGAATGCGGGATCATTCCACGCCTTCTGCACAACCTCGCTATAGGTCTTGAGGAACGCAGCTGCCTGCACCTCGTCGATCTGCGGGATGTTGGTCGTAATCGCCATGAGAGGCTCCTTTTTCGATGTAAAGGTCTTCGGGACACGACGCCCCGCGATCCAGACATTAGGTCAGGCGAGGATGCCCCGCAAGGCAATAAGGGGTTATCCCCCCAGGCAAAATCCAGACTCTTACAAGGCGTCGCGCACGTCAGCATGCGCGCTTGATGAAGACACTTTTTCAGGCGCCTTCTACGCGTGTGTGAGACACGTGTATTCAGATCAAAAACATGCCGTTGCAGTGGGTGCGAGCGCTTCCGTTCAGTGACGCCCGGCACCTCGCGCTTATCACGTCTTTCACATCAAAAATCATCAAAACCACGACGAGATTCGTAAAAAAATTTAGAAGTCAGCCCCACACAGCGTTGAATGCCTCCGAATGTAATCTCGCTAACGCGCACGTGGAGGAGTCGTTCGCCACGCACGGTGCGCACAGAACCGTTTCGGGCATCGTGGCCGACGGGTCGCGTGTAGGCACAGCCAAGCCGTCGACCCAATTAGCCCGTCGAGCCGAGGCTGGCAACTGGTGCGTGTTACCGTTTCTTTATGCCCGAGAAACCTCTTGCCAGAGTCTTTTACGGGCTAACCACGCTCAGCGCGATCGCTGGCACCACGCTTGCGTTCGTGCTTTACGGGTTCGGCACCTCGGGGCCGCCCGACACCACGCCGGGCATGTTCGACGTCTACGGGCAAAACATGATCGGCCGCCTTGCCGACACCATCAGCTACTTCACGACCTGGAGCAACGTCCTCGTCGCGATCGTCTTCGCACTGCTCGCGATCCGCGTCAGTCGTCGCGGTCACATCACCCACGTGCTGCTGTTCAGCGCGCTGTTGATGATCCTCGTCGCTGGCCTGGTTGACAACGCGATCCTTGCTCCCGCGGTAGCACCGAGGCACGGCTGGGAACTCCTCACAACGACGCTCGAGCACACCATCACACCTCTGTTTGCACTGTTTGTCTGGGCGATCTTTGGCCCGCGCGACTGGCTCTCGCGGCAATTAATCCTGCCGGCTCTTGTGATCCCCATCGTCTGGGTCGTCTTCACGATGCTCCGCGGTGCGATCATCAACGCCTACCCGTATGGCTTCCTCAACGTCGTCAAGCTCGGCTATCCGATGGCGCTGCTGGATGTCGTCGGCGTGCTTGTCGTTGGCATTGCAATCTGCTTTCTCCTGATTGGTATCGATCGACTTGCTCGCCGCTGGAGCCGGGCTTGAACGACGCACAGCGCGAGCGCGTTGATGAGATCTTCGCTGCGTATGTCGACGAGGATCCGCCACTGACGCCTGGCGTGGCGTACGGCGTCGTCATGGACGGCATGCTCGTCCATGCGGGCGGTCTGGGCACGCTTCAGGTGGGCGAGCAACGCCAACCCGGTGCCGACAGTAGTTTTCGAATCGCGTCGATGACGAAGTCGTTTGTCGCGGCCACGCTGTTGCTGCTCCGCGACGAAGGGGTAGTGCGCCTCGACGACACGGCCGAGCAATGTGTGCCAGACCTCCAAGGGCTGCCCCTCGCCACGGGCGATAGTCGGCCACCAAACCTCCGCCAGCTGCTGTCGATGAACTCGGGCTACCCCGAGGACGACCCCTGGGC
>JBAXOM010000217.1:0-1829 GCA_037133215.1 Thermoleophilia bacterium | reverse complement strand
GCCATCTCCATCGTCGAAGAGGACTAACGCCTGTCGTCAGGCGATGCGAACGGGCATCGACTTGACGCCGTTGACAAAGTTCGAGCGCACGCGACGGGCCGGGCCGTTCGACTCAAGGCGCAGGTCGCGTGCGAGCAGTTCCTCGAGCACCACGCGGATCTGCAGGCGAGCCAGCCAGGCGCCGAGACAGAAGTGCGGACCGCCGCCGCCGAAGCCGAGATGCGGGTTCGGGTCGCGGGCGATGTTGAATGCGTGCGGGTCGTCGAAGACGTCCTCGTCGTAGTTCGCGCTCATGTACCACATGACAACTTTGTCGCCCTTGCTGATCTGCTGCCCGCGTAGTTCCGTGTTCTCCATCGCGGTGCGTCGCATGTACAACACCGGCGTTGCCCAGCGGATGATTTCCTCAACGGCCTTGTTCATCAGTTCTGGCTGAGCCTTCAGCAGTGCGAGCTGGTCCGGGTTATCGATAAAGGCCTTCATCCCGTGCGTCAGCGTCGTGCGCGTCGTCTCGTTGCCGGCCAAGATCAGGATCTGGAACATGTTGCAGTACTCGAGCGGCGTCAGCTGGTCGCCGTCGACGTCCGAGTGGATCAGACGCGAGACGAGATCGTCGGTCGGGTTGACGCGGCGCTCCTCACCGATCTTGCGGCCGTACTCGAACACGTGGTACGAGGCCGGACTACCAAACGGCAGATCCTTCGGATCGATGCCTGGCGGCAGGCTGTCGTAGTCGGGCGCATAGTCGGGATCGTCAATCGCGATCATCTGGTTCGACAGGGTGATCAGGCGGTCCGCGTCCTCGCCTGGCACGCCAAGGATGTTGAGCAAAACGGTGATCGGCAGTGGCTCGGCAACATCGAGCACCCAGTCGAACTCGCTACGGGCAGCTGCCGTATCCAGCAGTCGTGCAGCAGTCGCGCGGGCAAAAGCCTCGTGAGCGTTGATTGCCTTGGGGGTAAACAGCGGCGACACCACACGACGCAGATGCTGGTGCAACGGCGCGTCAGAGTCGATCAGGCTCCGACGCTTCTCGAGCGACTCGGGCTCGACCTCCTCCAGCATCGTCAGGCCCTCGCCCGACGAGAACAATTGCGTGTTCTTCGAGACGGCGACGACGTCCTCATGCTTCGTGATCGCCCAGAAGCCGTGGTTCGGTGCCGGCTCTGGGTGCCAATGCACCGGATCGGCCTCACGCAACACAGCAAACTCTTCGTGGGGGACGTGGTCCTCCCACACCGTCGGCGAGAGGATGTCGATCTGTCCGAGCTCGTCCGTGGTGGAAGCCATGGGGGGAAGCCTACAACGCAAAGACCGCCGGCCGCGGGGGCGAACCCCCACGACCGGCGGCCATCAGTGCGTTATTAGGAGGAGATGTCCTCGTGCAAGTGCATGCCGAGGGCGGCGTACTTGGCCGGGCTCTTAGAACGCAGCACCAGCGCAATGATCATGCCGACAACGAACATAAGGAGCGGCCAGAGCCACAGGTACTTGATGAACGGAACATCAGCAGCGCCCGAGAGCGTGCCGCGACCGTCAATCAACAGCCAGACAGCGCCCAGCTGAGTGACGACGGCGACGATCGGTGCAACCAGCGTCTTGAACCAGTGGAAGCCGTCCTTGGCCTTCGTCAGGAAGTAGTAGACGATGCCAGCAGAGACCAGCGCCTGGATCGCGAGGATGCCGAGCACGCCGAGCAGTGGGCCCCACGTGCCGAGCTTCATCAACGCACCAAGTGTCGTTGGGTCGTAGATGTAGAACGCACCGACCCAGATCGCCACGAAGATACCCGAAACCACACCAGCGACGTGTGTCGAATGGTGCTTCGG
>JBAXOM010000216.1:0-1832 GCA_037133215.1 Thermoleophilia bacterium | reverse complement strand
CCAATACCCCTCGCTACTTGAGTGCGATGCGGCAACTATTCACGGAGTGGCAACGGTGTTTCGGGGTGATGATCCATTTGGCGGGGTAGTAAATCAACGCGCCCCGTTGAAACAACTTGGGGGCCTTGTTGGTTATTACCGCGTTTGGGCTCATGTCATTTTGATCCTGCGTGCGCGCCGAAAGTCGGGTCGAAGTCGGTGGCTGTGGACCGCCGTGGGTGTTGCTTCGCTCGCAGGCGACGCAGCTCTAATGGCCTGTGTTCGCCGCACGGGTAAGCCGGCCTGGGGAGCTCGGTCACTGATTGATGCTGCTGAAGCTGCGGTATGGACGAGCGCAACGGCGGCTGATGCCACTTCGAGTCGCGGCACCGTCCTTGGCGCTGTGCCGACATCGATAGACGCTGGGTATCTCACTGGGCTCAGCGACCGCTTGCGTCCCAACGACGTCAAGGTGCTCGCACCCAGCATCATCGTGATCGGCGCGCAAACCGTGGCTCGGCTGCGGCTGGGTCGTAAGCCGCTTCTCGGCCAGATCGGTTGGCCGTTGTTCGGCGTGTTTTTTGGGTTCGGCCTGGGTCGAACTCGCCGTGCGCTGCTTCGTCGGTCACAAGAGTCGTGGCGCGACTACGCAGGCCCGCGCGTTGAATCGGCATGGTGGCGCGGTCAACACGACGTGACAATGTCGGATGCAGACCCCCGTAGCCCGCACAACCTGAAGAAGGACCTGCTCGTTTTAGAGGCTCACGGGTCGGTCAGCGCTCGTGAGGCGCGTGACCGATTCGCTGCTCGTAAATCTGAGTTGGTTGATGTCACTGAGCCCTACGGCGCGTACCTTGGCGAGGTCGCTCGGGGGCTTGCGATTGTCCCGACCGATGCGTGGTCAATTCGTCTCAGCCCAGCGCAAGTAATCGCGATGCGCTCAGAGCTTGAACAACACGGCGAAACGCAGATGGTGATCGCTGATGGGCACCCAGCGACCTTGGTCGTGGTCGACGAAATGCAAGCCCGACTCCCGGGCGGCGAGGTTCGCTGCACTTGGGGCACCGCCGCATTCGATCTTCCTGCAGCAGCACCGCCAGCACAGTGGCATGGCGACCCAGCGCCTTTGCTCTTCGCCGTGAGTGGCATTTGGAAACTCACCACGATGAGTCAATTCAAGGTCCCCCCGCCAATCGTGCTGCCATTCGTAGCGGTCGACGCGTTGTCCGCACTCGCGTATCGGCGAGCCACGCCAACAGGCACCGAAGTTGCTCGTCCTGTTCGGGTCGCGATGGTGTCAAATGTTGCATTTGCAACAATCGTTGCAGCCTGGTGTGGCCACCGCTTCTTAGATTCTGGAGCCGGCGAGCACGGGTATCCGGGTCTAGAGGGCGGTGCGTCGCTGGCGTTCATGGCCGTGCGTTATTGGGAAGACCTCCGGCCCAACGATCGTCGCGCCGCGATCGCCGCGCTGGCAGCGATCGTCGTCATCTCGGCTTGTACCGGCCCTCGCTCACGGTCATGGTTGGCGCTTGCCGAGGACTCGTTCAGCGCCGTGCTGCCACTTGCCGGGGGCACGCGTATCGCCCGCAGCATGACAGCTGACACCGAGAAGGTTTGGTCCGATTTCGGCGATCGAGCGGCCGCACTGATCGATGAGGCATATGCCGCTGGTGTGCGCAGCGAGTGCGAGTTACTCGCAGAACTCATCACCGACGCCGAACATGCACTCGACGATGTGCCGCTACCCGTAGACGACGCCGACGTCGTGCGTAACCACCTGAAGGAGGCGCGCGAATGGCTCCAAGAACGACTCGAATTGTTGTTGTAGAAGATCGCCTGAACTACGCCCA
>JBAXOM010000215.1:0-1840 GCA_037133215.1 Thermoleophilia bacterium | reverse complement strand
CTGCTGCCGAAGCCCGAACACGTCGAGACGCTCGTGGCGATGTTTCCGTCGACCGAGACGGCAGGCGACGCCGTCTCCGCGATCATCGCCGAAGGCGTCGTGCCTGCAGCAGTCGAGATGATGGATCGCCTTGCGATCGACGCCGCCAAGACGCAGACGCCGATCACGTGGGATACCGAGGCCGCACTGATCGTCGAACTCGACGGTCCCGCACGCGAGGTACGCCAGCAGTTCGAAGCCGTCACTGCGATCTGCAAACGCTGCGGTGCCGATGGCGTCCAGGTTGCCGCCAATCCCGACGAGCGACTGATCATTTGGCGCGCCCGCAAGAGCGCGTTTGCCGCCGTCGGGCAACTCGCGCCCGCCTACCTCGTCCAAGACGGAGTGATCCCTCGAACCCGACTACCCGAGGTTCTCAACGGTATTCGGGCACTGGCCGACGAGGCCGGGCTACGCGTCGCCAACGTGTTCCACGCCGGCGACGGCAACCTCCACCCACTCGTGCTCTACGACAACGCCGTTGAGGGCGAGCAGGCCAAGGCCGAGGCGATCGCCATGCGAATTGTCGAGCTCTGCGTCGACTTTGGCGGCTCGATCACCGGCGAACACGGCGTTGGCATCGAGAAAGTCTGCTCAATGCCGAAGATGTTTACGGGGGACGACCTGACCGCCTTCGACCGCGTGCGTTCGGCCTTTGACCCAGTCGGACTCTGCAATCCCGGCAAGCTCCTGCCAACGCCACGCCTCTGCGGTGAGGTGCCGGGCTTCTATCACGCCCATCCCGTCGAGACCGCTGGTCTCGGGGAGCGCATGTAGTGGCCGACCTCGCCGGCATCCTTGGCGCGGACCGACTGAAGGACGAACACGGCACACCGGTGCTGACCCCACGCGATGCGGCTGAGGTCTCGACGCTGCTCGAAGCGGCCACGAAAACGGGCCTCGCTCTTGTCATCCGTGGTGGTGGTACGAAGACCAGTTGGCGCCCATCACCTGCCCGCTGCGACGCGATCCTGTCGACTGCCGCACTGGCCGGCATCGTCGATCGTCAGGCGGGCGACATGACGCTCGTCGCCCAGGCCGGCACGCCGCTTGCTGCCTTGCAGGCAGACGTCACCGGCGACGCCACACACCGCCAACGATTGATGCTCGATGGCGTTGGTGGCGAGGCCGCCACGCTTGGTGGCATCCTCGCGACCCGTGCGGCCGGCCCACGCCGCCAGCGGTACGGTACTCCCCGCGACATCGTGATCGGTGCGCGATACGTGACCGGCGACGGCCTCGCCGCCAAGACGGGTGGCACCGTCGTCAAGAACGTTGCCGGCTATGACCTCGCCAAGCTGTTGATTGGCTCGCAAGGCTCGTTGGCGGTGATCACCGAGGTCTCGCTCAAGCTGAATCCTGTCCCCGACGTCGCGCGCACCGTCGTGCTGCAGACCACCGATACCGCTGCTGTCGCTGCCTTTGTCGCGTCCGTCCGCACCGCATCGATTACCGCAACCGTGTTCGATGTCCGCTGGCCCGAAGGTGTTGTCGCCGTCCGTATCGAGAGCACGCCCGATGGAGCCGCCGCGCAGATCGACCTACTGCACGGCTTCGCAGCACTTGAGGAACTCTCCCCCGAGGCAGGCGATGCTCTGCTCGAAGAGCACCTCAAATTTCCCTTCACCGGTACCGGAGCCGTGCTTGGCGTTGGTGTACGCCCCGAGCATCTCCCCGCGCTGCTCGCTGCCGTGGCGGCTGTGGACGGACAGTTCGTCGGGCGCGCCACGCTCGTCGCCGGTGACATCGTGCTGCCCGATCTCGACCACGCGCGAATTGGCCGAATCGTGCAGGCCATTAG
>JBAXOM010000214.1:0-1846 GCA_037133215.1 Thermoleophilia bacterium | reverse complement strand
GACGACGACGTCTTCCAGCTCGTCACGCCGCCTGAGCGTGCGCCGGACGAGGCGCAAACCGTTGAGGTCGGTTTCGAGGCCGGTGTTCCGGTCAGTCTCGACGGCGAAACGCTCGAGCTGGTCGAGTTGCTCGACCGCGCTACCGAGATCGGTTGCCGCCACGGGATTGGGATCGTCGACCACATCGAAGATCGGATCGTCGGGCTGAAAGTCCGAGACATCTACGAGGTGCCAGCGGCGACGATCATCCTCAATGCCCACGCCGAGCTCGAGCGGCTCGTTTCTACAATCCATCAGAACCAGTTCAAGGCCAGTCTCGACCGCCAGTGGGCCTACCTTGTCTACGCCGGTCTTTGGTGGGAGCCGATGCGAGAGAACATCGACGCTTACATGCTGAGCGCCAACGAACGCGTCACGGGAACGATCGGAATCAAGTGCTTTAAGGGCACGGCGCGTGTCGTCACGCGCTCATCGCCGAACGCGGTATACGACGCCGCACTCGCAACCTTCGACACCTCCGGCGGCCTCTTCAGCCAGAACGCATCACCCGGCTTCATTGAGCTTTGGACGCTGCAGTCGCGGATGGCTCACCGGTTGCGCGAGTCGCAGGACGACGATCGCGGTTAGGGTTAAGCGATGAGTAGAAGTCACGCATATAGAACAGTCGGGTATCTAGCGGTGCACGGGGGTCGTTATTACGTGCGAAGGCGCTACCCGAACTTTGCCCGCAACTTGATCGCGGCGGCCGGCACAGTTGCCGCTGTCGGAGTCGCAATTAGCGTCTTGTCACAGATCGCCGGTCGGAGCAACGTCAATTCGATGACTCCCTAGCCTCCGCGCTGGGCAGGACCGGGGCGATCGCGCTAGTCAGGCCTGAAACGCCTCGACGGGCAGATCCCGCTCTCCATCAGCGATCCCAGCGATGATCCTGGCTGCGACTACGTTGGGGTCGAGTCCGACGGGTAGTTTTGGTGCGGTGCCACTGAGGGGGCGTGTTGCAAGGCCCGTTTCGGTGTGTGGGGGACGTGCGTCAATCACGTCGATCTTTTGGCGTCGGAGTTCTCTTCCGACGCTGGTCATCGCGCTCCAGGCGGCTGCTTTGGATGCACTGTAGGCTGCTAGACCAGCCATTGGTTGGAGGGCTACTACTCCAGAGATGTTGACGAAGAACCCGGCTTCTTTGATCTGAGGCGCGCTCTCGCGAAGCGCCACGATTGGACCAATCGCATTGATGGCAAAGAGCTCTGTCAGGGTCTTGTCGTCTAACTCGGCGAGGGTGCCAAAGGCCACCGCTCCTGCAGCATTGATGACTCCTTCGATCGGTCCAAGGCCGGCAAAGGCGCTGTGCAGCGCAGCGTGGTCGGTGATGTCGGCGACTGCGTGCGCAGAGACGACCGCTGGATCGAGCGAGGCACTGTCTCGCACCACCGCCGCCACGTGAACGCCAGCGTCTGCGAGCTGTTGAGCAAGGCAGGAGCCCAATACTCCAGTTGCCCCGATGATTACGATTGTGCTGCCCGTCAGGTTACGTTCCATCAAAATACCGACTCTCTTTGCGGATCGCTTGGCATGCTCGATGCCATCTGTGTGGGGTAAAAATAACGAACTGTCAAGGCATTGATAAAGGGCCCCGACGATCGCAATGCGCTCAGCCTATCTTTTGCGCGTGGTGTGGGTACGACGTTCGTCCCGTTTTGGTTCTCGCAGACGGTGAAGCTTGCGCGCAGGCGCTAGGTGCGCGGGCTACCAACTGAGAAACCCTCCTAGCCTGCGCGCACGGTACGGTTTAAGCAATGGAGCAGGTCAACCCAGCGCAGAACGATCCCGAACGCTTCGTCGATGAAGG
>JBAXOM010000213.1:0-1851 GCA_037133215.1 Thermoleophilia bacterium | reverse complement strand
CTTCTCGCCAAGTTCGGGCTCGGCCCGCACCACACGTTTCGCCCCGCGTCGTCGCTGTCACCCGGAGAGCGCACTCGAGCTGCGCTCGCACTCTTGCAGGCTCGCGGCGTAAATCTGCTCGTCCTCGATGAGCCCACCAACCACCTCGACCTGCCGGCCATAGAGCATCTCGAGGAAGCCTTGGACTCGTTCGACGGAACGGTGCTGCTTGTCACTCACGACCGCCGAATGCTCGATACGGTTCGACTGACTCGTCGCTGGCATGTTGAGGACGGACAGGTCGAAGAGATTTCGGCGACCTGAGCACTGCGGGGCCCTTGCAGTCTGGTCGATCGCACTGCCAACTTTCCGACAACGTGTAACGCTGGTCGGCTCCTTCGGCTAATGGCGGCGGGCGCAGGAGCGATATCGAGACGTGGCCAGCCGGCGTTCCCCAGAGCGGTAACTCAAGCAGATCAAGCCTTGGGCGGGAAGCGCTTTCTGAGCTGAAAACTCCAGCCGGGGGACGGCATCGCTGCGCATCCCCGTAGCCTTCGGACATGAGCACGCTCAGCGAGGTCGGCGATCGGGACCATTGGCGCTGTTGGCTGTGCGATGAGCCCGTTGATCCTGAAGGATCGGTCAACGCCGATCGTGGCCCGAGTATCGACGCTGGCTCCTCGCCCAAGGGTAAGAAGGAGCCTGCCGCAATTGAGCGGCTGGCGCATCGAGCATGCAACACGGGCAAGGGCAAAGTTGCGCCGGTTGTTGCCTGGTCTGCCGCGTTGTTCGTCGTGGATCCGGCGCCGATCGTTGCCACGGTTGAGCGGATGAGCCGTAAGGGCGGACGCGAAGTCGTGGCCCGCTGCCCGAGCCGGGCCGATGCTGACGAGGCGGCCGTCTGGCTCCTTGATCGACTCTCGCGGTTTGCGCCCGACCTGCGGGTCGAAACTCAAGTCGATGCTGGCGGCGGACAGTTCCTGCTGGTACTGCGAGCTCTGTAACTACATGGCGTTGACCTCGCAGTGCCCAGGGCCCAGGCTTCCCGTCATGCGCACTCAGGTTGCCATCGTGGGCGCGGGGCCCTCGGGGCTTTTGCTGGCCCAGATTCTGGCAACGCATGGCGTCGAGTCAGTCATCGTTGAGAACCGTTCACAGGAGTACGTCCTGGCACGCGTTCGTGCTGGCGTCATCGAGCATGGAGCGGTGGACGTTCTCAGTGACTACGGCGTCGGTGACCGGTTGCACCGCGAGGGGATGCGCCACGACGGCGTCTACTTTCAGTGGCCGGGGGAGCGCCGGCGTATCGACTTCGTCGAGTCATGCGGGCACTCGGTCTGGGTTTACGGCCAGACCGAGATCACCAAGGATCTGATCAACGCGCGTGTCGCTGACGGTCAGCAGATCTTCTGGTCAGTGTCCGACACCGCCATCCACGACGCTGACACCGGCCAACCGCGCATCACTTTCATCGACTCTGACGGTAATCCGGGGACTGTGCAGGCTGATTACGTCGCCGGTTGCGATGGCTTCCACGGCGTCAGTCGAGCGACGATCCCGGATAGTATCCGCAACGTCCGTGAGCGCTCGTATCCCTATGCCTGGCTTGGAATTCTCGCTGACGTCGCACCTTCGACGGATGAGTTGATCTACGCGCTGCACCCCGACGGTTTCGCGATGCACTCGATGCGCTCGGCGACGATCAGTCGGCTCTACTTGCAGGTGAGCCCCGACGACGACATCGCGAACTGGTCCGATGACCGCATCTGGGCTGGGCTTTCGACTCGCTTGGGCATCGGAGGCTGGAATCTCCAGTCAGGACCGACGCTAGAAAAGTCGATCACGCCGATGCGAAGTTTTGTGAGTGCGCCG
>JBAXOM010000212.1:0-1860 GCA_037133215.1 Thermoleophilia bacterium | reverse complement strand
AGTGTTCAGACACCTTGATGGGTCCGATGTCGCGGCCACTCAAGTTGGTCTCGTTTGCAATTGCGCCAACGAGGTCGCCTGGCTTGACACCATCTTTGCGACCGGCACCCACATACACGCGGCCCACATCGCCACTGTCGTGACGGCCGGAGTCGCGCATCGCGCCACGCTCGGGACGACCCTTATCGGGACGGCCCTTGTCGGGGCGAGCCTTATCGCGATCCATGCGCTGCGAGGCGTCGGGGATTTCCTTTTCATCGATGATCGCGCCCGTGGCTGCGTGAGCAAGCTTGATGGCGGCGAGCGCAACGTTGCGAATGTCGAAATCGGCGGCCAACGCATCGACCACACCGTGATAGTTCTCGAGGTCGTCAGAGCCCAAGGCCTCGCGCAGTGTCTCGAGCGTGAGCTCAATCTGGCGGGCGCGCAGATCGGCAACCGTAGGGACCTTTTCGATCGAGATCTTCTGCTTGGTGAGGCGCTCGATATTGCCGAGCAATCGCTGCTCGCGAGGTTCGGCCAAGGTGATGGCCGTGCCTTCGCGACCGGCTCGGCCCACGCGACCGATGCGGTGCACATATGACTCTGGTGCCGACGGAACGTCGTAGTTCACAACGTGGGTGAGTTGGTCGATGTCGAGTCCGCGAGCCGCAACGTCGGTTGCTACGAGCAACTCGGTTGTGCCAGCGCGCAAACGACCCATCACCCGATCACGTGATTCTTGAGTGAGGCCACCATGCAATGACTCGGCGCGGTAGCCGCGACCGTTCATCGTTTCGGTGAGCTGGTCGACCTCGGTGCGGGTACGACAGAAGATGATCGCAGCGGTAGGCGCCTCGATGTCGAGGATTCGGCCAAGCGCGGCGGGCTTGTGCGAGCGCTGAACCACGTATGCGGTTTGGCGCACCAATGGCGCCTTGCCTGGCTTGGTGTCGCCAAGACCGATCTGGATCTTGAGTGGATCGCGCAGGTGACGCTTAGCAATGCCGTTGATGCGTGGCGGCAACGTGGCCGAGAACATCACGGTCTGGCGCGAGTCGGGCGTGGATTTGAGAATCTCTTCGATGTCCTCGGCGAAGCCCATGTCGAGCATCTCGTCGGCTTCGTCGAGCACCACCATCTGGATGTTGCCCAACGGCAGCGTGCCGCGAGCAATGTGGTCCATCGCGCGACCAGGCGTAGCAACAACTACGTGTACTCCTTGGCTTAACGCCTGCAGTTGGCGAACAATCGGCTGGCCACCGTAGATGGGCACAACGCGGGCGCCGAGATCGCGGCCGTACTTGTAGATCGCCTCGGAGACCTGCACAGCGAGCTCGCGGGTGGGGACCAAGATCAACGCAATCGGCTCTGCTTTGCCGCCTCGATCGGGGATGCGCTGCAGAATCGGCAAGGCAAATGCTGCTGTCTTTCCGGTGCCGGTGGCCGCCTGGCCAACGAGGTCACGACCCTCTAAAAGGGGTGGGATCGTCTCGCGCTGGATCGGGGTGGGTTCTTCGTAACCAAGCGTTGCGAGGGCACCCAACAACTCTTTACGAAGACCCAATTCGGCAAAACCGGAAGTGTCATCACTGCTATTCACACTGCAACCGTATTCGTTCGGCGCGCGAAGCGTCGCGATAGGCAATATCAGACGCAGTGCAGGTGAAGGCGATCATGAAGTTCGCGGATCCGCGCTGTGGAAAGTGGACGAGATCGGCAGCACTCCGGGCCAGTTGAGCCGGCCCGGAGTGACCCGTGTTAGAGGCGCCGTTTGGTCTGGCGTCGGTGGGCTATCGCAACCAGCGCGAGGCCGAGCAGCAACAGCATCATGGCTTCGGAGAGCGGCAGGCTGCCGTTACCCGTCACGGGTAGCGGCCG
>JBAXOM010000211.1:0-1929 GCA_037133215.1 Thermoleophilia bacterium | reverse complement strand
TGTGAGCGAGGAGCGACGTGTGCCATTGAGCATGCCTTTGGCCACGAGGTGCGACGTGCCATCCGGGGCCACATCCGACACGGATACGCAGAAACCAAGCACGCTCGCCGTCGTGGTGAACTCAAGATCCGCGACGACGCGGCCAAGGATTGTCAGTGATTCATCCAGTGGCGTTGAGGTGTACACGGCAGAGAGCGCCTCGTCGGGGCGCTGATCACCGGGCTGTCCGAACTGCAGACCACCCGACCAGAGGCCAGCCATGACACCAACGCGAGCGTCGTATTCGAGCAGGTCTTCGCCGTCTGAACCAGGCTGCGCTGAGAGTCGCCCGTCTTCGTTAAGGAAGAGAGTTGTCGTCGTCGCGTCGGGCAACGGCCACGTCTTCTCTGCGCGCCACTCACCGGCTGCGTCCAGCCGGTCGGCATCGGGCCGTTCGTGGCTCTGCATAAACACGACGACTGGCGGCTCGTCCATCACGCCATTTTCGACACCCTTGCACCAATGATCGAGCCAACGCACGACCTCGTGAAGGTGATCGATGCGTGGGCCGGGAACAGCAACATCTGGCACCGCGTGGTTCCAGGGACCAACGAGCACCTTGCGCGGGACGGTGAGTGCTTCGTAGAGTCGCAGCGGCGGGTTGGGGTATCCATCGCGCCAGCCGCCGATCATAAAGACGGGGCAGGTAATACGATCGGCGATGTCGCGCACAGAGCCATGCCGCCAATACGGACCATCCGTCTGATGGGCGAGCCACGTCAGCATGTAGGGCTCGTTGTTCGCAAGGTGCTCAGCCCAGATCTCGGCCCAATTGGGCGACCACTCGGGGTAGGGTGGCAGCGCGTTGTAGGCAATCATGAAGTTGCCGTAGAACGAGACGTCGTAGTACTGGCGTAGGTGCCCACCGCGATTGTGGCAGTCGTCCGTATAGCGATCGTCCGTGAAGTACATCGGAATGATCGAGGTGAGGTGGGGTGGCTGGTGCGTCGCAACCTGAAGCGACGTGAACCCACCGTACGAGATGCCCATCATGTTGACGTGGCCATCGCACCAGGGTTGTGCGGCGAGCCACTCGATCGCGTCATACCCATCGAGCTGTTCCTGCTCGACGTACTCGTCGATCACGATGCCCTCGGAGGCGCCGGTGCCGCGAATGTCTACGCGCACCACGACGTAGCCATGGCGCGGTAGTTCGCCATAGAAACGGTCGCCCGGAGGAACCTCGTCTTTGCGGTACGGGATGTACTCCATCACGATCGGCAGCGGCCCGCATTCGGGGTCTGTCGGGAGGTACACATCAGCGCCGAGCTTCGTGCCGTCGCGCATCGGAATCTGCATGTTCTTGACGAGGCGGGCATGCGGTCCGTACGGGGTGCTCTGATCGATCGACATGCGTGCTCCGGGGGCTTTCATTGAGGGGGGAAATACTGTTAACTAGTTAGGACTTAATGTTAGACGTTCAGCAGATCCCGCACATTTGGATTCCCATGTCGGATGGTGTGCGGCTGGCTGCTCGGATTTGGCTGCCCGAGTCCGATGCGGTTGGTCCTGTGCCGGCGATTTTGGAATACATCCCGTACCGCAAGAACGACGCGACGATGGAGCGAGACGCACAAATCCATCCGTATTTCGCCGCGCATGGATACGCGTCAGTTCGCGTCGATTTGCGCGGGAGCGGCGACTCTGACGGGCTGATGCTGGACGAGTATCTGCCACAGGAGCAGGACGATGCTCTCGAGGTTCTGCAGTGGCTCGCTGCGCAGCCCTGGTGCAATGGCAAAGTCGGCATGATTGGCAAATCGTGGGGTGGGTTCAACGGGCTGCAGGTTGCGGCGCGTCAGCCACCGGAGCTCCAGGCAGTCATTAGCGTCTGCTCGACCGATGATCGATACGCCGACGACGTCCACTACATCGGCGGCTGTGTGCTGG
>JBAXOM010000210.1:0-1943 GCA_037133215.1 Thermoleophilia bacterium | reverse complement strand
CCAGACGACGAAGCGCGTCACCGAAGACATCGATCGCCGCCTGCAATTCAACACCGCAATCGCGGCGTCGATGGAGTTGCTCAACGGCATCGAGAAGGCGCGCGACGAATTGATCGGCGATCCAGTCGGCGGCCAGGTCCTGCGCCATGCTGCCGGTACGCTCGTCTGCCTCGTCCAGCCGTTTGCGCCGCATATTGCCGAGGAGTTGTGGGAGCAGCTGGGTGGCTCGCGCCTCTGGGAGGCACCGTGGCCGGTGGTTGATCCGGCGCTCCTGGTGTCCGACACGTTCACGTGCGTGGCCCAGGTCAACGGCAAGGTGCGCGAGCGCATCGAGCTGCCGCGTGGTCTCCCGCAGGACGAGGTCGTGCGTCTGGTGCGCGAGTTGCCGAAGATCGCCGAGCACATTGCTGGTCGCGAAGTTGTCAAGGAAATTGTGATTCCTGACAAGCTCGTCAACATCGTCGTCAAATAACGCGCACGGCCCGAGTCGTTCTGCGCGCTTGCTGGGCGTCGCCGCGCGTCGCACGTTCGCTGAGTGCTGACAGGCTGGCGCCATGCCTCACCTCGACCGCCGAACGCTCCTCTTCGGGCTCGCCGCGATCCTCCTCCTCGCAGCTGCCGTGACGTTCTTCCGTGGTCGTGGAGGCGAAGCAAGCCCGCCGATGCCGATCGTCACCTCCTCCGCGGTGACCGACGGCGTCGGCGGTGTCGCACCAGCAGCGGAAGAGCCCCTCGTGGTCTACGTGACGGGCGCGGTCAGGAAACCCGGGGTCTACCAACTGGCACAGGGCAAGCGTGTCGTCGATGCGATCGAGAAGGCCGGTGGGGTGACTACGAAAGCCGATGCCGTCACGGTCAATCTGGCTGCGCTCCTGATTGACGGTGAGCAGGTGCTTGTGCCCGAGGCCTTCACGCCCGGTGCGGGAGCGGCTCCCACGGGTGCTGGTCCGGCCACGAGTGGCGTCGTGCACCTCAACAGCGCGGATGTGACGGCGCTCGACGCTCTGCCAGGAGTAGGGCCAGCAACGGCTCAACGCATTCTGGATTGGCGCGATGCACACGGGGGATTCAAGACCGCGGACGATCTGATGGAGGTGCCGGGCATTGGGCCGTCCAAGCTGGAGGCCTTGCGCGACCTCGTTGCTCCCTGATGCGCCTTCGTCGCCCGGCGCTGCCCGACCTCGTTGGCTATCTGGTTGGAATGGGAGCACTACTGGCGTTGCCAAGCGTGCCGCATGGTTCGCTGCTTGTGGCTGTGGGGTTAGCGAGTGGTGGTCTGCTCGCGCTTCAGCTTCCGCAGCGGCGGTGGTCGCTGATCGCAGGAGGGGTGGTGCTGGCACTCGGGTTCGCCGTGGGCAACCATCAAGTTGAACGATTGGCAGCGGAGCCACTGCATCCTCTGATCGGCCACTCGGTCGACGGCCTACCCGTGTTGGTAACGGAGGCCTGGCATGGCAGTGGTTATAGCCGCATCGCAACGGGGCAGGTTCTCGGTGCCATGGGTGGCCCAGTTCTACTCCGTATTAATGCGAGTCATGGTCCCGATCGCGGCAGCATTCTCCGCGTCAGCGGCAGTGTGTCAGCACCGCGCGGATCTCAAAACGGCTTTGACGAGCAGGCATGGCTCGCGCACCAGGGCATCCACGCCGTCCTTCGCATCGGCACGCAGCAGGTGATCGGGCGGCGTAGTGGTCTCTGGGGCATCGCCGATCGCGCCCGCACGTACGCCGTCGCTGCACTTGCTCCGGCAGGAGTAGGGGATCCGGGGCAGATCGTGGTGGGGCTCGCCTTCGGCGGCAGCGCGGGTATGACACAGCAGGCCGTCTCGGCCTTTCGAGCCTCGGGTTTGGCGCACCTCTTGGCGGTCTCCGGTGGCAATGTCGCCCTGCTCGTGGCCTTGGTGGTGCTGGTGACGTGGAGCGTTGGTGGCAATCGTCGGCAGG
>JBAXOM010000209.1:0-1952 GCA_037133215.1 Thermoleophilia bacterium | reverse complement strand
GTGCCGTACTCCGTCGAGCCGATCGGGCGAATCGACACGTTCGCGTCGGCGCGCAGCGAGCCCTTCTCCATGTCGCAATCCGAGGCACCAATTGCGACGACCGTGGCACGCAGCAGCGTGAGAAAACGGCGCGCATCCTCGGGCGAGCGAATGTCGGGCTCCGAGACGATTTCCAGCAGCGGCGTGCCGACACGGTTGAAGTCGACGATCGAACCGGCCGAGCCACTAATGCGGCCACCCTCACCACCCGCGTGGATCATCTTGGCTGCGTCTTCTTCCAAGTGCGCGCGCGTGAGGCGCACGTCGAAGCCGCCCTCGCCCGGCACGCGAAACAGACCCTCGGCGCACATCGGTTGATCGTACTGGCTGATCTGGTACGCCTTCGGACTATCCGGGTAGAAGTACTGCTTGCGGCTGAACTCGCTCGTCTCGGGAATCCGACATCCGAGTGCCACACCCACGCGTGTCGCCTGACGAATCGCTTCGGCGTTGGCCACCGGCATCGCGCCAGGATGCGCGAGGCAGACCATGCAGACGTTGGTGTTGGGCTCGTCGCCAAACTGGTTCGCACACGAGCAGAACATCTTCGAGTTGGTCGCCAACTGCACGTGAATCTCGAGCCCGATCACGGCCTCGTAACCATCCTTCTGCCACGGCGCGCTCATGCCGCACCCCCACGCAGGGCCGGCGGCACTGGGTCGAAGCCGATCGCCTGCTCGAAAGCCGCACCAAAGCGCAGCAGGGTGTTCTCGGTATGGGCCGCACCGATGATCTGCAGACCACTCGGTAGACCCTCGACGAGTCCATTCGGAATCGACAATGCCGGAATGCCCGCTAGGTTGACGGGCAGCGTAAAGATGTCGTTGGCGTACATGGCGAGTGGATCGTCCATACGTGCGCCCATCGGAAACGCTGTCGTCGGTGCCGTCGGCAAGAGGATCGCGTCGACGCCCAAGAAGGCGGCTTCGAAATCGCGGCGGATCAGCGTGCGGACGCGTTGCGCCTGCACGTAATAGGCGTCGTGATAGCCAGCCGACAGTGCGTACGTGCCGATCATGATGCGCCGCTTGACCTCGGGGCCAAAGCCGGCCGATCGCGTGGCCTCGTACATCGAGCGAAGGTCGGGGCCATCGACCCGCAGGCCGTAGCGCACTCCATCGAAACGCGAAAGGTTGGCCGAGGCTTCGGCGGGAGCGATCACGTAATAGGCGGCGAGACCGTGGCGCGCGTAGGGAAGCTCGACGTCGACCAGCTCGGCACCCAACTCGGTCGCCAGTTTGAGCGAGGCGTCGAAGCGCTCGCGAATGCCGGGATCGACACCGTCCTCGAGCTCGGCCCACGGCACACCAAAGCGGACGCCATCGAGTCGACCGGGCTCGGGCAGCACGATTGGCTCGCGCAAGCCGACGCAGGTGGCGTCGCGCTCGGAGCCACCTGCAATCACCTGCTGCAAGAGCGCGCAGTCGCGCACCGTCAACGTCATTGGCCCGACCTGCTCGAGCGAGCAGGCGAAGGCGACGACGCCGAAGCGCGAGACGGTGCCGTACGTGGGCATCAGCCCAACGAGGCCACAGAAGGCGGCGGGCTGGCGAATCGAGCCACCCGTGTCGGTACCGAGCGACCACGGGGCTAAGCCTGCTGCCACGACGGCGGCGGAGCCACCCGACGAGCCGCCAGGCACGCGCGTCTGATCCCACGGATTACGCGTCGGCCCGTAGGCCGAGTGCTCGGTCGAGGAACCCATCGCAAACTCGTCGAGGTTTGTCTTGCCGAGACTCACGAGCCCAGCCGCATTGCCGCGAGCCACGACATCGGCATCGTCGAGCGGAATAAAGCCTTCGAGGATCTTCGAGCCGGCCGTTGTTGGCACGCCCTTCGTCGAGAGCAGATCCTTGTATGCGATCGGGACGCCCGCCAGGCCAACGTTGCCGCTCTGGTCTTGGGCCCGCGCT
>JBAXOM010000208.1:0-1956 GCA_037133215.1 Thermoleophilia bacterium | reverse complement strand
GGCGGAGCTGACGGTGCAGATCGTGGAGCGCTGGATCCTGGCGAAGCTGCGCCACCAGCGGTTCTTTAGCCTGGATGAGCTGAACGGCGCGATCCGGCCGCTGCTCACCGAGCTCAACGACCGACCGTTCCAGAAGCTGCCTGGCAGCCGTCGCAGCGTCTACGAGGCGCTGGACCGGCCGGCGATGAGGCCGTTGCCGGCGACGCCGTACGTCTATGCCGAGTGGAAGGAGGTGCGCGTCGCGTTCGATTACCACGTCGACGTCGATGAGCATTACTACAGCGTGCCGCACGCGCTGGTTGGGTACGAGGTGTGGGCGCGCTACAGCGCGGCAACCGTCGAGGTGCTGCATCGTGGCCAGCGCGTCGCGAGCCACGTCCGCTCGTACCAGAAGGGCAAGCACACGACCGAAGGCGAGCACATGCCGAAGTCGCACCGGGCGCACTCGGAGTGGACGCCGAAGCGGCTGATCGACTGGGGCCAGTCGATCGGCCCTGCGACCGGTGCGGTGGTCGAGCACCTGCTCGTCAGCAAGCCGCACCCGGAGCAAGGCTACCGGGCGTGCCTGGGGCTGCTCGCCCTCGCCCGTGAGTACGGCGACGACCGGCTCGAGGCCGCAAGCTGCCTCGCGGTCGAGCTCAGGCGCCCGACCCGCGGCACCGTCAAGTCGATCCTGCAGACCGGGCGCGACCGGCGCCGGGTCGAGCAGGCCGAGCTCGATCTGCCCGCCCACGGCAACGTCCGCGGGCCGGGCTACTACCACTGAGGAGACACGATGCTGATGCACAACACGTTGGATACCCTGCGGGGCCTCAAGCTCCACGGCCTTGCCGCAGCGCTCGAGGAGCAGCAGGCGACGCCGCAGACCCATGCACTGTCGTTCGAGGACCGGCTGTCGCTGCTGGTTGACCGCGAGCGGCTCTACCGCGACAACCTGCGCAAGACCCGGCTGATGCAGCAGGCACACCTCAAGGTCGCGCAGGCCTGCCTCGAGGACGTCGACTACAAGGCCGCCCGCGGCCTCGACAAGCGCCAGATCGCAGCGCTCGCCGCGTGCGACTGGGTGCGTCGAAGCCAGAACGTGCTGATCACGGGACCGACCGGTTCCGGCAAGACCTGGCTCGCCTGCGCGCTCGCGCAGCAGGCCTGCAGGCTCGGACTGCCGGCGCTGTACTGGCGTGTACCGAGGCTGTTCGAAGAGATCCGCGTCGCGCACGGCGACGGCAGCTACATGCGGCTGCTGAAGCGGATCCAGAAGGCCTCGATCCTGATCCTCGACGACTGGGGGCTGACGGCGCTGACGAGCCAGGACCGAGCGGACCTGCTCGAGATCCTCGACGACCGTGTCCACGCGCGTTCGACGATCCTCGTGAGCCAGCTACCCGTCGATACCTGGCACGCGTACCTCGGCGAGCCGACGCTCGCGGACGCGATCCTCGATCGGCTCGTGCATCACAGCCATCGGATCCCGCTGCAGATGAACGGCGACTCCATGCGCAAGAAGATCCCGAATGGATCGGCATAAGAGCCTTCTGCCGCCTGCGGCGGCAGACCGCGGCTCACCTCGGACGAGGATGAAACATCGGACCGAGAGATCAGAAACCTTGACGGATCGTGAACACCTGACGTAGAAACAAACAGTCCAGCAGCCAGCTCCACGCACCGTTCACGATCGCGTGGAAACAGCGTTCACGATCGCTGGAATACGCACTCGAACCACTCTGGACCGCTTGCCCGAATGGAATCGTCATCAGTTTCGGCCGATGACGTGGGTGCCGGCGTATCGCTTATTTTCTGCGGGTCGGCTCCTTTGTTGGTTCCGGGTCGGTCATGCGCCCAGCCGCGTCGTTCCGCAAGGACGCGCTGCGCAATTTGTTGGCCAGGACTATTGGGCTCGACATCCTGAGGGGAGATATCCCGACCGAGCGACCGTTCGACGTCCAGTTCGGACAAGAG
>JBAXOM010000207.1:0-1982 GCA_037133215.1 Thermoleophilia bacterium | reverse complement strand
AGAGCGCGCCGACCGTTTCGCTGTCACGCGCGAGACGCGCGGTGCGGAGATCTGCCTCTACTTGCTCAATCATGCCTTCGAGGATAGCCGCCCCACGCCCCGACGCGATCACTCGCTCGCCGAGGGTGACTCGCCGCTCGAACGAGGGGGTTCCGTCGTGGTCCCAAGCCTGTACCATCGCACCATGAAATATCGGCACTTGGTCCTCACCATCTTGGCACTGATGATCGCGCTCGTGACGTCAAGCGCAGCGTCGGCCGCCACCCGGTACGACCACACGCGACAGGCAACGTCCTTCTTCGGCCACGCCGTGCCTACACCCGGCACATCCGTCGAGAACGTATGGGTCGTCCCAGACAAGCTGTTGGCGAAGAAGATCAGTGTCACCGCCGATGTCAATGGCGTCGTGACCGCCACGGCTGATCTCGAGGGCGGCAACGGCAGCACGATGAGCGGCACGCTTACGTGGGAGAACCAGTGTCACTGGAAGATCGCGTTCGTCGCGGACACCACGGCTACATCGTCCACCGCGCCGACGACGACAATTAAGCTCAATCACGTTGACGGCTTCATCGATAACGTCGGCTGCGAACACCACGCGCAGTTGACACTCAAGGGCTACTCGATTGGCGACAGCAAGGTCGATATCAACCTCTTGATCGTCAAGGGTGGCTTCGAGGGAACAACCCAGATCACCAACCTCGTGCTTGGCAAGACGACGTACACGAACGTCAAACTGAGCGTCTCGACGCTCAGTACTTCAGCTCGCCTTGAAGGCACCATGCACAGCGATCAGGGCACCTTCACGATTGATGCCCATCTGACCAACACAGAGATGGGTCTCACCATCACCGGCGCCGACCTAGCCTTCAAGACCGCGAGCTTTCAAATCACCGCGTTTCACGTCAGCACCAACGTGCACGTACCCGCCACGGGCTGCTCCACGATCTCCGGGGAGATCGGCGGTACGCTCGAAATGAAGAAGACCATCTACACGCTTCACCAGGCCTCCATGAAGATGGTCTGTGGCAAGCTGACTGAGTTCAAGCTCGCCATCGACATCGAGCACACGACGTCGCCCACGGAGAAGTACACGGGCCGCCTCTTTCTCGCGCTGGACAGCGACGGCGGCACCTTCGAGGAGCTCAGCCAGGGCCGCAACGACAACGGCCCACAGCTCGCCTCCGCCACGAAGACGTTCTCGACGGCGCTGCTCGGCACGTTGGATATCTCGAAGACGCGCTCGTTCCATAAGCACGTGGGGGGCAGAAACTTCGATCGCCACATGACGATCGGTCTCGTCTTCGGTGTCTCGATCTACAAGACGTCGTCGTCGTCGCCGTACTACGGCTACATCGGCGCCGGCGGCTACTTCGACGCGAATCGCCTCAGCGGCAGCTTCGGCTGCGCCTATGGCTCAGAGCACAAAGACTTCTCGTGCCTCGGCACGGTTCGGATTAACCCCAGCTGGGCTGGTATTTACCGCGTCGAGGCAACGGTCTAGGCGCCAAGAAGCGCGCGCACCAGGGCCGCCGCCACGATGGCGGCGGTCTCGGTGCGCAGCACAGTGCCGCCCAGAGTTGCGATCGGGCATCCCGCTACGCGTGCCTGGGTCAGCTCATCGGAGCTAAAGCCTGGCTCCGGACCGATCAGGAGCGTGATGGGGTACGTTGCGCTGTCAAGCGCGTCGGCGAACAGCGTGTCGTACTCCTCGTGTGAACACACGATCGCGCCGATCGCGAGCGCATCGCTGTAGGCGACCGGTTGCAGGATCATTGGGATTCTCGAAAGCTTCGCCTGAGCGGCGGCGCCGGCGGCGATCCGTTCCCACCGGTCGGTGCGTGCCTCGCGACGGCGCCCCGCAGCAAGCAGCGGACCGATCTCGGCAACGCCTAGCTCTACCAACTTCTCGACGGCATCGTCGGCACGCGGACCGCTCTGTGCGAGCAAGACGCGCAGCTGTACGAGCGGTTGTGGCGCCG
>JBAXOM010000206.1:0-2012 GCA_037133215.1 Thermoleophilia bacterium | reverse complement strand
TCAGCGGCTGGAGCGGAGACTGCACCGGCACCAGCACCTGCACCGTCTCAATGACGCAAGCCCGCAACGTCACCGCCACCTTCACACCCCGGACCCCCACCAAAATTCGCTGGAACACCGGCACACGCACCACCAACCAGCCAATCACCGGCAGCTTCACCGCAGCACCCAACACGACCTACACAATCACCGCCACCCGCAACGCGACCCGAAGCTTCGAAACTCGTGCCACCCGAACCGCGCGCGGCACCTGCAAAATCACCACCAACAAGAAAACCAAGAAACGCACCGCGACCTGCACCATCCGCGTGAAACAGGCCGACACGTGGCTTCTCAAAATCACACCCATCCAGAACGGTGTGGCTGGCACGCCCGCAACCAAGACCCTCAAAATCAGCACACCAAAGCCTGCACCCACGCCACAGCCAGCACAATCCGTTACCGGATAGGACGGCTACGCGCAGGCCACGCTAGAGCGATTCAGCAAGCGCTCGTTCGAGCACCAGACTTGGCGGCATGCGCGACATGCCCTTCATCGCGGCGTCGGCCTCGTGCATGTGGCTGAGCGCTGCGCTGGCGTCTCCTGGCGTCCAGCGCCCGACGGCGGCGAGCATCTTGCCGGCACGAAACGGTGCCACTCCGAGCTGCTTGGCGAGAACTTCGCGCGAGGGGCGGCCGTGCTCGGCGAGCTCGACGGTGCGGCGCACCAGTTCGACGTGGCGGGTCAACTGCGGCAGGACACGGTGCGGCTCGACGTCGCCCGCGAGCAGGCGTGTGAGCTCGGCGATTGCACCTCGCCGATCGCGCTCGGTGATCGTGTCGAGCAAGGCCCACGGCGCATCGTCGTGGCGCGCGCTGATCATCACCTCGACCAGCTCGACCTCGACAGCGGCGTCGAGCGCGTAGGTTGAAAGCTTCTCGAGCTCGCGCGTGATCTCGTCGGGACTCTCGCCCACCAGCTCGGTGAAGCGCAGCATCGCCTCGGGGTCCATGCGCACACCGAGGCGCTCGGCCTCCTGGCGCGAGAAGGCCGCACTCTTGGGCGCCTCGAACGACAGCACCGCCTCTTTGCCGCTGTTCTTGCGGACGGCGGCAAACAACGGATCGTCGCTGGGCCAGATTGGCTTGCGTGGATCGGCTGGTGCATCGGCGACAAGCACGAGCACCGTGGATGGGCTCGGATTGGCGACGTAGGCAAGCACGGGGTCGAGACGTCCGGCGCGGCGGGGCTTGACCCACGCGTCGATGCCCTCCACGACGATCAGGCGCTCCTCCACGAACAGGCCCTGCTGGCTGCAGGCGCCAGCGATTGCGTCGGGCTCGTGCTGGGATGCATCGAAAACCTCAATCGCCTCACTGCTGTAGCGATCGCGAAGCCGCTCGAGGGCTCGCCGGATCTTGCCGCGGTCCGTGCCGCTCAGCAGGTAGACCGGTGCGAGTGGCGTTGCGGACACCACGCCATCCTACTGCGCTCGCCGCCCGCGGTCGCCGCAGTGCGACGAATAGAGCAAGCAGGCCACAGCCGACGAGGACGACCGTGTCGGGCACGACCAGCGCCAACCACTCGCCCATTCGCGCACACCAGAGAATCCACAACGCCGGCCATTGCGAGCACCAGGCAATGCCGGCTCCCGCGGACGGTGCCACGGGCGTGATGATCGTCGCGATGAGAGCCGACCACAGCGCGAGTGGCACCGCAGGCGCGGCGAAGAGATTCGACGGCAGCGAGGCGAAGATTGCCGCCCGACCAAAGTGCCACCACGAGATCGGAGCCGTGGCCAGCGTCGCAGCGCCCGTCACCAGGAGTGCTGTGGCGACAACGTACGGAATCGCCGTTGCCTCGGAGATCCGCCGCGCGTACGGAACAGCAAGCAGGATGCCCGCGACGGCAACAAACGACAGTTGCAGACCCGGGTCGTAGATCGACCAGGGATTCCACATCAACAGACACCCGAAGCCGAGCGCCAAAGCGCGCCAGGCGTCACGCGGCCGGCCAACCAGCCACGTTAGGC
>JBAXOM010000205.1:0-2052 GCA_037133215.1 Thermoleophilia bacterium | reverse complement strand
GTCGTCTCGAGAAACGGTCGACCGAGGATCATGCCGTGGTTATTGACGAGCACGTCAACGCCACCGAATGTCTCGTCAGCCGCAATGGCGATGCGAGCAACCTGATCGGCATGCGTCACGTCAGCAATCACCGCAACCGCCTCACCACCGGCCGCGACGAGCTCGTCCGCCAGCCCAACGACCGCTTCCTCGCGATCGGAGAGCACGAGCTTCGCGCCCGCGGCGGCGAATTGGCGCGCCGTTGCCTGACCAATTCCGCCTGCCGCTCCCGTCAGGACTATGACCCGATTTTCGAACTCGCCTGCCATTGCTGTTTCCCTTTCACCCCAAGCGCGGATAATCTCCGCTTACGCGAGGATAGCCGTCTGGAGCGATTCAGACGAGTGCGTTGAGGAGCAGGAACAACCAAGGGGAGTACGAGCGATGCCATTCGTCACGTTGTCGAACGAAAATCGAATCTATTACGAATTGACCGGACCCGAAGACGGCCCGATCGTGATGCAGTTTGGTGGTTCGCTCTTTGGCCGTCACAACTTTGGTTTTGTCAATGACGGCTTTCGCGAGCGCGGCTTTCGTCTGCTCTCGTTCGACGCGACGGGCTATGGCCGGTCGGATTGTCCGCACGAGGAGCACTCCGTCGAGAAGTGGGCCGATGAGGGCGCACTCCTCCTCGACGCGCTTGGTTTCGATCGCGTCTTCGTGCACGGCACGTCCATGGGTGGCATGGTCACGATCGCCTTCGTCGGGAAGTATCCCGAGCGCACGATCGCTGCCTGCGCCGACTGTGGCATGGCGCGTTGCGACCTCTACCGCAAGGTCTACTTCGGTACGTGGCGCAAGATGGCAGAGGCGATGCCGCTCGACGACTTCTGCGACCTCGTCACGATCCAGGCCGTTGGCGACCAGTTCCTCGCCGACAACCCGAGCACGTTCGATCTCGTCCGCCACGTCATTCGCCTCAACCCGCCGTACACGATTCGTTGGGCCTGTCTCGCGATGGAAAACATGGACAACGAGGAGATCGCCCGCTCGATCAAGCGCCCGATCCTGTTTACGAACGGCACGCGCGACACGATGACTCCGCCACGCCTGGCAACGGGTGGCTTTAGCGCCCACGACATCGCGGATGCGATCGGCGACTGGGCGACGGTGCACGAGTTCACCGAGATCGGCCACGCTGGCTTGCTCGAGTGCCCTGCTGAGGCGACGGTGCTCGTGACCGACTTCTTCAATCAACACGCAAACGCGTAAGGCGGACCGACTCATGCATTTCGGCGTCACTGTTCTACCCGATCCGCCTTATACCGACCTCGTGCGCCTGTTCAAGCAGGCCGAAGACAATGGCTTCGAGATCGGCTGGACGTACGACTCACACGTCCTTTGGCAGGATCCGTACCCAATCCTGACCGCCGCCGCACTCGGCACCTCGAGGATCAAGCTCGGTATGTGTGTGACGAACCCTGGCACGCGTGACCCTACGGTTACCGCCTCCGGCCACGCAACGCTCCAGGACCTTTCGAACGGTCGCATGGTGATGGGCATTGGCCGCGGCGATTCGGCGCTCCGCTACGTCGGTCGTCAGCCCGTCAAAATCGCCGAGTTTGAGCGCGCCACAACGATGATGAAAGAGTTCATGAACGGTCGCCCCGTGACGTGGAACGACAAGGAACTCGAATTGTTGTGGGCGAAGGATCAGCCGGATATCCCGATGTATCTCGCGGGCTACGGTCCTCGCGCCCTCGGTGTCGCCGGGCGTGTCGCCGACGGTGTGATCATCCAACTCGCCGATCCCGAGATCATCCAGTGGATCATGGGCATTGCCCGTAAGGCAGCCGAGGAGGCCGGGCGTGATCCCGACCTGCTCGAGCCGATCGTCTGTGCACCCGCGGTCTTGATCGATGACATGGCAGCTGCACGCGATGCCTCGCGTTGGTTCCCGGCAATGGTCTCGAACCACGTCTTCGACCTGCTCCAGCGTTACGACAAGTCAGAACTCCCCGAGGCCTTGACGTCCTACATGGAGCGTCGCGAGTTCTACAACTACGACGACCA
>JBAXOM010000204.1:0-2071 GCA_037133215.1 Thermoleophilia bacterium | reverse complement strand
TGTTGATGATCATCCTGCTCGGCATTACGGCGATCGTGGCTGTCCAGCCCGCGCGCAAGTGGGCGCGCAATCGCGGCAATATTGCGAACGCCGTTGCCCTGTCGGTACAGGCCGAAGCGCAGATGAGCGCGGGCGATCTGGCCGGCGCTCGAGCGTCGGTTGATCAGGCTCTCCAAATTGCTCCGGACCTTGGCCAGGTGCAGGCGACGTCGCAGAAGGTGATGGTCGCCCAGATCAACGCCAACACGAACGCACAGATCAACGCACAGGCCGCAGCGCAGGCTGGCTACGATCGTGCCGAAGCCGATTTTGCTGCCGGCAAGTGGCAGCCGGCAATAGCAGAAATGGCAGCACTTGGCGGCTTCTCTGACGCCCCTGCCCGTCTCGCCATGTTCCGCCGTACGGCCGCGGTCGCAACGTTGAAGCTCGCCGAACAGGCGCTCGCTGCAGGCGATGCACACAAGGCCTTCACGCTGTACAGCAAGGCAATGACGTACGACCCAGCCTCGCGTAACCAGGCCTTGATCAAGCGCATCAGCAAAGCGCTCAACCCGAACTCGTAGCCCACTAGCCCCCTGTCGGGGTACGCTGAAACGGTGGATCTCGACGTAATCTTCCTTGGCACCGGCGGCTCGGTGCCCTCTGCGACGCGCCAGACGGCTGCGACGCTGATTCGTCGTGGCGGCGAACGGATCCTCGTCGACTGTGGTGAAGGCACGCAGCGACGACTGATGCAGAGCGTTGCGGGACTGACCGACCTCGACGTGATCTTGATTACGCACGGCCACGCCGACCACATCCTCGGCCTGCCGGGCCTGCTGCGCACCTTCGCGTTGCGCGAGCGCACCGCACCACTTTCGATCTACGGCCCCGAGGGCATCAAAAAGGTGTTGCAGGACCTCGACTCGGTGATCGGCAAGATGCCGTTTCCGCTCGCCGTCGTCGAGCTTGCCGGCGGTGCCGAGATTGCGTGCAGCGAGTATCGCCTCGAGGCGATTGGTACGCGCCATCGCGTCCCGAGCCTCGGTTGGGCGCTCGTCGAGGACGATCGGCCCGGCCGCTTCGACGTCGAAAAAGCACGAGCCGCGGGCGTCCCTGACGGCCCCCTCAACGGCATGCTGCAGCGTGGCGAGACAATCACGCTCGATGACGGGACCGTCATCACGCCCGAGGGCCTCGTCGGCGAGATGCGCTTTGGCCGCACGATTGTGCTGTCGGGCGATACGCGTCCGTGCGATTCACTGATGGCCCGCGCCGTCGATTGCGACCTACTGATCCACGAGGCGACGTTTCTCGACGAAGAACTTGATCGTGCACGCGACACGAACCACTCGACGGCACGCGAAGCCGCAGAGCTCGCGGCCGAGGCGCGCGTGCGCATGCTCGCACTGACACACCTCTCCATGCGTTCGCCCCCCAAGTTGATCAAGGCGGAGGCCGAGGAGATCCACGACAACGTCGTCGTGCCACGCGACCTGGACCTCATCGAACTCCCGTTTCGTGAGCGCGGCGACGCCGTGCTGATCAAAAACGGCGGCCGGGACGAGGACTGAGGCGTGCGTCGTCTGACCTGGACAGCTAACCTGATGGAGGCCGAGATGATCGCGGGCCTGCTCGAGCAGGACGAGATCAAAGTGCTGATCCGTCGCCCAATTGGCATGGACGTGCCGGACTTCTTGGCCGCCGGACCACGCGAACTGTTCGTCGATGATGCGCACTACGAAGCTGCCGCCGAGTGCGTTGAGGCGCACTTTGGGCTGCGCTGATCGCTGAGCTGGGAGTGTCAGGCGAAGCAGCCCGGTAAGGTGAGTCTCTGCAGGGAAGCCTCGCGATCTCCGCGTCGTTGAGTCATGTAGGTACCCGCGCACCGCTCCATGCATCAACACTCTCTCGAACTGACCTCTGGCGCCGAACTGCGCAAGACCTTCTGGCCCACGATGCGTCGTGGCGTTGGTCTTATGCGCGCGCATCGCGTGGCGCTATGGGCCTCGATTGTGCTGGCAGTGATCGGCCAGGTCTTCACGATCTCGATTCCGTGGGCGACCGGTCGCGTCGTCGACGAGGCGATGCG
>JBAXOM010000203.1:0-2086 GCA_037133215.1 Thermoleophilia bacterium | reverse complement strand
CGATCATGATCGACGACGAGAGCGCGTACTCGACCCAGCGGTAGACGTTGATGTGCCGGGCGAGGCCATCGACGTATTTCGGGAACACCCGAGGTGAGCTGACGAAGAAGTGGAAGAACGCCGACAGCGCCATGAACGCGGCGACCATGTAGCCGATGTTCAAGCTGAACAGTTCGATGGGATCGGAGAAGTTTCCGGTGCCGGGTGCCTCGGTGAGGTATGTGGCTCGCACGGGGAGCGAGGCGTTGTTTGCCAGCAGAAGGATTGCGATGAGGGATGCGAGGTGCAAGCAGCCCGCCAGCACATTCATCTTTTTGAGGGCGGCGAAGCGTGAATCCATGAGTGGAAAATAGCATCGTGCGCGAAGTCCGCAGGCGATGCGAGCGTCGCTCGTTAGTCTCGCGGCATGTCATTCGACCTCGCCGCTGGACTCGATCTCGACAGTTCGTTCACGCGACACGAGCTGTATGCGCAGCGGTTGGCGAACACTCGGCGATTCATGTCATCGCTCAACGTTCCCGTCGCGTTACTGCGTGATCCGTTCAACGTGCGCTACGTCACTGGGGCGACGAACATGACGGTCTTCAACCTCTGCGTTCCTGCCCGGTATCTGCTGGTGTTCGCCGATGGGCCGGTAATCCTGTTCGATTACGTCGGAGGTGAGCATTTGTCGGCGGGGCTGCCGACTGTTCATGAGGTGCGCATCGCCCATGGCCTCAGCCACGTGAGCAGCAACGGTTTCACGTCGACCGAATGTGTAGCGATGGCGGGCGAGATAGCGACGCTCGTTCGGCAGCATTGTGGCGAGGTCGCGACCTTGGCCGTCGACAGTTTCCCGTTCGCTGCGGTCGATGCCCTCCGTGCTGAGGGCTTCGGGATCACCGATGCCGACGTGTTGATGAGCCGCACGCGACGAGTGAAGCTGCCTCTCGAGATTGCCTACATGCGCGAAGCGATGCGTCGCACCGTTGGCGCCGTCAAGCAGATGCAGGATGCGCTCCGCCCGGGTATGACCGAGAACGAGTTGTGGAGCCACTTTGTTGGCGGGCTCATTGCAGGGCACGGAGAGCTGGTATCCACTCGGCTGCTCGAGAGTGGTCCGAACACGTTTCCGTACTTTCAGGAATGCGGCACCCGCGTCATTGAAGACGGAGATCTGGTGTGCCTTGATACCGATGCGATTGCGTTCGAAAGCTGTTCGGTCGACTTCTCCAGAACCTTCCTCGCCGGCGACGGTCCAGCACGTCCGCAGCAGCGCGAGATCTATCAGCGCGCCTACGAACAACTTCGGCACAATGTGTCACTGATCGGCCCAGGCGTGTCATTTGAGGACGTGGCCCGTAACGCATGGCCGGTTCCCGAGGAGCATCGGTCGAGCGGCTACTACTGCATTGGCCACGGCCTCGGGATGATTGGTGAGTATCCGAACCTCCCATTCCATAGGCCTGGTGTGCCGTACCCACTCGACGACGCCTTCGAGCCGGGCATGGTCTTTTGCGTGGAGAGCTACATCGGTTCGGCCAGCAGTGGCGAGGGCGTGAAGTTAGAGGATCAGTTGTTGGTCACCGAGACCGGCATCGAGATCATGAACGACTACCCGTTCGAGCAGCGACTCCTGTCTCGGTAGCGGCTTCGTTGTCCGGCCTGAAGCGTGGCGCGTGCGCTACGACCTGTCGGGTCGAGGTGTGCCCGGCAGCAGTCGTCGCGCCCCGGGGCCTTCGACGGCCATTGCATCGTCAGGGTTCACCAAATGGCAGCGCTGAAACGAGAGACAGCCGCAGCCGATGCATGTGGCGAGGTCGTCGCGAACTCGCTCGAGGTACTCGATCTGTTTCTCGAGTACTTGTTTCCAGCGCATCGCAACAGGCCCCCAGTCTTCTTCGCGGGGCGTGCGCCGCGCCGGCAGATCGTCGAGTGCTTCCTTGATCGTGACCAAAGGGATTCCGACGCGTTGCGAGGCCCGGATAAAGGCGAGGCGGCGCAGAACGTCTCGGCCGTATCGGCGTTGGTTGCCTGCGTTACGAATGCTTGAGATCAACCCTTCGCGTTCGTAGTAGTGCAGCGCTGACACAGCGACGCCACTGCG
>JBAXOM010000202.1:0-2098 GCA_037133215.1 Thermoleophilia bacterium | reverse complement strand
AACGGGAATTCCTGTCGAGGAAATTAAACATCGCTCATGAATATCCGCCGATACTAGCAAATAGTAGACCTTAAATGGATTTCATTTATAATTCAAGCTGATGGCCGCAAAAGAACACAAAGAAACGCAAAGATAAACATTCGTATATGCAAACGTGGCATTTACATCTTTTGTGCTCTCTGCGTTCTTTTGCGGCAATAGTGTCAATTTGACTTAGGTTTGGTATAAGGCGTCGGGAACAGAAAGGAATTCGCATGAAAAGAAGAATTGGAATCCGCGTCTGCGCAATGCTCATCCTTGGCGTCGCCGTGTGCGCCGTCCTTATGATTTCCTGCTCGAGCGGCGCGCGGGTCCGTGGCTGGGTCAGTCCCCCGATCGCGGACGACTGCGCGCACTCGGTCGATCACCACAGGGGTGAGGGTGTCGGTGGATAGCACCGCACGCTCCAGGGTTCATGAGGCAACTAACCTCGGCTGGCGATACACCCGGCGGGATCGTCGAACCCGGGGCGTCCTAGCCGTGGGTGGTGCATCACTGTTGACCCTAGGAACCGCCCGGCCCAAAGGACAGCGCATTCCCCCACATGCAGTGCATCGGTGAGCAACTTGAGAGCACACCGACCGAAGGAGTGGACGCGGTGTCACTCACCTGGCCTAGCAGTAACCCGAGGCGGAATCGATCGGCGCTAGGAGCCGTTGCGCACCAAGGTGCGGATGGTTCGCAGTGCCACCGACAACGTCGCAAGATCGAACTGCTCGAGTTCAGCAATCTCATCGAGGGTTGCTCGCGCACGCGCAAGTCCTTCTGATTGAAGGGATTCCCATGATTCGATGCGGGCCGTGGGCTCAGTCATCTCTGGTGTGCAGTCGATCACGCTGCGCGTGAGCCCACTGAGCGCCCCGTAGAGGTCGTGGCGCAACGCAGCGCGCGCCAGCGCACTCCATCGATCGTCTCGAGGCAGTCGCGTGATGCGAACCAGCATCCGATCGACCTCGTAGCGCTCTGACAACACGAAGTACAAGCGCGCAACGTCATACGCGTCGGTGTTGGTTGCCCACGCCACTTCGATGACGTCGAGCAACCCGTAGACGTCGAGCAGTGAAGCGGTCTCAGCCGCCAACTCGCGTGGGGCTCCTAGCGCCTGCAACTCATCGGTGCGACGCACCCAGCGCTCATGCTCGACCCCCACGAGCAATTGGGGCACAAGAGGCGCAAGGCGGGCGACCTCACCACGGAACCGGTCGATCTCACCTTCAACATCAACACGACCACCTCGCGACATGATCACCCAGCGCGTGGCTCGATCGAGCAGACGACGGCTCTCCAAGAGGAGCGAGCATTGCGCCGCCGTGGGCACCTTGTTGTCGAGCGCCTCGACCTGACTCCAAAACACCGGCAGTGCGAATACTTCGCGAGCAACGGTGTACGCACGTGCCACCTCGACCGGGCCCGCGCCAGTCTCTTCACCCGCCCGAAAAGCGAACGAGACTCCACCGCGGTTCACCATGTCGTTGACCACACCGGTGATCACGATCTGGCGACGCAGCGGATGGGAATCAAGCACCGCGTCAAAGCGATCGGCGATCTGCTGAGGGAAGTAGCGGCGCAAAGCTCCGCCAAACCATGGCTCCTCGGCCAACGGCGTCTCAAGCAGATCAGCCGTCAGCGTGATCTTTGCGTAGGCCAGCAGCACAGCGAGTTCTGGGGAAGTGAGGCCGTGTAGCGCCGCATGACGCGCTTCGATCTCAGCGTCGCTGGGCAGGTATTCCAGGCCTCGGTCGAGGTCACCGCTCGCCTCCAGCGCCCGGATGAACCGCTGGTGCACGGTCAACAATGCGGAGGACTGCACCCGCGCGTTACCCAAAACGATGTTCTGCACGTAGTTGTCTCGAAGGACGAGTTGCGCCACGTCATCGGTCATCTGGGCGAGCAACACGTTGCGCTGATCACCATCGAGGAGCCCATCACGAATCGCTTGGTCGAGCAGGATCTTGATGTTGACCTCATGATCGGAGGTATCGACACCCGCCGAGTTGTCGATGGCGTCGGTATTGAGCCGAACCCCCGCTTGTGCAGCCTCGATGCGGCCCAACTGGGT
>JBAXOM010000201.1:0-2185 GCA_037133215.1 Thermoleophilia bacterium | reverse complement strand
CGCCGGCGGCGAGCACGGGGCCGATGGTCATGGCGGGCGACGTGGATGGTGATGGCCGAGAGGACATCATCTACCTGGTGTCCGGAGGCACCTTCTGGACGCAGCCGGACATCATCTACTACCGACTGAACACGGGAACGGGGTTCGGTGCCGAGACCGTTCTCAAGCAACTCTCCGCATCGGGCTGTACCACTTGTAGCAAATTCACGTTGACGCCGCTCGGTGGCTGGGCGGCCTACCAGTCGTCAACCCGAACCCGACGGCCCGACTTTAACAACGACGGGCGCTTTGACTTCTTCGTGAATGAGCAGCGCTGCGCCTCGCCCTCCGGCGCCTCTTGCGGCGGCTCGATCACCTACAACTGGACGCTATTCGTCTCCGATCCGACGACGATCGCGTACCAGCAGCTCGGAGTCGTCAGTTTCGGGGCGACGGGGCTTGCTAGTAACGCCCGCACGCCACTGATTGGGGATTTCAATGGCGATGGCTGCTCTGACGTTGCGACCGCCCAAAGCGGCGTCTGGGTGCTCCAGTACGGCACCTGCTACCGCTCCGGCGCAACGACCGTCCTGAGCGCGCCAGTATTCACGACGACGCCTGCTTACGGGATCTACCCGATGGCGCTGGACTGGGATGGCGACGGGCTGGATGACATCGTCGAGCCGAACGCCACGACCGGCGGGTTCTTCGGTTACGCGCACTCCACCGGCAGCGGCCTGGGCGCCTGGACCAGCACGGGAATTTCCTACAACAACTCGGACACGACAAGCCACGTGGCCGTGGTGGCGGATGTCAACGGGGACGGACTTGGCGACATCGTCTACGGCACAACTGCCGGTAGCGTCCCCACCGTCCTTCCCCATGCTGGCGCAGGCATCAGGACCGACCTCGCAACGTCGTTCACAGACGGATTCGGCATCAACGCGAGTCCGAGCTACGTCCTGACGACGAACCCCACCTACTACACCAAGGGCTCCGGAGCAGCATTTCCGGAGCAGGACGAGCAGGCGCCGCACAGTGTCGTCGGCGCCTACTCCGCCACGGACGGCGTCGGCGGCACGTACACCGTCTCTGAGTTGTACCAGAATGCGCGACTCAACCTGCAGCGCCGGGGGTTCGAAGGCTTCGGGATTCGACGTGAGATCGACTCCCGCAATAACTTTCAGAACTACACGTACTGCGCCCAGACATTCCCTCTCACGGGCATGACCCTGGAACAGACCGTCAAGCAGTCGAACGGCACGACTCTGATTTCGGATGTCACCAATACCCTGGCATCGTTCACACTCGATGCCACCACTAACAGCCAGCGAATCTTTCCGTACGTGTCCCAATCGGTAAGCTTGGCCTACGAGATGAATGGCGCACTCAATGGCCAACTGGTCACTCAGGTCACGACGGCGTATTCGTTCCTCAACGGCGCGAGCGCCTTCGACGTCTACGGCAACCTGTGGAAGGTCACGACCACGACCGTGGACAAGGACTCGACGTCGCCGTGGCTAAACAATACATTCACCGACATCGTCAACATCACGCCCCACGAGGACGGCTCGACCGCGGCGACCGGGTGGTGCATCGGGAAGACGGATCAGGTCAGCGATCAGCGTACTGAGCCGGGGCCAACGTCCCTGACTCACGCGACCAGTTACTCGGTCTCCACTGACGGTCTGTGCCGAGTCATGGGCCAGACGGTCGAGCCAAGCAGTTCAATCGACAAAGTCGTGACCACCTACGGCTACACCGACGGCTGCAACAACGTCAATACGGTCACCGTCACGGGGCAGACGCCCGCGGGCGCGGCGATGACGCCTCGGATGACGACCGTCGGCTACGGCAGCCACTGTCTCAAGCCCGAGTCGGTCACCAATGCGCTTTCCCAAACGAGCATCGTGGGGTATCGGTACGACCTCGGACTGCAGAACTTGGCGACCGATGCGAATGGTTTGACGGCGACGACCAGCTACAACGATCTGGGTCAGCTGCAGACGCAGGTTCGACCGGATGGCACCCAGACGACGATCGCGATTGCGGGATGCTCGGGGTCCGGCTGCCTGAGCGACCCACTGCTGAGGTACTCCGTGCAACGGAGCGAGCAGGATGCGACGTCCGGTCACGCGACGTTCTGGTACACGCAGGAGTACTTCGACGCGTTTGGGCGCCCGAAGTACCAGAAGCCGCTGCAGTC
>JBAXOM010000200.1:0-2236 GCA_037133215.1 Thermoleophilia bacterium | reverse complement strand
GCCGGGCCGCAAATTTCCTGCACCGGAAATGGGGGCGGGGCAGTTTGCCGACTGTGATGAGGTCGTCGTGACGGCCGGCGGGAGCGCTTGGTTTGATCGCGTCTCGGCGCTGTTGCGACCAGAGATCGATCGGCCCATCCGGCTGGTCGTGCGCTCGGGCTGCACGGTCTCGCACGACGACGGTCTCTACCGTCGACTGTCGCCCTTCGAGCGTGGAGCGATTGCGGGTGAGGGTCGATTGACGGCAGCGCTCGAAGCGTGGGGTGTCGTGTTGTCTGTGCCCGAACCAGAGCTCGCGATCGTCGGCTTTGGCAAGCGTGATGTGCCGTTCGACATCGAGCTGCCGATCGTGCGCTGGCACGCGCGTGACGGTGTTGTGTGCGAGTCCGAGGGCTGTGAGATCACAGCCCTCAACGACCAGCACGCGTTCGTGCGTGGCAGCGGGGTTACCGAGCTCGCCGTTGGCGACCTGATCGGATGTGGCATCAGTCATCCGTGCACGGCCTTCGACAAGTGGCGACTGCTCCCACTGATCGACGCCGATCGCACCATCATCGGCGCCGTCCACACGTACTTCTGATCAGCGCTGCAGCGGCCGCGGACTCGACAAATGCGAGCCCGCGGCCGGAGCACTAATCGCCCTTGATGGGCGTGCGATCGCGAGTGCGCTCGGCACGCGACGAGGGGACCCAGCGGTCCGGATCATCCAACGCGGCGGCATCGATACGACGACACGCGTTGCGGTATGGGCCGTTGATGACGTCATCCGGATCGGCCTGTGCGCGGTGGGCAATATCCAGGAAGGCATTGCCAAACGTGTCGAGGTCGGCCTTGGAGAACGACTCGGCTGGCTCGGGCGTGATCGGCTCGGGCACCAGATACGGGTGGTGGCTCGTGAAAATCGGTTGGAGGCCGTAGTCCGAGAGGTTCCGAGAGATGTCGGAACTACCGACACCCGTCTCTTCCTTGAACCCTTCGAGCGACCAGCGGAACTGCTCGAGCGGCGTGTTCGATGTCGGGAACGGCTGCGACATCCCTGGAACCTCACGCAGGAGCGCTGCGAGGTAGTTGGCATTCAGAACAGCCGTCTCGGCGACCTCGCGAATGCCGTCAGGGCCAAGCGCGAGGATCCACGAGTACGAGCGCACTGCAATCTGCGCGTTGCCAACGAAGCTGCGAATCTTGCCGATCGAGTCGGGTCGATTCCAATCCAACTCGAACCGATCACCACGCTTCTCCACGACGGGAGCGGGGAGGAAGCGCACGAGGTCCTCGCGCACTCCCGACGCACCCATTGCCGGACCCATGCCGTTATGCGGCGACGAGAAGGTCTTGTGCATGTTGAAGTGGCAGAGGTCGAAGCCTGCCTCCTTCGCACGCGCGATACCCATCATGCCGTTGGCGTTGGCCTGGTCGTAGACGCAGAGTCCGCCGGCCTCGTGGACGAGGCGCGTGAACTCCTTGATGTGCGGGTTGTAGATCCCCGTGTCTTCGGGGTTCGTGATGACGATGCCCGCCGTGCGATCGGAGAGCGCGGCCTTCAGCGCGTCGACCTCGGGGTAGCCATTCGGGCCGGGGTAGAGCTGGATGATCTTGTAGCCGGCCGAGTACGGACCCGACTGGTCGCAGGGGTGCGAGAAGATCGACGAGATGATCTCGTTGCGCTGGTCACCCTCTCCGCGCGAGCGATGGTACGCGCGCACGATCGAGGCGTTGGTGTAGACAGCCGCCGAGCCCGAAGGGGGCTGCAGCGTGAAGCGGTCCAGGCCCGAAATCGCACACAACATCTGCTCGAGACGCCAGAGAATCTCGAGGATCCCCTGCACCGTGTCGACATGCTGAAGCGGATGCAAACCAGACACCTCGGGCAGACGCACGAGATGCTCATTGACCTTCGGCGAGTACTTCATCGTGCAGGTACCAAGACCAAAGTCGACGGCGACGTCGTTGCCCATCGTCTCCTGCGAGAGACGCATGAAGTGCCGCATCAGCTGTGGCTGGGCGACCTCGGGCAGGCGCGGTGGCTCGGCGCGCTGGAAGCTCGCGGGGATGCCGCTCAGTGCGTCGGGCACGCGAGCCGTGATCTCCGCCTCGGGGGCCGAGGGGATGAAGCCACGCTCGCCGGGGGTACCAATATCCGAGAGCAGGGGCTCGTTCCAACGAGCCTGCTGAAACTGCGCGGTCATGCCAACACCTCCGTCAGAACTTCGACAAGTCGATCGATGTCGTCCTTCGT
>JBAXOM010000199.1:0-2242 GCA_037133215.1 Thermoleophilia bacterium | reverse complement strand
GCGACGGGCCTGGGTACGCGCCTGACGCACAAGCCGGCCGAGCTCTCTGGCGGCCAGCAGCAGCGCGTCGCCGTTGCGCGTGCTCTGCTCTCGAAGCCCGCCGTCATCTTCGGCGACGAGCCAACCGGCAACCTCGATTCCAAGACCAGCAGCGAAGTGCTCGCCCTCTTGCGGCGCGCTGTCGACGAGTTCGGCCAGACCGTCATCATGGTCACCCACGATGCGAGTGCGGCGGCAATCGCCGATCGCACGCTCTTCCTCCGCGACGGCAAGATCGTGCGCGACGCAGGGCACCTGTCGGCCGGCGAGATTCTCGACACGATCAAGACGCTGGAGTAGCCATGATCGGTCTCGTCCTGCGAGGACTCAGCACGCGCAAGTTGCGGTCGGCTCTGACGGCTGTCGCGATTCTGCTCGGCGTCACGATGATCTCCGGCACGCTCGTGCTGACCGACCAGATCGATCGCGCCTTCGTGCAGATCTTCGAGCAGGGCAACTCCAAGATCGACGTGGTCGTCAAGCAGAAGCCGCCGTTCAAGGACGATCAGACCGAGGTCTATCTCAATGCCGATCTCGTCACTGCCGTGCGTGCCGCCGCTGGCGTGCAAATCGCCGAGCCGTATATCCAGGTTCAGGGCTATGTGATCGTCGACGGCAAGCCGATGGATCAGACGGGCGGCGCCCCGAGTTTTGTGTTCTCCAGCGTGTCGGAGGCACTCAACCCCTACACGCCGATTGAGGGGCGACTGCCGACAGCGAGCGGCGAGATCGCAATTGCCACGCAGATCGCGGAGAAATCCAAGGCCAAGGTTGGCCAGGCCGTCACGCTCGCCACGCAGGACGGCATCAAGCCCGTCACGATCGTCGGCATCGTGCAGTACGGCGACGGGACGACGTCACTCGGTGGCTCCACGACCGTCCTCGCGCCGCTGATCGACGTCCAAAACTGGTGGTCGCTGCAAGGCAAAGCGAGTTACATCTACGCCAAGGCCAAAGACGGTGTCTCGGCCGACCAGTTGAAGGCCAACGTTCGCGCAGCGCTGCCGCAGAAGGACGTGATCGTCCAGACCGGCAAGGAGAACGCCGACGAGCAGGCGAGCGTCCTCAACAACCTGATCGGCAAGATCATCCGCTACGCCTTGCTGGCGTTCGCCGGTGTCGCCGTGCTGGTGGGTGCGTTCATCATCTACAACACCTTCTCGATTACGGTCGCTCAGCGCACGCGCGAATTCGCGATGCTGCGCACGATCGGTGCGTCGCGCCGGCAGATCCTCGGCACTGTGGTGGGCGAGGCCTTCATCATTGGTCTCGTTGCCTCGATCATTGGTATTGGGCTCGGGCTGGTCTTTGCCTGGGGGCTCAACAAGCTGTTTGGTGCGATCGGGTTTGGTCTTCCAGCCACGGGGCTGATCCTGTCGTGGCAGACGGTTGTCGTTGCGCTCGCCGTTGGCGTTGGCATCACCGTGCTGGCCTCGATCTTCCCTGCCCTGCGCGCAACCAAGATCGCGCCGATTGCGGCGCTCCGCGAGGGCGCCACACTGCCGGTTGGGCGCTTTCAAAAGTTGACGCCGGTGATCGCCATCGTGATTGCCGTGCTCGGAGCAGCCGGCATGGTGTTCGGTCTCACCAGCGATGCCGACACGACCAGTCGACTCTTGACGCTGGCGGGTGGCGCGATTCTGATCTTTATGGCGGTCGCGATGTTGGCGCGCTTTATCGTGCGCCCCGTTGTCGGCGTGCTCGCTGTCCCAATCACCAAGGTCGCCGGCGGTGTCGGCAAGCTCGCCTCCGAAAACGCGGCCCGCAACCCGGCCCGCACGGCGGTCACTGCCGCTGCCCTGATGATCGGCATCGGCCTCGTCGTGTTCGTGACGATCTTCGTCGGTGGCCTCAAGGAGTCGTTTACGGGCGCGATTGATACGTCGCTCAAGAGTGATGTCACCGTTACTGCGCGCGGCTTCGGCGGCTCGCTGCCGGCCGGTGTCCTCGGAGCCGTCAAGGCCGTGCCAGGCGTGCAGACGGCGTCGCCGGTTGGTGGGACAGTCGTGCAGGTCAACGGCCAGAGTCTCGCCCTGATTGGCGTCGATCCCACGACCATCACGGACGTCTACAAGTTTGATTGGAACAACGGTTCCGATACCGTCGTTCAGAACCTTGGCACCGGCAAAGCTCTGGTCGAAGACAACATCGCGACGTCCTTGAAGGTCAAGCCGGGTGGCACCATCAAGGTCCAGTCGATCAA
>JBAXOM010000198.1:0-2278 GCA_037133215.1 Thermoleophilia bacterium | reverse complement strand
CTGCGCAGTTTCGACCAGAACGCCCTCTTTTTGGCCGCGTTCCGTGGTGGACTACGAAACGAGCGAGGCTTGGAAGCCCGCGACATGCCGGGCCATCGCCTTGTTGGCTTGCGTCGACTGGCCGGCGATGATGGCCGCCGCGATTGCCTCGTGCAATTCCATTGCCGTGCCGAGCGACTCGGCTCGATCGATCGAGACGTTCCAGCGTCGGAGCACATGCGAGAAGAGCCACTCGAGCGTCTGCTCGAGCATCTCATTGCCAGCCATCGCCCAGATCAGGCGGTGAAGGTCGCGGTCGAGTCCAATCAAGAGTCGCCGGTCGGGGTTCGGGCGAGCCAACTCGCTGCGCATCTGCCCGATCACATCGGCGAGCGCAGCCCGCTGCTCGTCCGTGCCGCGCTCGGCGGCGAGCTTCGCGGCCTGCGGCTCGAGGACGGAGCGAAGCTCGTAGATGCGGCTAAGGTCGCTGTCGCTGAGGTCCGCCACCAGCGTGCCGCGGCGCGGCAGGATCACCACGAGGCTCTCCCACTCCAACCGTCGTAGCGCCTGACGAACGGGCGTCAAGCCAACCCCCAGCCGCTCGGCCAGCCCGCGCTCGTCGAGCAGCGCGCCGGGAGGCAACTCGAGCGACACGATCATGTCTTTGACCGATCGATAGGCCTCGGCCGACTTCGAGTCGAGCGTCGGAGCACGCCGCGCACTGGCGGCGAGCATCGAGGTGGCGGCAGGCTTCGCGGTACTCACCTGCGTAGTGTCGCTGAAATGTCTGCTGGAGGGAAGAGCGAGGCGGACATGACACGTGCGCACTTGTCATGTCCGCCTTGAATCACCGGCGCTGACTTGATTTGGCTGCCATGGGGGGAGGACACCACATCCGCGCGGTTGTCATGTCCTCCCTGAATCGAGAGTGGAACTGGAAGGGGGACATGACAAACCGGGGTTTGTCATGTCCCCCGCGGCGCGCCTCGCTCCCCCACTGCCATAGCCTCTGGGCGTTCTCCGTACCTTTACCGCGATCCCTTTACGCGAACATCCGCGTGATATAGGATCCCGCCAAATGCGTCGCATTTCGCCCGCCATGATCGTTGCGCTGATCGCGCTCGTGTTCTCGCTCGCCGGTACCAGTTACGCAGTGACCAAGCTGCCGAGCAACTCTGTCGGCACGGCCCAAATCAAGAACAGTGCGGTTACGAGCAAGAAGATCAAAGACGGCAGCGTCGCCCCGATCGATCTGACTGCCGCGGCAAAGGCCACGCTTCAGGGCGCCAAGGGCGACGTCGGCGCAACAGGTGGCCCCGGCGTCAACAAGATCGCGTCGCTGTCGGAGAATCCCACCGACGTGGTCCTTTCCAGTGGGTCTCAGACTGTAATGACGACGACGATCACGACGACGGTGACCACGACGCTTGCAATCCACGGCACGCTCAACATCTACAACAGCGCCGGAACCGCCGCTGCGCGTGTCATCTGCGGCGCGATTGTCGATGGCACGCAGGCCGGCAGCGCAGGATCCGCCGGACAGGTGCCGGGCACGTTCGGCGAGATCGAGATGCCCGTCCTCGCCACGAGCGCATCTCTAGCCGCCGGTGCGCATACCGTCTCGATTAGCTGCAGCTCCAACCAGCAGGGCGCGGGCACAGCTCCAGAGATTCGGTTCGACAACGGCAATCTCCTTGCAGTGGCGTACCTGCAGTAGTGCTCGGCAACGACCACGCCGGATAGCGAGCGGCGTGATGCGCACGGTAGGCCTGCGCTGATCGCGCCCTAGGCCGTCAGCGAGGCCTGGAAGCCGGTGACGTGCCGGACCATCACGGCCCGCGCCTGCTTGGCGTTGCCGGCGATGATCGCGTCGGCAAGCTCCTCGCGTATCTGCATGACAGAGCCAAACGACTCGTTGCGGTCGGACATGACACGTGCGCACTTGTCATGTCCGCCTTGAATCACCGGCGCTGACTTGATTTGGCTGCCATGGGGGGAGGACACCACATCCGCGCGGTTGTCATGTCCTCCCTGAATCACCGGCGCTGACTTGATTTGGCTGCCATGGGGGAGGACATGACAACCGCGCGGATGTGGTGTCCTCCTTGGATCACGAGTGGCCCTGGATCGCGCGGCTGTACGTAAACGCTGGGCCGGCGGAATCGCCGCGGCCTCGTCTGTAAGAGCTAGTCGCCCAGTTCTTTGCGGCGTCGCACGACGTAGGCCTCGAGCTCTTCGCGGATGGCGGGATCCATTGCTGGCTCCTCGTACTCCTCGAGCTTCTGGGTCGCGATGATGC
>JBAXOM010000197.1:0-2308 GCA_037133215.1 Thermoleophilia bacterium | reverse complement strand
GCAAAACGCAAGCGCAGCATTAAGCCGTACATCCTGCTTGCGGTCATCACCATCGTGTTCATCTGCCTGATGGCCCTCACTCTGGCCAATACGCAGCAGGTCCACGTCTCGTTCGTCGTCGCCGAAACCGACACGTCGCTGATCGTCGTGATGCTCATCAGCACCGGGCTTGGTCTCGCACTCGGCATCCTCGGCTCGGCGCTGCTGCGGCATCGCCACCACCGCCATCACAAGCAGAAGTGATGACGATGGCACGCAGACTCAGATGAGCTGAGCCAGGCGGCTGATGCCCTCGTCCATCTCCTCGGGCTTGACAGCCGAGAACGCGAGACGCAGGTGATCCTTGCCAGAGCCATCGACGAAGAAGTCGGAGCCCTTGACGAACGGCACGCCAGCCTCGGTCGCCTTCGGCAGCAGCAGATCGCAGTCGACGCCTTCGAGCTTGCCCCAGAGGAAATAGCCACCCTCGGGCGCGCGATACGAGAAGCGGTCGCCGAGGTGCGTGTCGAGCGCCGCGACGAGGGCGTCCTTACGAGCCTCGAGCTGTGGGCGCGCACGGTCGAGACCCTTGTCGAACTCGCCGGCCGCGCAATACTCAGCCACTGCAGCATGGGCAAAGTGCACAGCGCCGATGTAGGTCTGGTTGGCGATGTAGGCCATCTTCTTGCGCAGCTCTTCTGGCAACAGCAAGGCACCGGCACGAACGCCAGGGGCGATCGTCTTCGTAAACGACGTGGAGTAGATCACGCGGCCAGCGGTGTCCAGGTCGACCATGCGTGCAACGTCCGGGCCCGAGAAGCGCAGATCGCCATACGGGTCGTCTTCGAAGATCCAGAAGCCATGCTCAGCCGCCAAGTCGACGAGGCGCTGACGGACGGCGAGCGTCGTGACGTTACCGGCCGGGTTTTGGAAGTTCGGGATGATGTAGACCAGCCCGGGCGTCTTGCCAGCCTTGATCGCAGCCTCGAGCGCATCGACGTCGATGCCGTCTTCGAGCAGTGGATACGCGTCGACAGTCGCACCAAAGCGCTTGAGGGTCAGGATCGTTCGGTCGTAGGTGGGAGCCTCAACAGCGGCACGGCCACCCGAGCCAGCGAACAGCACCTCAGCGATAAACGCGAAGGCCTGCAGCGAACCGTTCGTGACGAAGACGCCAGCCGCATCGAAGCCCCAGCGATCGCCAATCCACGTGCGCAGCGGCATGTAACCCATCGGGTCGCCATAGAGCAGCATCCCCGTCGCATCCTTGTCCATAGCGCGCGCAATGGCGCTCTTGAGCTCGTCGACGGGAAGAAGGTCTGCGGACGGAACGCCGCGTGCAAAGGAGATAGTGGCCATGCCTCGCAGTCTACGAATCCGTGCGGCGTTGTGCGGCGGGTGTGACGGTGTGGCTGGGGTTGGGGTGTGTGCGGCTGCGGCGCGGTTCAAATCGTGGCGTCCTCGATCGCGTCCGCGTCAGTTCTGTCGAGCACGCGCACGTAGCGTCGAGGACACCAGCCGATGTAAAAGCCCCGAGACCCTCAGCGCAGGTTTACCGCGATCTACTATCGCGCAGCCGATGGGACTGAGCCTGTCTGTGACTACCTACGAGCGCTCGGACATGAGCGCGAACTTCTCCTCAAGAAACAGATTCAAAGACTCAACGAGCTACACGATGGCGCTCCCCACCTGCCCTTCCCGTATAGCTCGCAGGTTGATGGTGAGTTGCGCGAATTGCGCTGTCACGCAGGCAGTGAGCATTACCGCATTTTGTACCGCCGCTCTCGGCGCCTCGTCGTCTTGCTCCACGCGTTCCGAAAGACCACTCGCTCTATTGCCGCGAGTGATCTCGCAGTGGCTCACGCGCGTTGGTCCGAATTTGAGAGTGGCATGAACAAAACACCGCGCCCAGGACGGCGCCCAATCGGAGGAGACGCTCCATGACCGCGAAAACCGTACTTAGCACGCGTGCTAATATGAGTTCTATGATTGATAGACCAGATACAAGGATCAGCCCGATCGGAAGAACCGTCGCCGAGGACATTGCGCAGCGACGTGCAGAGGACCCGGAATACCGCCGCCTCGACGACTACTACCGCCCGATGATGGCCCTCGCAACCGCGGTGATCTTGCGGCGCGGCGCGCTCGAGATGACACAGGAAGAACTCGCTCGCCTCATGGGCACGACCGCGTCATCGATCTCGCGCATCGAGAGCGGCCAGCACCGCACGCGGCCGGATACCCTCAAGCGCCTCGCCGAGGCGCTCGGCGGCACGGCCGTGATGGGCTTCGAGTTTCCCGCCGCCGACAACGCTGAGGCGACGTCGGT
>JBAXOM010000196.1:0-2314 GCA_037133215.1 Thermoleophilia bacterium | reverse complement strand
GCGCGGTGGGCAACGGTGCAGGTCGGCCGTCACGGTCGGGCGGTGTCGGAAGTCGCCGACGATCTCGGGTGCGATTGGCACACGGTGATGGACGCTGTGGTGGTGTTCGGCGAAGCGTTGATCAATGACCCGGCACGCTTCACACGGTCAACGCCGTCGGGTTGGACGAGACGCTCTACGTGCGCGATGGCGTCTACCGGCGCCAGTTGTGGTCGACGCAGATCGTTGATGTGCAACGCGGACAGCTACTCGACGTCGTGGCCGGCCGTGATGTCAGCAGGTGTTGCGCCTGGTTCGCTGCCCGGTCGCAAGCGTGGTGCGACGCGGTGCGCTGGGCGACGTTGGATCTGTCGAACTCGTGTCGCGCCGTGTTCGACACGATGCTCCCGCTCGCGGTCCAGGTCGCTGATCCGTTCCATGTCGTGCGGTTGGCGAACACCGCGCTCGACGAATGCCGGCGACGGGTGCAGAACGACCTCGTTGGTCATCGCGGCCGCAAGAACGATCCGCTCTACCGGGCCCGCCGACGGCTCACGATGGCCGCCGAACGGCTGAGCGTCGACGGCCGCGAACGGCTACTCGGGTTGCTTGCTGCTGGTGATCCGGAACGAGAGGTGTGGTTCGCGTGGAACGCGAAGGAGGTCGTCCGTCAGATCTACGACCACACCGACGTCGAGCTCGCCGCCGCCTGGGCCGCACGATCCGAAAATGGGCGGCACAGATCGTTGCCTGGCACCAGTCGCACGTATCGAACGGCCCAACCGAAGCGATCAACAACATGGTCAAGCGAGTGAAGCGCACAGCGTTCGGGTTCCGACGCTTCGAGCACTACCGCATCCGGGCGCTGCTCTACGCCGGCAAACCCAACTGGTCACTCCTCGACCAACTCACCCCACCCTGAAATCCGAAGAGCCAGTAAAGGGCAACGTGTTCGATATGCAGGATTGGGCGTGTCGAGTGGCTTGGGAGAACGGGTTGTTGACCGCGATGGCGCGTCAGGTGCTGCAGACCGGATTGAACGTCGAGTTCGCTGATCATCTCGGTTAGAAACCCTACGCGGTCGAGAGGCGCGAGCAACAACCGCAAGACGGACGCAGAACATTCAGCACATATCTACAGCTATGGGTGGGTCTCAGCCGGGAAGATCGCTCGCTGGACATCGCGAAGCCGGAACTGTGCGGCGAACTCGTCCGACGTTTCGAGGAAGCTGAGACACTCGACGCATTCGGCGAGCACCAACGCCGGGGCGAGTCGCTTCCGGTCCAGAAGGGAGAACCGATACACCCTCGGTTCAAGCCGCACAGCGGTGACCTCGGCCCGCACAATCGTCCTCACTCTCCACCATCTCGATCGGAGCCGCACTTCGGTCGCACCGACCACCATTCGCGGTCCGAGAAGTTGGAGACCCACCACGATGGCGAACACGCAGGACAGAACGGTCAACAACACGATGACGCCGCCATGAACTGGAACACCAGTGTCCTCAGACGGCAAGGGTGGACGACCGACCCAACAGCAGTGGAACTTGAGCGAGCCATTCAGACCAGACGCCCCGGCCCACAACGCAAGCGGGACACACAAGAAGAAGAGGGTCGACGCGACGTAGGCCGAGATCGGCGGTTTGATCGTCACGTCCGACACAGATACATGATGCCACGCACTGCCTAAGTAACAACGCTCCTATCAGCAGCTACGCGTGGCCGCCGACCCGCGCTCTACGTCGGTGAAAGATCCGCCAACCGATCAAGCCCACGAGAGCGAGCAGCACCACAGCGCAGCCAAGGCCGAACTTGGTCCAGAAGATGCTCTTAAAGGAGAAATCGCTGTTTCCGCAAAGGCCGGAGTTCTGCGCGGCAGACTCGAACGACTCCTGCGTTCCGACATGACCATCGAACCACCATGAGTCGCTCGAAAGCTCTCCAGTGGTGAAGCTCACGTCGCCCCACGGACCGGGGCTACCGCCGAAGCTAACCAATGCGTAGTACTTGGCGCCCTCTGCGAGTTCAGCGGTCAACGGCACCCTGACATCGAACCCCGGCAACGACTCTCCTACGACGAAGTCCCGGATGCCCTTCACGGGCTCAGCAGCGGCAATCTCCCAGACAGGCTCGAAGGTCGCCTCATCGACGACACGTACGTCAGCAACAGATCTCGTCGTGCATGTCGGCAGATGCAAGACCGCGTTGCCACCAGACTCCGTAGCCGCCATCGACCACGTCTCGCTGCAGCTGGCGAGCACGACGGGAAGCATCCCGACAATCAGCAACAAGAGGCGGCGCACCGATCTATTCTTCCTCACTGCGACGCACACATA
>JBAXOM010000195.1:0-2323 GCA_037133215.1 Thermoleophilia bacterium | reverse complement strand
GCCGATGCTATGATCGGGCTGCGTTCGGAAGCGCCCATCGGGGCATAGTTTCCCAGTCGCGTTTGTTCGAACCTATCTTCTGGAGCCAATCCTCGTATGCGTAAAGTTACACCGCTCGTCATTTTGCTCGCCTCGCTTGCACTCTTCGTAGCGGCCTGTGGTGGCTCCGATTCGGGCTCTGGCTCGAACGAAAAGCCGACGGTCGCCTCCGGCAGCGTTGCGGCAGTCGCAACGCAGCAGATCACGCAGGCCCAGTTCGATTCGCTCTACGCCTCCGCTGTCAAGCAGGGCGTTGCCAACGGGCAAAAGGCACCGAAGAAGGGCTCCGCCGAGGAGACTACGCTCAAGCAGCAGGTCATGCAGAGCCTCGTCCAGAACGCTGAGATTTCGCAGGAGGCCACGGCCAAGAAGATCAAGGTCGATCCGAAAAAGGTCGACTCCGACCTCGCGGCATTCAAGCTGCAGTGCTGCCAGAACAAGCCCGCCAAGTACCAGGCCTATCTCAAGGCGCAGGGACTCACGGAGGCAGAGTTGACGGCACAGTTCGAACTGCGTCAGCAGGCTCAGGGCCTCTATGACAACGTCACCAAGAGTGTGACTGTCACGGCCGAAGAGGCGCAGAAGCAGTACGACAAGGACAAGAAGACGAAGTACACGACTGCGCAGTCGCGCAAGGTTGCGCACATCCTGATTGACGTCCCGCCCAAGGGTAAGGCGACGGATGCCGATTGCGTCAAGGCCGCTGAGGTACTCAAGGAAGTGCAGGCCAATCCGAAGGACTGGAACGCTCTGGTCAAGAAGTACTCGGCCGATCCTGGTTCCAAGGACACGGGTGGCGTGTACACCATCACTGACGATCAGAACTGGGATGCCGACTTCCGTAAGGGAGCCTTTGGCCTCGCCAATACGGGCGACATCACCGATCCGCCGGTCAAGTCGCAGTTTGGGTGCCACATCATCAAGGCGCTCGGTCCGATCACGCCCGCTACGGTCAAACCGTTCAACGACGTCAAGCAGCAGATCATCGACGAGATGACGCAGGCCAAGAAGAACGAGGTCGCAACGAAGTGGTTCGAGGGCGTGCAGAAGTCGTACGAGAGCAAGACGGCCTTTGCCAAGGGCTACTCGATGCCGCCGGCACAGACCACCTCGACGGCAACGACCACGGGCTAACGCATGACAGCTCGGCGCGTTGTCGCACTGGGCGGGGGAGACCCGTCTGGTGTGCCCGCGTTGGGTCTCGAGGAACTCGTCCGTGCGGGTGTCGCTGACATCCGTGCGACGGGTGACCTTGCCGATTGGCTTGCCGAGCGTGGTGTCCGGCACGATCCGTCTGCCGAGCTGATCGCGGCCGACGACCTGGCTGCGTGGCGGCTCGTGCGCGACGACGCAGCGCTTGAGAGCCTGCCTGTCGGTGAAGCGTTAGCGGCACGCGCTACCGCGATGGCGCTTGGCGGCTTGTGGGAGATCACCGTGCGGCTTCGCAGCGAGTGCCCGTGGGATCGAGAGCAGACGCCCGCGACGATCGTGCAGCACACGATTGAGGAGGCCTACGAGCTGGCCGATGTGGCACTTGCTGGTCCACCTGGGCCAAAACTGGTCGACGAGCTCGGCGACCTGCTGTTTCAGTCCTTCATTCTCTCGTTGATGACGCGCGAGGTTGGCGCCGGCGACCTCTCCGACGTCGCCCAGGGCATCTCCGACAAACTCATCCGTCGTCACCCACATGTGTTCGGCGAGACAACGGTCGAGACCAGCGCCGACGTGCTCGAGCGCTGGGAGGGCATCAAGCGAGAGCAGGAGGGTCGTGAGGGCATCTTCCACGACATTCCCGACTCGTTGACCACGATGCTGGTGGCCCTCAAGACGCAGAAGCGTGCTGCTGCGATTGGGTTCGACTGGGTCGAGTGGACGGGGGCGGAGGAGGCGGTACGGGCCGAGCTTGCCGAACTCGTCGAGGCGCTCGCCGAGCACCCGGTTGCGGGCCCAGAGCCCGATCCGTCTGTGCGAGCCGAGGCTGGCGACATTCTGTTTGCCGCGATCAACCTCCTACGCCTTGTCAAGGTGGATCCCGAAACGGCGCTGCGAGGTGCCACCAAGCGCTTTCGACTGCGTGTCGAAGAGGCCGAGAGGATCGCTGCGGAGAAGGGTTTCGAGTTCGCAGCGCTGCCGGTCGATGACCAAGAGCGGTACTATCGCGCCGCGAAGACTCGCCTAGCCCGTCAGGCACCCGACGAAGGAACAGCATGAGCGCAATTACCTCGGTTCACGGACGACAGATCCTCGATTCGCGGGGCAACCCGACGGTTGAGGTCGACGTGGT
>JBAXOM010000194.1:0-2345 GCA_037133215.1 Thermoleophilia bacterium | reverse complement strand
GGGGAGCTCTACACGATGATCCAGAGGCTGGCCGAGCAGCTAGAAGATCCGACGAATGCAATCTTCAATCTGCACGTACCACCTAAGGCCAGCGGTCTCGACACCGCTAATGAGATGAACGACGATCTGACGCTTCGTTATGTCAGTGGGCAGCCCAATCCTGTGCCCGTCGGCTCGACGGCGGTTCGGCAGATTATTGAGGAATACCAACCATTACTTGCGCTCCATGGACACATCCACGAATCACGAGGAATCGTGAAGATCGGACGGACGCTCGCAATTAACACGGGCTCCGAGTACAACAGCGGCCACATCCACGGCGCTGTCATCACGCTCGGCGACCACGAGGTGCGGAGACACCAGTTGGTCGTCGGATGATCGGGATCGCATCCAGGTCCACAACGAATGTAGGGGAGGTAGTTCAGTGAGTACAACCGATGCTCCGTCCCACGGGACGAGCGACAGCGGCGGGCTCTTTACGCGTTCCGCGACAGGACTCGTGCGTGGCGTGCCGCCACGGTCGTCTTTGATCATGAACCTGATTCCAGGGCACCCGACGCAGACGATGGCAGCGGTATTGCTATTTGCGCTGACGGTTGGTCCTGGTGGCAGTCCGTATCTAGCCATGCTGCTTGTGGTACCGATGTCGCTCGCGTTTTCATACGCCTTCGGCTACCTGACGCAGATGATTCCCCGGTCGGGCGGCGACTACATGCTCGTCAGTCGCGTGATCCATCCGGCTATCGGTTATGTGTCCGTCTTTTGCATGACAACCGCGGGACTGCTTTCGAATGCCTTCTTTGCACTCGCGATTACGACTGCCGGCATCGCCCCGCTTTGCTCGGCTGTCGGTTTGATTGGCGGCTACCCTGGGCTCGTCGAATTTGGTTCAACAGTCAGTTCGTCGAAGGGTTGGCTGCTCTTCTTTGGCGCAATTATCTACATTATTTCGGGCCTGATGCAGTTGGCCGGCTGGAAGACCCTGCTGCGGATTCAGAACGTGTTCTTTGTGATGGTGACCCTTGCACTCGTTATTTGTGGTGTGGTCGCACTGTTCCAGTCAAAGGCGGATTTCATTACGAACTTCAACACCTTCGCCTCTACCTTCACGGGTAACAGCGATTCGTATCACAGCACGATTAAGGCAGCCACAGATGCTGGTATCGATGTTGCGCCAGCATTCTCCTTCTCGGCGACGATTCCAATCGTTGCAGTCTTCGCAACCACGGCGATCTTCAGCTATTGGTCCACCTTTGTCGGTGGTGAGTTGCGTCAGGCATCTTCTGGGAAGACAGCTCGCAACATGGCGCTCGGCGGCATCATCCCGCTGATCGTGGTCGCGATTTTTACCGCGATCTTTTTCCGTGGCTACGGCAGTGACTTCCTCCGCGCAGCCCAGGCCAACGGGCTTCCTGAGGGAATCGCTGGCCCAGGTACGTCGATCTTTTACCTGAGTTCGATCGGTGTCGGCAGCGTCGCCTTCGCGGTGATCATCTTTGTGCTGTACATGGTCTTCTGGCCGCTCTTGATGTACATCTCGACCTTGCAGCAGACACGTGCCATCTTCGCCATGTCCTTTGATGGTGTGCTGCCACAGGGCGTCACCAAGGTCAACTCTCGTGGGTGCTCGTGGCTCGCGCTCGTGATCTCGTTGATTGCGTCGTACATCGTCTTTATCTACTCAGTCTGGAACGCAACTGGTTTCTTCCAGGTGCTCGTCTATGCGTTGCTCGTGCAGTTGATTGCAATGGCACTTGTCGGAGTGGCGGGCGTGCTCGTTCCCTACACGCGTCCCGAGCTGTATCGCGCATCGACGACCGTCAAGAGCGTGCTCGGCATTCCCGTTGTAGCGATCGCTGGAGCAGGTGCAATTCTGACTGCAGTATTCGTCTGGTGGGCCTATCTGCATTACGACGCACTTGGCACGAACGCCGACATTCCCAAGCTGTTGACGTGGACGGTCGGGCCAGCGATCCTGGGTGTTCTGTTCTTCATCGCGGTGCGGATCATTAAGGGTCCTGAAGCCGAGCGTGTCTACCGCGAGATTCCACCAGAGTGAGCAAGGAGTTAGGCAATCAGCAGCCGGGCGCGCACGATGCGCGCCCGGCTGTGGCTGTTGTCACCGGTGGCGCGGTCGGTATCGGCCGTGGCATTGTCGAATGCCTCTTAGCGGCCGGTCAGATTATTGTGTCACTCGATCGCGACGCAGCCGCACTCGAGGTGGCTGCGAGCGAACTCGGCGACCGCTTCATACCGTGTGTTGGGGACATTTCGCTGTGGGCCGACCATGAGCGTGCCGCCGATGTAGCGGAGCAGCACGGCGTGTTGAATCAATGGGTTAACAA
>JBAXOM010000193.1:0-2348 GCA_037133215.1 Thermoleophilia bacterium | reverse complement strand
AAAGGGTCTGACCCCTTTGTGACATCGACCTAGAGCTTCGAGTCGTCGACCGACCAGATATCGGGCAACTCGCGGAAGCGCTCGTCGGCGTCGAGGCCATAGCCGACGACGAAGGTGTTCGGTATCTCGAAGCCGACAAAACGACACGGCACGTCGTGCTCGTGGCGAGCCGGCTTGGCGAGCAGGGTGCAAACCTCAAGCGTTGCCGGGTGTCGCGTCTCCAGGTTGCGCAAGAGGTACGAGAGCGTGAGACCCGAGTCGACGATGTCCTCGACGACGAGGACATCGAGGCCTTCGATCGGGGCGTCAAGGTCTTTGAGGATCCGCACGATGCCCGACGACTGCGTGCCCGATCCGTACGACGAGATGACCATGAAGTCGATCGCACACGGGATTGTGATAGCGCGAACAAGATCGGCTAGGAAGATGAAGCCACCCTTGAGGACACACGTCAACATCAACTCGCGGCCCGTATAAGCCTCAGAGATTTCGGCGCCGAGCTCGGCAACCCGCGTCGCAATCTGCTCGCGCGAGACAACGTGGTCGACGAGGGCGGGGTGGCGGGGTGTCATGCGGAGCCTTCTGGTCGGGCCGAGCCGGGCGGGAGGAACGTGATCTGGTCGCGCGAGACCTCGGCCATCGCCGCACCAGGGAGCGTGCGACGCCGTGGATCGGTGCGCAAAGCCTCGACGTCACCGTGGCCGAGAGTCACACCGACGCGGGCGGCAGCACGGCGCAAGGCAATGCGCTGCAGCGCTGGCGGCGCGATGGTCAAGGCTTGGAGGGACACAGAGCCATCATTGCCGATCAGGTCGTCGGCAAGTGCGTCGAGCACGGCTCGCTCATCGTCCGCCAGCCCGGCGGCGCGGGCCAGATTGCGCTCGGCACCTGGGTGAGCGAGCGCGAGCGCAGGCAGCACGTCGAGCCGAATGCGGTTGCGTGCCGGGCCGGCCTCGAGGTTTGTGGGGTCGTCGCGCCAGGCAATTCCCCGCCGACGCAACTCGTCGCGCACGTCGTCCCGCGAGCAATCAATCAGTGGTCGCACCCATTGCCCGTCGAGGGGCGGCAGGGCCGTGAGGCTTCGTGCCGTACCGGAGGCAGCGAGTCGATACAGCACTGTTTCGGCGCGATCGCTGAGAGTGTGTCCCGTCGCGATCAGATCGCCGTCTGCCGCCTTGAGTGCAGCGGTGCGGCGCACGTCACGGAGTCGCGACTCGAGGTTGCCACCCGCTTCCACCTGTCCATCGACGATCGTCAGTGGCAGGGCCAATGCGTCGGTCAACGCCTGACAGGCCGCTGCATCTGCGGCTGATTCCTCGCCACGCAGCCCGTGAGCAACGTGGGTGACACGAACGGCACAGCCGAGTTCGGCAAGAGTGACGACAAGCAGCGTCGAGTCGGCACCGCCTGACAGCATCGCGACCACCGGCGTTGCGGGCACCAGCCCGAGCGCAGCCGCCCGCTGGGCGATGCGGCTGACGATCTCAGCGCTCACGCGCCGCCAGCCGACCGGCATACGACGTGCCGACCTCGATGTACTTGGCGTGTAATGCCTCGCGTCGATCCTCATCGCCCTCAGCCTCGGCGCGTACCATGCCGAGTTTGATCTCGCGCAATCGCTCCTCGAACCGCAAGACGACGGTCTGCTCACCGGTCAGCTCGGCCTGGCGACCAGCGAGCGACAAGAGGCGAGGTCGCCAGAGGGGGGCCAGTCGCTGCAACTCATTGTGTGAGGGCAAGGCGGCATCGAATGCGTCGAGCGCGGCAGGTGCGAGCGCACGCAACGCGTCGGTCGAAAACGGTGCAAACGGATCGTCGGTAAGAGCACCGGCGACGGCCGCCAAGACGACCGGAGACGAGAAATCCAGTGGCGATCCGTCCGCGCCAACCGTTGCCAGCCGTACTAGACCGGCCTCAAACGCAAAGTCGCCAAGGTCGATAGATCCGGCTCCAGCAGGCAGATTGACGGTCTCGCTCATTGCCATGGAGTGTGGCACGGGTTGCAGTGTTCGCGCACCCCCAATACGGTTCAGTGGATGGAAGGCACCCTCGCAGACCAAGCTATGCAGCGCGTCTTCGGTATTTCGAAGCCGCTGATCGGTGTTGTTCACCTGCTCGCGCTGCCTGGTTCGCCGGCCTTCGACCGCGCCGCGGGTATGCGTCCAATTGCCGAAGCAGCCAAGCACGATGCGCTGGTCTGCCAAGAGGCTGGCGTCGACGCAATCATCTTCTGCAACGAAGGCGACCTGCCGTATCGCGTCGAAGTGACGATGGAACAGTCGACCGCCATGGCTGCTGTGATCGGCGAGATTGCGCCAGAGTTGTCGCTCCCCATCGGCGTCGACATG
>JBAXOM010000192.1:0-2426 GCA_037133215.1 Thermoleophilia bacterium | reverse complement strand
TCGAGCGATGTGACGAAGATCACGCCGGACGGCACCTCGACGGTCAACTGGGGGCTGGGCAACACGCAGGTGACAACTGGCACCCACCCGGTCGGGATCGTGATGGATTCGGCAGGCAACCTCTACACCGCTAATCAGGGCAGATTCGGCGGTGGCATAGGCGACCCCGGAGAGAGCTCTAGTGTCTCCAAAATCACGCCGGGGGGCGTCTCAACACCCCTCTGGAATACAGTCGGTACCGTTCCCACCGGTATCACGGTTGATGGCGCCGACAACATCTATACGGTGAGCTTTTACGGCGGTGTTTCGAAAATCACATCGCAAGGCGTCGTAACAGCGAGCTGGGCGACAACCGGAACACAACCTCACGGCGTTGTCGTTGATTCTGCCGGCAACGTCTATACCGCTAATGGTGGCTCGAACGACGTGTCAAAGATCACGCCGGACAGTACCTCAACAGTCAACTGGGGCCCCGTGGGCCACACACATGTCACTACCGGCAACAAGCCGTACAACATCACAATCGATCAGGCCGGTAACCTCTATACCACGAACGAGCTCTCAAACAACGTCTCGAAAATCACGCCGGATGGCACTTCAACGGTCAACTGGGGTCCAGGCGTTACCGAAGTCACAACCGGCACCCAGCCGAACGGCATAACCATTGATTCAGCGGGAAATGTTTTTACCGCTAACTACGCGTCGAATAACGTCACCTGGATCACGCCTCAGGGCTCCTCCTCCACGCTCGAAACCACGGGGACAAGCCCGACGTCGATCACGATCGATTCGGTCGGGCGAATCTACACGGCCAACCATGTCGCGAATAGCGTCACGAGAATCACTGCTACTCCTAACGCGCCAACCGGTTTGATTGCAACCCTGGGTAACGGAAGCGCAAGCATCGCGTTCGCATCCGGCTCAAGCAACGGCCCCGCGACTACGAACTTTGAGTACTCCACCGACAATGGTGGATCGTGGACAACACGCAGTCCAGCCTCGACTGCGTCACCACTCGTTATCACAGGCCTCACCAACGGTACCACCTACCAAATCAAACTCCGCGCCATCAACGGCATCGGTAGCGGCATCGTCTCGAGTGCGGCAAGCGTCACCCCCGGCACCACACCGAATGCGCCGACAGACCTAGTGGCCACCTCCGGCAATGGCAGCGCCAGCATCGCGTTCACCGCTGGCGCAAACAACGGCAGCACAATCACCAACTACGAATACTCCACTGACAACGGCAACTCGTGGACAACACGTAGCCCTGCCTCAACCGCAACACCACTCGTGATCAGCAGCCTCACGAACGGTACCACCTACCAAATAAAACTCCGCGCCATCAACGGCATCGGTACTGGCGCAGCGTCCAGCGCAGTCAGCGTCACACCCGCAGTGCCAGCGCCTGACCCCGCGCCCGCGGCGGCAGCCGCTCCCACGTCGGTAGCCGTTCCCGCGCCGAAAGCCCCATCCGCGCCGACGAAACCAGCGGTCGTGTGGTCCTCGTCAACCGCGGCGAAAACCGTCACCGCGGTCATTACCCCAACCACCGGTGTCACCTACGGGCTCACCGCGAAAAGTGGCTCCACCACGAAGAGTGGTACCTGCAAGAACGTCACCCTCAAACAGGGCTCGACGAACGTCACGCGCCGCTCCTGCACTATCAAGCTCGGCAAGGGCACCTGGCTGGTGTCTGTGACGCCGACGAAGAGCGGCGTGGCCGGCGCGGCTGCCACCAAGAGTTACGCGTTCAAATAACGGCCGCGCTGGCTACATCAAATACCAGTCGAAGAAGCGCTCGAGGCGACGGTAGAAGTGCAGCTGGGGGCCGTGGCGCAAGAGGCCGTGGCCCTCGGTTGGATAGGTGATGTATTCGAACGTCTTGCCACCAAGGCGTCGTAGTTCGGCGACGAGCTCTTCGGACTGGGCCGGGTTGACGCGGATGTCTTCGAGGCCGTGCGCGATCAGCAGTGGCACCTCGATGTTGGCGAGCCGATGCACGGGCGAGCCGGCACGATACGCCTCGCGATTGCTCGCTGGCGGACCCATCATCCGTTCGAGGTCTTGCACGCCTTCGCGATCGCCCTGCGCCCACGACGAGACGATGTCGCAGTCGCCGTACTTGCAGACACCGAGGCGATAGCGATGCTCGGAATCGTCCGTTACCGCCAAGAGCGACATGTACGAGCCGTACGAGGCGCCGAAGATGCCGAGCCGCTGCCCATCGACCCAATCGAGCGTGCAGAGATAGTCGGCTGCCGCGAGGCAATCCTTCGTATCGCCGACACCCCAATCGTTGTGATTGAGACGCTCGAAGTCGCGCCCGTAGTTGATCGAGCCGCGAAAATTGATGGCCAGCCATCCGTAGCCCTTATCGAGGAAGTACTGGGCGTGACCATCCCACTCCTCGCAATAGAGCGAAG
>JBAXOM010000191.1:0-2426 GCA_037133215.1 Thermoleophilia bacterium | reverse complement strand
GACACCGCAAGCGCACGCACGATGTCGTCAAGGTCGGGGTTCCAGTCCGAGAGTGAGCCGTCGGCGTTGATGTGGGCCGCGTTGTTGCGCGCGGTGCCGTCGACGGTGGTGAAGTCGCCGCCGATGTAGAAGCCGCCAGTGCCGTCCGCAGCGGACGCGTGGACACTGCCGCCTTCGATTTTGGGAAACGAAGGATCAACCGCGCCGCTTGTCACGCCTACGAGGGCGCCGCTACCGGTGTCCCATGGATTAAATTCTGTGAAGCTGCCACCGAGATAGCGCGTGCCGTTGGTGTCGGGCTCGCTGATCACATTCACGGCGCCGTTTGGTCCCGGCAAAACACTGATCCGCTCGACCGCAAGTGCAGGCGAAACGACGGCCAAGAAGATCAGCGCCGACAACCCGAGGACGGCGAGGCGACGACGAACTGGATTTCGGTTGGGTCGCATGACGCTGTTCGTACCACCCGTCGGCAGCGCACTTCCCGGGAGTGGAGCGTCAGCCGAAGGTCGCGAGAGTTACCCGAATGTAATTGGGGGTTGTGAACGCCCGGCTTCGCTGCCACCGACGAGCGGGATCACGGCCCCGAAGCGCCCACCATCAATGCCATAGACGCCAGCCCACTCGAGCGTGAGGACGTCATAGAGATGACTCCCCAGACCCGGCTCTCCACTGACGTCGGAAAACCCGTCGTCGTAGACGGCAACGACCAGTCGATCGGCATCCTCGATCGTGACGGTCACCCGCACGCCTCTCGCCTTGCCGTGCCGCAAGGCGTTCGTGAGCGCCTCGGCCACGACATCGACGAGCGCCGACCGTGTCGATGGCGAGCGATCGACACGGTCAAACACCTCGGACGAGCAGTCGAGCTGGACGTCGAGAATGTCCGTCCACAGGGCGATCACGGTCGCCAGCGCATCCTTCGTCTCCCAGGCTTCGGGCGCGGGAGCGACAATCCGGTCACGCAGTTCCCGTAACTCCACCGCAGCGTCGCCCAATTCAATCGCACGCCTATCCTCGCTCATCTGGTCGGCCTGCTCGACCCGTGCCGTGATCGCCAATAGGGATGCCTGCACCGTGCCGTGCAGTCCCCGTGCGAGCGACTGACGTACGTACTGCTGTCGCTGACGACGGCGAGCCAGTTCCAGCGCCTGCTGGTGAATCACCTCACCAAGCTGATCCACCTCGAACTGGCGCGTGCGCTCAACTCCGGCACGCAGCGCGATCGCGAACCAGATCAGCGGCAGGGTGAAGAGCAGGGACCACTCGATCACCCGACCCTGCAGGGAGAACGTGCCCCACAGATAGGCGTTGACGACGGCGATCACGGCCAACGCCTCGTAGAAGAGACACAACGCGACGCCAGCGATGATCCTGGACTCGCGAGCCAGCAGGGGATCAAGCCACCGTCGTGCGGCCCAGAAGCCACAGGCCAGCAGCAGCATGCTGCACGGCATCGCGAATGCGAGATAGACGAGACCGACGCGCTGCACCGCGAACAGAAGAGCCAAGGCGGTCGGCATGAGCACCGCCAACCAGATCGGACCAGCCACCATGGACGTTGCCAAACGGGTGACATCGCCACCTCGCATACGGACGGGCGATGGCGAGACGAACGGCTCCTCAGCAGGGACGATCCACGCCTGCAACTCATGGCTCAGCTGCCGCACATCGCTGCCGATCAGCAGTCGTAGCGCGTCGACCTGCTCGACGCCGCGCGTCGACGAAGCGTGCCTGCCGAGCTGCTCACCGAGCTCGTCCAGTCCCCGGAGCAGCGGTTCCAATACCTCGTACACAACCGCCTGTCCATCGTCCTCAGCGGACTGCTCGTCATCCAACGCCTGCTCATAGTCGTTCACGCGCACCCGCAGCTCGGCCATGCGAGCGCCATGGGCCCGGACGTCGTCTACGAGCAGCGCCACCGTCGCCAGCCAGACGCCTGCCGCCAACGTCCGTGCGATGACCAACACGATCGCATCGTCGGTGACAAGACCCAGTCGCTCACGAAAGATCAGCACCACCAGCCCCTGCACGGCTCCGGCCAGAGCGAAGGTCGCGATCGCGATCCACGGGCGGAAGGGTCGCACTCCCGGGTGCAGCACTGTCGCCCGGGCGAGCACCAGCACCGGCAACGCCCCCGCGAGGCCGCCTGTCGCGACCAGCAGGCGCTCGTTGACGCCGCCCGCATAGACGGCGGGGGACAGCAGTGCTGCTCCGAGGACGAGGACCGCCGTGCCGACAAACGACCAGCGGTTGATGGCGGACGGTCCGCCAATCCTCGCAAGTTGTTTCACAGCTCGTCGGTCGGCGACCCGAAGGCGGCCGCGTAGGCGCGTGCCGCGAGCACCCGCACGCTGCTCTCGCCATCGCCATCCAGCCCGAGCCGAACGTACGTGCGATGCACGATCTGCTCCACTGCGCGGACG
>JBAXOM010000190.1:0-2429 GCA_037133215.1 Thermoleophilia bacterium | reverse complement strand
GTCGTGGCGGAACCAACGACCAGCACACGACCACGCTCTGCCTGGAAGGCCTCAATCTCCGCAGAGAGCGAGCCCATGCCGAGCACCTCGGGAGCGCCGAGCACGATCACGGTGTCGTGGAATTGCACTCCCGACCACTTCCATCGCGACGAGAACGGCAGCTCGGCGAGCACTGGCTCTGCAGGGTGGGGGATCGCAGCAGCAATCGCATCCGAAGATCCCGAGCGCACCTCAGCCGACCCGGCTAGCCGACCGAGCAAGAGTCGCACGTCGGCATCCGTGGTGTTCGAGGCCGCCACGACGTGGACAAGTCGGAGCGTGCCGTCGGTCAGGGTGCCCGTCTTGTCGACGCAGAGCGTGTCAACACCCGCCAACGACTCGACGGCATTGAGGCGCTGCACCAGCGCGCCCATACGCCCGAGTTTGACGGCAGCCAGCGCGAAGGTAATACTCGCCAGCAGAATCAGTCCCTCCGGGACAATCGAAATTAGGCCAGCGGTCGCGGTCTCTGCGGCCTGCTGAAACTGCGTTTCGTGGATCCGAAACGCGAGGAGCAGTGCGGCGGCAAGCGGGATCATCGAAAGCAGCAGCACCCGCAAGAGCCGGTCTATATCGAGTTGCAAGGGAGAGCGCTGATCGGTCGCCTGCTTGGCGGTCTGTGTCAGGCGACTTGCATACGCAGCCGAGCCCACGGCGGTGACGCGATAGATGGCCGCGCCTGCGGTGCAGTACGAGCCCGAATAGATCGTGTCGCCTGTGCGGCGGGCAACACGGTCGGTCTCACCCGTCAGGATCGACTCGTCGATTGAGAGCCCGCGCGCCTCAACGAGTTCGCCGTCGGCCACGACCTGGTCGCCAGGCTGCAACTCAACGATGTCGTCGGGCACCAACTCCTCGGCCAGCACTGAGCACGTCGCACCATCGCGCCGGACGGAAGCCTGGGGAGCGATCAGGAGCGCGAGACGATCCAGTGTCCGCTTAGCGCGCAACTCCTGTGCAATACCAATCAGCGCGTTGAGTGCAATCACGGCTGCGAACAGAGCGTCCTTCCAGGCGTCTGCCGCGACGATCAGAACCATGAAGCCGAGCGTGATCAGGTTGATCAGCGTAAAGACGTTCCGGCGCAGGATCGCGCGCAGCGGAATGCTTGTCGCGTCCTTGCGTTGCTCGCCCAGTGCGCGGCGCTTCTCCTCAGCCTGTGCCGTGGAGAGACCCGCGTGTTCGGCCGTACTCACGTATGAAATGGTATCGGGCGTTCGGGCTCGGGGGGCGGTGCCTGGAGTCCTGCCAGAGCGGTGCGGAGAACCCGTTTGCCATATTCGGCAGACGTCGACAGGTTGATCCCGTTGGGGTTGTCTGTCATTGCGACAGTGATCAGTGGTCCCTTGGGGGTAAAGATGGCCGCAACGTCATGCCACGCTCGGTCGACATCACCAATCTTGTGTGCGGTAATCCATTGCGTCCATGGTTCAAAGAGTCCGGGGTTCGACGTGTGTGCGAGGAGCCAGAGCGCCACGCGGGCATCGCGGGCAGTTAGACCAAGACGATGCGCGCGGCCTTTGCTCGCGGCCGCCTCAACGATCTCCTGCATCAAGATTCCAAGATCGTGTGCCGTCGTCACCTTGCAGCAGGGAACGTCGGCCTGCGCGTTGACCTGCACGGGAGGGTTGGGTCCCTTACGGTCCTGGCCCGCGAGGTAGCCTGCAGCGGTGTTGGTATGAAGCGCTCCGAGTCGGTGTGCCATAGCCGTTACCTGAGCGCCGCCACTGGTCGTGTTACCACCGATGTATTCGAGGACCGTATTGGCGGCGTCGTTTGACGAACTGCGAATCATCGCCTGCAGCGAATCCCAGATTTGCGATCCAACGATGTCGCGCTTTGTGATGATCAACAGGTCGATCATGATCGGCAACTTCGCGGTGCTGGCGGCCGTAAAGCGTGCGCCGGCGTTGAACGACGCACCGAGACCGCTGGCGAGATTGACGGTCCAGGCGGCAGCCGTTCCGCTTGGGCGCGGCAGACGGCCCATGCGGCGTTGTGTGAGAGGTGGAGTCTTGGTGACCGGGAGGATCGTCATCGATGCCTTCGGTAGACCCAGGACATTCGTTGCGGTCTGTCGCCCGACTACCTTGCCATCCCGAAAGCCCGTCACCGTGATTGTCAGATCCTGGGACGGCAGGCCGAGCGGGCCGATGGTTGCCTTGCGCTGTGGGCTTGTGAGTGGCACCACCTTGTAGCGTTTGCCGTTGACGCGAACCTCGAGGGTATCCACGGGCTTGCCGGCGTGAAACGAAATCAGACCCGGATTGGCCTCAAACGATCTTGGTGTATCAACGGTAAACGCGAGAGCCATTGCCGCAAAGTATGCCGTTCGCGATCACTGTCCGGCGGCGCGAGTAGCGTGCCTCACAGGTGGAACGACATGAGGA
>JBAXOM010000189.1:0-2465 GCA_037133215.1 Thermoleophilia bacterium | reverse complement strand
TCGTACGCACCCTTGAGGGTGGTGAAGTGGGCATTCTCGATCGCGGCCATATCAGTAGCTCCGTGCCAGTGGCTGATGCTTGGTGATTGTCACCGGGCGATAGTCGAGGCGAACCTCGCCACCGTCGTTCCAGTTGAGCGTGTGCTTGAGCCAATGATCGTCGTCGCGCGTCGTAAAGTCGAGCCGCGAGTGCGCACCACGACTCTCCTTACGCGCCACGGCGCTCGTGACCAGACAATCGGCACACTCGAGCAGCGAAAGCAGCTCCAGCGCCGTCGTCAAATCGGTGTTAAAGACCGAGCTGTGATCGTCAAGACTCAACGTCTTCGCGCGCTCGCGCAAATCGTGAACCTTGTCCTGGCACTCGAGCAGCGCCTCGCCGGTGCGATAGACGCCAGCCTTGTCGTACATCGTCTTCGCAAGCTCCTCGCGAAGCACGCCAGGGCGCTCGCCTTCGGAGTTGTTGAGAATCGCAGCGATGCGACGATCCTCGTCGGCCAGCACAGCCGGCTCGATGCGAGCACCCGTATCGCCCTGCTCAAACACGCGCTCAGCCGCAGCCTGACCGGCACGACGACCGAACACGATCGTCTCCATCAACGAGTTGCCACCCAGGCGGTTCGCACCATGGACCGACACGCACGCGACCTCACCCGCGGCCCAGAGGCCCGGCACAATCGTCTCGCCCCAGACATCGCAATCGACGCCACCCATCTGATAGTGGGCACCCGGGCGGACCGGGATCGGCTGCTCGATCGGATCGACGCCGGCGTAATCCATCGCCAACTCGCGGCTACCAGGCAGACGGGACTTCAACTTCTTCCAACCCAGGTGCGTCAAGTCGAGCAACACACAACCATCGACGCCGCGACCATCCGCAATCTCGCGCCACTCAGCACGCGACACCACGTCGCGGGAGGCCAGCTCCATCGCGTTCGGCGCGTCGTGGACCATGAAGCGCTCGCCATCCTTATTGCGCAGATAGCCACCCTCACCGCGACAACCCTCGGTGATCAGCACGCCGTTCGACTTAAGCGTCGTCGGATGGAACTGCATGAACTCCATGTCCTTCAGCGGGACACCAGCGTTCCAGGCCAGCGACATGCCGTCGCCCGTGCAGGCGAACGCGTTCGTCGTGCCGTAGTACATACGACCAACGCCACCCGTCGCGAGAATCACATGGTTGGCCTCAATCGCATGCAGGCCACCCTTCTGCGTATCCCAAGCAATGACACCAGCACAACGACCCTCGTCGACGACAACCTTGGTCGCGAAGAACTCCTCGTAGACCTTGATGTCGTACTTGACGAGCTGCTCGTAGAGCACGTGAATGAGAACGTGGCCCGTAATGTCGGCCGAATAGACCGTGCGCGGCGCGCCAGCAGCACCGAACGGACGCTGAGCCAACTTGCCGTCGGATGCGCGCGTAAAGATCGCGCCCATGTGCTCGAGCTCGTAAATGTCGTCCGGCGCCTCACGGCACATGACCTCAATCGCGTCCTGGTCGCCGAGATAGTCAGAGCCCTTAACGGTGTCGTAGGCATGGCTCTCAGGCGAATCCTCAGTCGCATTGCCGAGCGCGGCATTGATGCCACCCTCCGCTGCGCCCGAATGTGAACGCGTGGGATGAAGCTTGGAAATGACGGCGACATCGACACCCGCACGCTTCGCTTCAATGGCGGCGCGCATGCCAGCGAGACCGGCGCCGAGCACAATCACATCGTGACGAATCATGAGGTTCCTCCGAAAATGGTGCGCGGCAATGCCACGCGTAGTTGCAGGGTACGTGCGACCCCGGTCAACGGCAAGCACGTTGCAGCCGATACATGCGGGAAATAGCTTGTCATTAACCTCTGTTTCGCATGTGATTGGCATTTGGAGGAATGCCCACGTAGCCTGCAGTGGATGGTTCGATCTGTTACCCGTGAAGCGCTTGACCTCTACCGAGGCCTTCTCCGCCCGCTCGTGCTCGTGACGGGCCTGATCTTTCTGCCCCTCGCAATCGCCATGCTCGCGCTCGAACTGGCTGTTCCCGACTCGCAGAGCACGCAGCAAAGCATCGCGATCATCGAGATTATTGGCTCACTGCTGCTGTTTGCACCGCTCGCTTCGATCATTGCGATCCGCTCCGCGATGGCCTCCGAAGCTCAAGAGTCGCTGACGATGCGCCAAGCCGTAGGCGACGCTTTCGGACTCCTGCCGACGTACGTGATCACCCAGCTGTTGGTGCTGCTCGTAATCATCGCGTTGCCAGGACTGCTGATCGTTGGTGGGTGGATCAGTGGTTCGCAGCTGATGCTGACACTCGGCCTCGGCACGCTGCTCGGCTCGGCGATCCTCAATGGCGTGCGCCTCGGCGTGGCCACCGTCTCCGTCGTGACAGGTGACGCGCAGATGGCGCCGGCGCTGCGCCACTCGGCCCAGGTGACACGCGGCCGCTACTGGGCCGTGCTCGGCGTGATCGT
>JBAXOM010000188.1:0-2469 GCA_037133215.1 Thermoleophilia bacterium | reverse complement strand
ACCTCAACCGCGGCGACTCGCCAACGGCATCGATCGCAATCGACTGGCGATGCTGCTCGCGGTGCTGACGCGCCACGCCAGCCTGGGGTTGGGTTCGGCCGACGTCTTTGCCAACGTGGTTGGTGGCGTGCGGGTCGATGATCCAGCGGTTGATCTCGCAGTCGCACTTGCCGTCACGAGTGCAGCGCGTGGTGTGCCGACCGGCCCACTCGTGGCAATCGGTGAGATCGGACTGACCGGCCGGTTGCGCCCCGTCGCGCAGGTGGAACGGCGCCTCAAGGAGGCGCAGCGCCTCGGCATCGAGCAGGCGATCGTGCCGCCGGGGGCACCATCGGTCCCGGGCATCGTGGTGCGCACGGCCGGTTCGATCAGCGAGGCCCTCGCCCTCGCGCTCGGTACCACCTAGCGGTTCGGATGTCACAAAGGGGTCAGACCCTTATGTGACATTTGGCGGCCTCCGGCCGTACCCCAATGTCACATAAGGGTCTGACCCCTTTGTGACATCCGAACCGCCGGAGACCGTCAGCTCGCAGGCTGATCGGTAGAACTCCGAGATCGTCGGTTTAGGAGCGCTGCTCGAGACGTCCAGCCAAGCCGCCCATCCCAGTGGCTGCGCAGGCCGCCGCTCCCGCCTGCCAATCCGGGACGCGGTCGACGGGACGCTCGATCGATAAATCGGCCTGCATCACAGCGAGCTGGCGAAAGCGACGGAGGTCGTCTGCCGATTCGGCCACGGCCTTCGCCCGCGCAGGAGTCAGCTCGGCGGCATGTGCGATCACGCCCTCTAGGTCCCCATACCGCTGGAGCAACTCGGCCGCAGTCTTCTGGCCAATGCCGCGTGCGCCCGGGATGTTGTCTGAGGGGTCGCCGCGCAGGGCGATTAGGTCAGGCACCTGCTGGGGTGTCACGCCGTAACGTTCGACGACGCCCGCGGGGTCGACGAGCTCGGTTTCGGACATTCCCGACAGGGGGCGAATGATGGCCGTCTGTTGGGAAGCCAGTTGGAAGGCGTCGCGGTCGTGCGTCAAGACCAGAGCCCGGCCACCAGCTGCCTCCTCGAGCGCAACCAGCGTCGCGCAGACGTCATCCGCCTCCCACGGATCAATGCGGATCGCTGGAATACCGAAGGCAGCGACGAGTTCGGGTAATGCATCCAGTTGCGCGACAAGATCGTCGGCAAAGGGGTCTCGCTGAGCCTGATAGGCGGGCCAGAGTTCGTTGCGATATGACGGTAGGCGACTATCGATGGCGACCGCCATCGCGCGTGGCTCAAACAGATCCCAGGCAGAGGCAAGCATCGAGATTGTGCCCTGCAGTAGGCCCACAGGACGACCATTGCTCCCCATAATCTTGCCGAGCGCATGGTAGGCACGGTGGGCCAACGCATCGCCATCGACGATCAAGATCGGCTTAGAATTCGTCACCCGGCTACGATACCTGTCCAATGTTGATCGATCCACGCCGAAACCCACGTCTTGCTAATGCCTTGCGGCTGCTTGCGCCGGGTACTGATCTGCGCCTCGGTATCAACGACATCATCAAGGGCCACCTCGGCGCGTTGATTGTGATCGCGGCGCGCGACGAGATTTCGCCGCTGATCTCGGGTGGCATCGAGCTCGACATGCCGTTTTCGTCGCAGATGTTGTACGAGCTCGCCAAGATGGATGGCGCGATCGTGCTCGACGCCGAACTCAAGCACATCATGCGCGCCAACGTGCACCTGATGCCCGATGCAAGTGTCGCGACGTCGGAGACCGGCACGCGCCATCGCACCGCAGAGCGCGTTGCGCGCCAGACTGGCGCGATCGTTGTGGCAATCTCGCAGGAACGTGACACCGTCAACATCTACACGGGTGGGTCGCGGTACCAGCTCGATTCGATCACCGACGTGCTTGCCAAGGCGACGCAGGGGCTCTCGACATTGCGTAATCACCGTCAGCAACTCGATCGAGGTGCGGATGATTTGACGATGCACGAGCTTCGAGGCGATGTCACCATCGACGACGTTTTGACGGTTTTGCAGCGCGCCGAAATGGCCTCGCGCATGGTCGGCGAGATCCAACGCAATGTCGACGAACTCGGTTTGGATGGTCGTCTCGTTTCGATGCAGCTCGGCGAACTGTCGGATGGCGTGCTCGACGAACGGATGGCGACGATTCGCGACTACCGCAACCCGGCTACATCGAGCAGTGATGAAGAGGTCCTGGAACGGATTGCGAGTCTCACGTATAACGACTTGGTCGGTATCCATGCCCTTGGGGCAGCGCTCGGGCACGAAGACAGTGCGGTTGCCAACGGTTCGCTGCGGCCGCGCGGTTATCGCGCTCTCGCGCACATCCCCAACCTGACAGATCATGAGGCGACGCAAATCGTGGCGGCCTTCTCGACCTTTGACGCACTGATGCGCGCAACGTTGCGCGAGCTCGCAGGGATCGAAGGGGTCTCGCAGTCGAAGGCTGCCGACGTGCA
>JBAXOM010000187.1:0-2505 GCA_037133215.1 Thermoleophilia bacterium | reverse complement strand
CTGTCACCCCGAGCCAAGGCGGCACGACAAACGACACAACGCCATCGTTCGCGCTCTCGGGCGGCGTCTCGGGTGGCACCTTCGAATGCCGCGTCGATGGTGGCGTCTGGACGACCTGCGTCAATCCGTACACGGTCAGCCCGGCACTCGCACCGGGTAGCCATACGATCGAGACGCGAAATGTCGACGCCTTTGGCAACACGAGTGCGGCCACCTCGACCACCGTGGTGATTGACACAACGCCACCCGTAGCGCCGACTCCATCGTCGCCGCCGGCCAACCCGACGAATCTGACGACCGCCAGCATTGGCATCTCGGGCGAAGTGGGCGCGACGTTCGAATGCAAGCTCGATACCGGGGCGTGGGTGACCTGCACGAATCCGACTGCCATCACCGGCCTCACGGACGGCTCGCACACGTTGCAGTTGCGCCAGATCGCCGCAGCCGGCAACACAGGGCCTGCCACGTCCGTGACGTGGACGGTCGACACAACGGCACCATCGCCGGCGCCAACCATCACCGGTACACCGATTAGCCCCGCCTCGACGAATGCAGCCACCTTGGCATTTGCTCCCACCGAGGCTAACTCGACGTTCGAGTGCTCCATTGATGGTGCCGCATTCGCGCCCTGCACGAGCCCGCGATCCCTCACCGGCCTGACAGAGGGTGGCCACGTCGTCAAGGTCCGCGAGGTCGACGCGGCTGGAAATGCCGGAGCGGCCCGTACGGCAAGTTGGATTGTGGACACCACCCCGCCGAATGCAACGGCCACACTCACGGGCGTACCGACTGGGGTCACGGCTGTGACGACACTTTCGGCCACGTTCACGGGCGACGCCGGCAATGGCTTCCAATGCAAACTCGACTTCGCAAGCTGGGGCACCTGCACCAGTCCGTCCACGGCGACGGGCCTTGCCGACGGGACCCACACGTTCGCGGTGCGGCAGATCGATACGGCGGGCAATACCGGGCCCGATATCTCCCAGCTCTGGACCGTCGACCACACAGCCCCGACATCGCCACCGATGACGGGCACGCCACCGGCACTCACCTCCAACACCACGCCGACCTTTACCTTTACCGGCGATGGCGACACGACCTTCGAGTGCTCGCTCGATGGCACGACCTGGACCGCCTGTACGAGCCCGGTTCAGGTGTCGCCGGCGCTGGCGGACGGTAGCTATACGTTCCAGACACGGCAGGTCGATGCGGCTGGCAACATCGGGCCAGCGAGCTCGTTTGCCTTTACGGTCTCGACCTTGGCACCACCCGAGGTGTTGGTCGACAACATTCCGGGTAGCCCGACGAGCGAGACGACCGCTGATCTCTTCCTGACGGCAACGCTGGGCTCGACCATGGAGTGCGCGATCGATGGCGATGCGTGGGCTCCATGCACGAGTCCGCTCTCGCTGACCGACCTCGCCGAAGGCGCGCATGAGGTACTGGTCCATCAGATCAGTGGGTCGGGCGTGCACAGTGCCGACACTGCTGTGCGATGGCTTGTGGATCTCACGCCGCCGCCTTCGCCGACGGTTTCGGCCCGCCCGGCTGGCCCAACCAACGCAACGAGTGCCACGTTCAACGTCACGAGTGCACCCGACACATCGCTCGAGTGCAAGCTGACACCCGGCACGAATTGGGTGCCGTGCACCCCGCCGGTGCAATACACGCCGCTGACGGACGGAAGCTATACGTTCTCGACGCGAGCCACAGACAGCGCCGGCAATATCTCGGCCGTCACGAGCACGACGTGGGTGGTCGATACCGCCCCACCGACGGGGACGGCTGTGATCGCGAGCGGGCCAGATCCCCAGACGGCCTCGTCCGTGGCGACCTTCCAGTTCTCGTACGGCACCGACGGTACGTCAGGTCTCTGCAGCGTCGATGGAGCGGCCTTCGCGCCGTGCGCGACGCCGATCACGATCCCGAGCGTGAATGAGGGTGCGCACACCTTCCGCGTCAAGCCGGTCGACGCAGCCGGCAATGTCGGCGCCAACATCACGACCTATACGTGGGACGTCTTTATCCCAACGACACCGCCTGCGGGACCGGTTGGTATTTCCATCGATGGTGGAGCGGAGTGGGTTTCGACGAACACGACGATCGTCGACATGATCTGGCCGGCAGGTGCGCGCTATGTCGAGCTGTCGAACGATGCTGGCTTTGCGACGGTCACCCGCCACACCGTCACGACGCAGCTTGCCTGGGACCTCGTTCCTGGTGGTGGACAGCGCCGGGTCTACGCGCGCTTCCTCAACGTTGCGGCCGCGTTCATGTCGAGTTGGTCGGATGCGGTCGGTGTCGATCCGACACCACCGACGGTGGGTGCGATCGCCGCGACGTGGTCGGGTTCGGGTGCGGTGGTGGTGACTCCGACTCTGGGGGATGCCGACAGCGGCGTCGCCGGCTGGCAGGTGACCACGAATCTCGCCGATCCAGGTTCGATCATCACGGGTGCATCGAGCACGGTCGCGGCCACCGCGGCCTCGACGATCTATGTTCGGG
>JBAXOM010000186.1:0-2569 GCA_037133215.1 Thermoleophilia bacterium | reverse complement strand
TCGGATGATACGGGGTTGAGGACCTATGTCCGCCGCATCAGATGGAAGAATGGGGTCTAGCGCATGGAAATCGAGCTTCAGTACCTCTACACCGGCGACGGTCCTCTGATCGTGCCCGTGGAACTCGCGAACTTTGCGCTGGCCGGGTCGCAGATGTTCGATATTCGTGACTCGTTTTTTGATACCAGCAACCTCGATTTGCGACGGGCAGGATGCTCGTTGCGTGTGCGGCGCCAGTCGAACCTGCCGACGCCGATCCTGACCTGGAAGGGCTCCTCGACAAGGCGTCCCGATCGCGCCCGTGAGCGCGTAGAGATCGAAGCTCCCGTCGATCACATTCCTGTTGATGGTGCTGAGATGGTCGAAATGATCACCGCGGCAGGCTTGCTCGGAAAGATCACTGATGTACTCGGCAACACGCCCACGCTCGCATTGATTGGTGAGCTCGAGAATCGACGCAGCACGCACGATTATGTCCAGGGCCTCCACCGCGTCGAACTCTGCTGGGACCGCCTGCGCTTTCCGCTCGGCCCCGCACAGATTCGCCTCGAACTTGAGACGCAGAACGACGCTGCCGGTCGCTTCATCGGTGCCTTCGACGAAGAACTGCGGGCGCTATTGAATGGCGCCCTGACCGACGCCGAGTACGGCAAGGCGAAAGAACTCTGCGTGCGGCTCTACCCCGAGCTATTTACACCTAAAGCCGCCTGACACCTCCGCGCCCCGTGCGCAGCAGGTTGCCTCGTAACGACGTATTGGGCCCGGGCCCAGAATGTCGCTTCGTCTCAAGCCTTCTCTGCGGCGACTGCCTTGTACGCCGCCAACGTTTTGTCGCGCTCGATTGCGTGTTCGACGATCGGCGCTGGACGGTCCGGCGCCCAACGCGCCGCGTAGGCGCCCGCCGGGTCGAAGCGCTCTTCCTGTAGCGTCGGGTTGAAGATGCGGAAGTACGGAGCCGCATCGAGGCCTGTACCCGCAACCCACTGCCACGAACCCGCGTTGGACGCGTGATCGCCGTCGGTCAGGTGCGTGCGAAACCAGTGCTCGCCGCGACGCCAGTCGATATGCAGATCTTTGACAAGGAAACTCGCGGCAACCATCCGAGCGCGGTTGGCGACGTAACCTGTCTCGAGCAACTGACGCATCGCAGCATCGACCATGCCGAAGCCCGTCTCGCCACGCGTCCAGGCCTCGAAGTGCGCGTCCGTCCCAACCCATTCGATCTGGTCGTAGCGGGGATCAATGCACCGCTCCGCGAGGTCTGGATGGTGGTGCAGGACGTACTTAAACCAGTCCCTCCAGAGGAGCTCACTCGCATACTTTGACGAACCAGCACGATCGGCGACGTGCAGCGCGCGACGCGGCGAGAGCATGCCCTGGCGCAAATAGCCTGATAGGCGCGACGTGGCGTCGGGCTCCGCGACCAGATCGCGATCTTTGGCGTAGCGCGCAAGAAAACCGTCGTCTCGCCACGTACGAAGGCGTGCGAGAGCGTGGGTCTCGCCACCCTGCACATCGGAGCGATATGTCACTGAACCACCAACTAGAGTCTCGACGCTCGGGATCTCGGGAGTCGGCGTTGCCAACAGCCGCCCGTTGAGGTCGTAATCTTGCGGCGGCGCGGGCAACTCGGCGAGCACGCGCCGGACGCCACGTGCGTAAGCCGAGTAGGTGCGGCAGGGGTTGCCATCCTTGGTCAACACCAGTTCGTGTGGAACGTTGACCTCGTCGTCCGAGACCAGCAGTTCGACGCCAATGCCCTTCAGGGCAGCTTCGACGGCACGTTCGATGACATCGGCGGCCGGCTCCTCATCGCGATTAGCGCAAACGCGCTCCACCCCGAGCTCCGTCGCGACAGCGACAAGCTGCTGAACCGTGTCGCCACGGCGGACGATCAGACCACCCCCACGCTCGGCAAGACGCGACTGTAGATCGGCAAGACCCTCAACGATGAAGCCCAGCTGGGCATGCCCCACGCCACGGTGTTTCATGGCGGGGTCCAAGACGTAGACGAACGCCAACGGCGAACCCGACTGCAATGCAGCCGCAATCGCATGCGAGTCGTCGAGACGAAGATCGCGGCGTAGCCAGATGAGTACAGGAGGCGTCACGTTGTATAGATTCGCACGCCGCCCCCCGTTGGCGCCCTCTTGGGTGGCATCGCCAATGTCATGAAGGGGTCAGACCCGATCTGGACATTCGCTAGACGAGCTAGCTCGTCAGCTAATGTCCAGATCGGGTCTGACCCCTTCATGACATTGGCTGACGAGGGTGGCGATGCGCTACACGAGGCTGAGGAGTGTCCACGCGGCGCTAGGAGGGGCCACGCAACGCACGCGGCGCTACGAGAGGCCGAGGAGTGCGCGGGCGAAGGAGGCCGCGTCGAACGCACGGAGGTCGTCGAGGGACTCGCCTACGCCAATCAATTTGATCGGCACACCGAGTTCGTGGGCGATCGCGAGTGCGATGCCGCCCTTGGCCGTGCCATCGAGCTTGGTCAGCACAATGCCGGTCAGAGGCGTCGCCTCGCTGAACTGGCGCGCCTGCACCAGTCCGTTCTGTCCCGTCG
>JBAXOM010000185.1:0-2597 GCA_037133215.1 Thermoleophilia bacterium | reverse complement strand
CGGCTGCAGCGGCGGCGCTCGCGGTGGTGTTGCCAGACGCCTGTGGCCTCGGCGGCGACCTGCTTTGCATCATCCGCAAGGCGGACGGCACGACGACGGCGATCAATGGTGTCGGCAAGGCACCGGCTGGGATCCAGCTGCCCTTGCCAGAGGATGGTGCCCAGGTCGCAGCCGTGCCGGGCTTCGTGCGCGGCGTGTGTGACCTCATCGAGCAGGCGGGTACGCTGTCGCGTTCTGAGGTCTTTGCGCCAGCGCTCGAGTTAGCCCGCGACGGTGTGCCAATGACGCGCGATACCGAGGAGGCACTGCGTGCCTACGTCGACCGACTCACGCGCGGTGGTGCAGACGATTCCCCGTGGGTGCGCGCACGCGACACCGGCGCCGGCACGATCGTCCGGCTGCCCCAGACCGCCGCGACGATTCAGACCATCATTGACGGCGGTGCCGACGCGTTCTACAACGGTCCGATCGCCGAGGCGATTGTGGGTGCGATGGCCCGCGAGGGTGGCGCGATGTCGCTTGAGGACCTCTCGACGCATCAGAGCGTGATACGCCCGCCGGTTGCCACCGACTATCGCGGCGTCACGGTGCTTGCCCAGCCACCCTCCTCGCAGGCGATGCTGCTGACGATGGCGCTGCGACGCCTCTCGGCCGAGCCCGCCTCCGACGGCTCGCCGGTCGCACATCACCGTGCCGTCGAGGCGATGACGGGCGCGTTCGCCTACCGCGATCGCATCACCCAAGACGGTGCCGACGCCGAGCTGATGGCGCTGGCCGACTCGATTCCGATCTCCGACCGCGCCAGCCGTGGCGACCACGCTAAGGGCTATAACCACACGACGTCGGTGACGGTCGCGGATCGCGACGGCAACGTCGTCTCGATGCTGATCAGCGTGTTCGACTCCTTCGGCTGTGCAACGTGGGTGGCAGAGGGCGGCTTCTTCGTCAACGACCGCCTGCTCTCGTTTTCGCGCGATCCCGAGTCGCCAAATGCGCCCGCGGGTAGCAAGCGCCCGGTCCACACCCTTGCCCCGGCGATGATCGTCGACGGCCAGCGCATTGTCGGCATCTCGACGCCGAGTGCCGACGGTCAGGTGCAGGCACTCCTGCAGGTTGTCCTCGCCCATCTCGACGAGGGCGCCGACCTGACGAACGCCACCGAGCGCCCGCGCTGGCGCATCGTCGACGACCGCCTCCACGTCGAGAATGACATCGATCCGACATTGCGTGCGGCCCTGGTCGACCTCGGCCATGAGGTCGTCGACGAGGAGCCTGGTGACGGCCTCTTCGGCAGCATCTGCGCCTCCGAGATCAACCTCACCACAGGGCTCGTTTCGGCCTGGGCCGACCCACGACGTGAGTCGTGGGCTGGAGCTTGGTAGCCCTTCGGCTTAACGTAATTGGCCTGTTTGGCTCACAAGCTCGCCGAGCAGCACAAGCGCCATGCGCTTGTCGAGCGGCTCGTTGAGGCTCGGACAGCCGAAGCTCTGAATGCAGGCCGGGCAACCCGACTCGCATGGACAGTCGGTGACGATCGATTGGGCGGCCTCGGCGATGCGGGGTAGCGCGGCGAAGGCGGTGCGCAGAATGCCCGCGCCTCCCGCGCGCGTCTCGTGCAGGATGATCGTTGGCAGGCTCGTGTCGGGGTGGAGTTGCAGCGAGAGGCCGGCGAGATCGCCACTGTCGCAGGGGACGGCCAGGGGCAGGGCGGCAGCGAGCAGGTGCTCGATCGCGTGGAGGCCTCCGAGCGACGGCTCGTCGTCGGTTGGTGGGCGCACACACCAAAGGGCAGCCGTGCGGTATTCGCGCGGGGGCAGGTCGAGCGGGCGTTGGTCGATCACGGAGAGGTCGTCAACGCGGCGACGTTGAAACGCGACGACCTGGGTCGTCACCTCCGCCTCGCCGAGATGGACGCGCCAATTGCCGAGCCAATCGTCGCGTTCGGAGTCGAGGAGGCGAATCTGCGATTCGGCGCGCGCGACGGTAAACCAGTCGCCACGAAACGTTTCGACGATCGCCTGGCCGTGCTCCAAGTCGAGCTCGGTGACGAGATAGCGCTCGCCAAAGTTGAGGTGCACGGCGCCCGGGTGGACGGTGAGGGGAGCACGGTCCTGTTCGACGTCTCCCAGCACGGCACCCGACTCGCTGTCGATGATCGTGACGGCCTGATTGCCCGAGCTGCGTAGCGACACGCGCGAGGCAGGATCGTCGACACCGGTCCAGATCAGGCCTGCGGCCGTCATCGCAAAGTCGTCGGGGCTCAAGTGGACGAGAGCGTCGGCATCGTCCGTCACATGGACGCCGAGGATGCTCTCGTCGCGCGGCCCCACGGCGGCCTCAGCGGCCGCGCAGGCGAGGTGCGCGATGCGGATTTCGGGATTGTTGGGATCGAGCGCAATCGCCTCGACTGGACGTGCCATCAGGGCCTCGGGATGGCGGGCAAACCACTGATCAAGCGCGTCGTCGCCCAGCACCAAGAGGCCGAGCCCGCGTTGTCGGCGCCCGGCACGACCCCACTCCTGGCGGAGCGATGCGACCGAGCCAGGAAAGCCCACCACGACCGCACAATCGAGCTCGCCGATATCGATGCCGAGCTC
>JBAXOM010000184.1:0-2597 GCA_037133215.1 Thermoleophilia bacterium | reverse complement strand
GAATCGCCTAAGCGTGCGTGGCGGAGGTTTCGTTGTCGCGTGCACAGCGTTTCGCTGTGGTCACAGTGCTCGTCTGCTCGGCGTGTTACGCGAAGTCTGGACGCTCCGCTCGCGCTTCATCGTTCACAAGTGTTTGCCAGCTATCGCGACCGCTCATCTTGCAAACCGCCGGGCGAGTGTTGCCCTGCTGTCAACTCGAAAGATCCGTCGCAGCGACGTCTCGTTCTCGCCTGCGTCTATCGCTCACCTCTCAACTCTCTGTTTCTGACTCTGGCGTATCGAGAAGATGGGTGAATGTGTACGTGCGGTTTAGGTCGATTTCGTCTTGACCGCCTTGTTTAAAGTGCTCGATGAGGTACACGATTCGCTCGGCGAGTCCAACCGATGAAAACTTTTTCGGAAGCATCTGTCGCACCGTGTGACGGCTGAGAAATCACGCCTGTACCTGTGCCGCTGACGCCTTTATGTGTGCGGGGTGTTAGCGAAATAGGTGTAACCGCTGTTCAGTGATGGTGTCGTGGGCGGCTTGTGCCGTGTGTTTCACACGGATTCCGAGACGTTTTCACACGCTTTGAGTGCCTCAATGTTTTGTTGGCTGATCGGTGTGCGTTGTCGCTTGCTTTGCCGCTCCATATCGGGCAATCTGATCGGGTGCGTCGGCGCCCTCTTTCGATGTCGGTACTGGCGTTCTGTTGTCTCGCAATCGCTGGCTGTAGTTCGTCCTTCGGTGGTAGCTCGGCCGAGGTTGCGCAAGGAAGCTGCGAGCGCAAGCAGCTACCGGCAGCTGATCTTCCGGCCGGCCTCGCCCCTACGAACGTCGGATACTTTGCAGAGTGCGACGCGTTGGCGGCGCGTACGGGCGCGCCCTTGGGAACCCCATTTCGGCCGATTGAGGTCTACGACGATCCCGTCGGTACGAATGTCATCGCCTGGTGGTATCTAGACTGCGGGCTGCCCGATGGAATCGTGGGACCCGGCAAAGCCCGACCGGAGTGTGCTTCCAGCAGCGTTGGCGCGACCACGCCCTAACTGCCGTTACGGGCGCATCCCGAAATACGCGATCCGCACATAACACGAGCGCAGAAGTTCGGGGTCTCGGATGCGAGCTGATTGAAGCTGAACGAATCCTCTCTGTGTCAAGTGGCGAGTTCGTAATGGTGTTGGGGCGCATCCCTACTCGGAACGGTTGTTCTCTCGACTCCAGGGACAGCGAGTTGAGGCTGGATCAACCCCGTAGGGATTCAGTATGTCGGCGACGACGAACCCCGAACTCGTTTCTGATCGGACGCCAAGAACACAGAACGTGGCGACACCGGCCTCGCTGACATTCCAGATGTTCAGTAGCCGAGTGAGTGGACCCGTTCAGCGACAAGTGAGGCGACCCGTTCGTCAGCGCAGGCTGCTGCAGCGTCGGCGAGTCGGCCGGCAACGTCATCGATCAGTTGTTCGGCACCTGCACGCGCGAACCCCCACCGGTGCGCTTCAGCGACGAAATCGGCGCGCGTCACGTCTTCGCGTTTACCGTTGACCGACATGGCAGCTGTTGGACGCAACTTCGGCCATAACGCAGTCGGCACCGTGTCATACAGTGGTGCCAGATCGACATGACCGGTCTGGATGTCGATCAGCAGTGACACGTTTTTGCCGTGAGCGTCACCATTACCGATCACCCATGTGAACACGGCCTTGGCAAGCAGGTCCGGGTGTGCCGTTGTCGGGTCGCCGTAGCGGTCGCACAGTTCTGCGATCTGAGCGAACGTCGGTCCTCCAAACTGCTCGTACTTGCCTCGGCCGTGGTTGAGATCGATATTGACACCAAGCGCTTGGCAACTGTCCTCTTGGTGGATGCGCTCGAGTGTGCCGTCATCCATGCGGCGGCGGTCGTACCGTTCGACGATCAATACGTCGAGACCATCGACATTGACCAGGTTGCTGTGTGCGGCACGCAACCCAGCGTCTTTGGCCAGACGTAGGCAGGCGTGTTCGGCGGCGAGCAGTTCGTTGTAGCGGCCATCGTCGAGTTTCATGATGTGTGACGACGGCTGACCGTGCACCGGGCGACCCCAACGGCCGTCGTCGAGTGCGCAGACAAGCAGTTTGTTCTGCAGACCAGCAATCGACAGTTCGCTGTCATCACGGATAGCGAACCCTGGTGCGTCCGCGACGTAGCGGAGCTCCGCGGCGAGCTGGTCGTCATCGTATGGTTCGACAGCCCAACGTCGTTCATCAGGCTCATCGATACTGATTGTGAACGCACCAGCTATGTCTCGGCCGAACCGGGCGAGCAGGTCGGCGTAATAGTTAGTGGGTACGCCAGCTGTCATCGCGACCGCGAGCAGGTGTTCTCCTTCAGGAAGCAGACCTCTCACCCAAGATGTCGCGGTTGCCTTCTGGTGGGTGACCGGCAGCGAACACGACAGCAGCGGACGGTTCGCGTCCCCGGCCTCGAGAGCAGCTGGTGAGTACCGGCAACGCAAATCCCACGGTCGCTTCGCTTCGAGTTCGGCGACGAGCATGTCAGCATGCCAAACACTGAGGCGCTTCACACTCAAGGGAACCTGCCCCCTTCGTCTCTTGGTTCGTCTCGGAGTTCGTCT
>JBAXOM010000183.1:0-2619 GCA_037133215.1 Thermoleophilia bacterium | reverse complement strand
CCCGCGTACTGCACGAACGCCAAGGGGTCGATGGCCTCATCGTTGCTTGCCGCACCATCACCCGGCCAGCCAACGATCCGGTCGGCGGGAATGACGGCGTCGATCTCAACGGGCCCAGAATGGTTGGCGTGCATGCCGAGTGCGTCCCATTGATCCTTCTTCGCATCCACCTCATCGGGGTAGAGCAGAAAGACCGCAAGGTCCGAGTAGTCGCCGGTAAAGTCGGGACTCGTCGTCTGCGTCAGGTACCACGTGGCGTAGCCGCACGAGGTTGTCCATGCCGCCTTCTTCCGGACGTGCCAACCATCCTCAACGCGCGTCGCACCCGAGGTCTTCGGGTACCAGAAATGGCCGCCCGTCTCAGGGTCGGTATACGAGGCCGTACCGACGAGACAATCCGAGTCGATACGCGAAATCAGATCCTCGACATGGGCGTTGCCCGGTGCGCGAAAGACCAGGCCGGCCAACGCCACCATGTGCATCATGTAGATCACTGCGGTGGAGGGGCAGCCATAGCGGGCGAGCGTCTCCGTCAGCATCAAGATGCCGACGTGGTTCTCGCCGCGGCCGCCGTACTTCTTCGGCACGACTGCGCCAAGGATTCCAAGCTTCGCGAGCGCCTCAATGCTTGCTTGCGGGTAGACGCCGGTGCGGTCACCGATGATGGCCTGCGGGCGAATCACGCGTTCGCAGACCGCGATCAACTCTTCCTGGATCGCTCGCTGATCGTCAGTCAGAAACCACTCGGGCTCCCACTCGCGATTGAGTCCGCCATACGGACCCTCTCCCCACTGGTGTGCTACCGACTGCGTCATGCGAACCTCCTCTCGTGAGTGTGGGGGAGGTGGCTGTCAATCGATATCGGAAACGTGCTGGACTGGGCGGTCCCGTGCGGTTAACGGCGCTGTGTGCGCCGATCTGGTGCGGCTGTGTCGCTGTGTGAAGGGTGAGCAGGTGAATGCTGCGCGTAGGCGCGCGTGTTGGGTCAGCACAAGCGTGGAATGGTGGCTACGTGATTTGGTACCTTCCTCTGGCGTACGCACGGCACTCTACGGAGCGCCAGCCGTTGTCGACAAGTCGGGATTGTTTCCCTTCAGGTCGCCTCTTACTGCCTTGGGGCGGCCTCTGGTCGCCCCAAGTGCCACTTCTCGGACCGCAGTGAGGTCTGCTCAACGAGGACCACGCGTTGCGGTATACGTCGATTTCGAGAACGCGCGCCTTGGGGCTGCCGCAGCGTTTCAAGATCGTGGTCCACGAGGGCGCGTTGGATTATTCGACCCGGTCGTGCTCGCGGAGCACCTCGTCGGACTTGGCCAGTCTCGGCGTCGACTTTCTGCAATCAACATCTATCGCGGCATGCCTGATGTTCTGCGAGAACGGGACGCGTTCGTGGCGGCTCAGCGTCACGTTCGCGAGTGGAGCAACGCTGGGGCTTGCGTTGCAGCCTTTCCTCTGCGGTACCCAATCACGTGGCCCGTTGGGCGACCAGTTGAGAAATGCGTTGACGTAGCGTTGGCTGTGGACTTGGTCTTGCAGGCAGAGCGACGGATGTTTGATGTCGCAATAGTGATGTCCAGCGATCACGATCTCGTGCCGGCTCTTGTTGAGGTCATCAAGATGTCTGGTGTTGGCTCACCTCGAGTCGAAGTTGCGGCCTGGCAAGGCAAGGGATCCACACGTCAGAGGCTGAGTGTCCCTGGCCAGCGAATCTGGTGCCACTGGCTCGGTGAGGAGGTCTTTCGTGCAGCTACAGAGCGTCGCGATACGCCGTCGGCGCCATCCCGACGTGGCGCGTGAACGTCGCCGCGAAGTGGCTCTGCGACGCAAAACCGACAGCATGGGCGACCTCTCCGATCGGAAGCGTGCTGGCAGCCAGCAGCGTGCGGGCACGGTCGATGCGGCGGATCGTCAAGTAACGGTGAGGCGTCACGCCCGTGCTCTTGTGAAAGCCGCGGGCGAAATGGGCGCGGCTGACACCCGCGGCGGCGGAGAGGTCGGCAAGCGTCAGTGGTGCGGCGATGTCCTCGTCGATTAGCGCGCGCACACGGCGCAACTGGGCCGGCGACAGCCCACCAGGCACCCGCCGCTCGCGCGGGTTCATCGCACAGTGCGTGCGTAGGAGGTGCAGAGCCACGGCGTGACCCACGGACTCGGCGAACAGATCGCCAGCAGACTGCGGCTCGCGCATCTCCTCGGCGAGCAGTCGCGTGGCCTGGCGCAGAAAGGGGTCTTCGAAGGCGAAGCGCTCGATCAGCTCGGGCGAATCGAAGCCGGCCTCAGTCGCGACGTCGGTCAGAAAAGCCGGGTCGATATAGAGATGCAGCTCGTCCGTTGGTCGGTCCCAGCGCCACGTATTCTCTCGGCCGGCTGCGATGATTAGCGAGTGGCCCGGCCGAAAATCGGCCTCGACACGCCCCTCATCCGTATCGCGTTCGACACGCAGCGGACCTCGCACGGTGAACGAGATGTAGTGCATGTCGAGACCCGGCAATGTGAGTCGATCGGGTAGCTCACTAAAGCTCCACATCCCGACACCAACACCACGCCAACGCCGGGGGCGTGCGTGCAACAGGTCCTCACCGCCGAGGTGGCCAACCCAGGTGGCGGGCGAGACGGGGG
>JBAXOM010000182.1:0-2648 GCA_037133215.1 Thermoleophilia bacterium | reverse complement strand
TCGAGCGATGTGACGAAGATCACGCCGGACGGCACCTCGACGGTCAACTGGGGGCCGAGCGGAGCGCACGTCACAACCGGCACCCACCCCGTCGGGATCGTGATGGATTCAGTAGGCAATCTCTACACCGCCAACCAGGGCAACTCCGGCGTCGGCGTCAACGTGTCAAAGATCACGCCAGCTGGCGTGTCAACGCCCAACTGGGCAGGCATCGACGGCGTTCCGTGCGATATCGCCATCGATGGCAACGACAACGTCTACACCGCCAACTGGAGCGCCAGCACCGTGACCAAGATCACGCCAGCGGGCAGCCCGACACTCGCATGGGCGACCACCGGCAGCAATCCGCACGGGATTGCCGTTGACTCTGCGGGCAACGTCTACACGGCCAACGAGTACTCGAGCGATGTCTCGAAGATCACGCCGGACGGCACCTCGACGGTCGACTGGGGTCCCAGCAGCGCACACGTCACAACCGGCTCTCACCCGTACCAAGTCGCGGTCGATGCAGCCGGCAACCTCTACACCAGCAACCAGCTGTCAGACAACGTGTCGAAAATCACGCCAACCGGCGTCTCAACGGTCAACTGGGGGCCAGGCGGCACGCAAGTCGCCACCGGCACTGTGCCGCAGGGCATCACGGTGGATTTGGCTGGCAACGTCTACACCGCGAACTCCACATCGAACAACGTGACGATCATCACGCCCCAGGGCTCCGCAACGACACTGGGGACCACCGGCGCCGAGCCGACATGGATCAGGATTGATTCGGCTGGAAACATCTACACGTCCAACCACACCGCGAGAACGGTGACGCGAGTGATACCCGACGCGCCGTACGCCTCGCCAACAACGCTCGTTGCCACACCCGGCGACACCACCGCGAGCATCGCGTTCACCCCAGGCTCGGACAACGGCGCTGTGATCGCCAACTACCAGTACTCCACCGACAACGGCACAACGTGGACAACACGCAGTCCAGCCTCGACCACGTCACCGATCACGCTTACCGGCCTCACCAACCTCATCACCTACCGCGTCAAGCTCCGCGCAATCAACTCGGTCCGCGTAGGCGTGGCATCGAGCGCAGTGAGCGTCAAGCCAGCCGCGACGCCTGACGAGCCGACCGACCTCGCGGCGACGCCAGGCGCCAGCAGTGCACGCGTCACGTTCACCGCTGGCTCGGACAACGGAGCCGTGATCAGGAATTACGAGTACTCGACCGACGACGGCGCGACGTGGACAACGCGCAGTCCGTCTTCAACCGCGTCGCCGATCACCATCACCGGCCTCACCAACGGCACCGCGTATCGCGTCAAGCTCCGTGCCGTCAACAACATCGGCCCAGGTGCGGCTTCTAGTGCAGTCACTGTCACACCCGCCGCCACACCGGAGACGCCCGCGGCGGCGAGCACCCGCCCCGCCACCACGACTCCCCACCTCCGGACTTCCGTACCGAATTGCAGCGGCATCATCTGCACCATTACCGGTACCGTCCCCGCCGGCGCCACCCGCGTGATCCAGATCGCCACGAGCACCCGCCCGAGGGCAGCGCGCTCCGGGCACGGCATCCGTGCCGCCAGCCGCGTCGTAATTGACTGCCCGATCACGACCGTCAATGGCACCCAGCGCTTCACGTGCCACGCCCGCCTCAGCGCCGGCTCGTGGAACATCACGACCGTCGCGAAAGCCGGGGCAAAGGTGATCGCCAAGTCCGCTATCCATGTCAAGACGACGGCAATACCCCGCCCGGCGCCAACCCCCTCGGCCGTCACGGGATAGCCCACAAGCGCGATCTGCGATCGGGAGCCGTCCGAGAGCAGGGACCTCGGGGACAACTACGACGTCGATGCGAAAGAACGGGTCAGCCCCGTTACCTCACATCAAATACCAGTCGAAGAAGCGCTCGAGGCGGCGGTAGAAATGCAACTGCGGGTCGTGGCGCAGGAGGCCATGGCCCTCGGTTGGATAGGTGATGTATTCGAACGTCTTGCCACCAAGGCGTCGTAGTTCGGCGACGAGCTCTTCGGACTGGGCCGGGTTGACGCGGATGTCTTCGAGGCCGTGCGCGATCAGCAGTGGCACCTCGATGTTGGCGAGCCGATGCACGGGCGAGCCGGCACGATACGCCTCGCGATTGCTCGCTGGCGGACCCATCATCCGTTCGAGGTCTTGCACGCCTTCGCGATCGCCCTGCGCCCACGACGAGACGATGTCGCAGTCGCCGTACTTGCAGACACCAAGGCGATAGCGATGCTCGGGATCGTCCGTTACCGCCAAGAGCGACATGTACGAACCGTACGAGGCGCCGAAGATGCCGAGCCGCTGCCCATCGACCCAGTCGAGCGTGCGGAGGTAATCGGCCGCCGCGAGACAATCCTTCGTATCGCCAACACCCCAATCGTTGTGATTGAGACGCTCGAAGTCGCGACCGTAGTTGATCGAGCCGCGGAAGTTGATGGCCAGCCAGCCGTAGCCCTTATCGAGGAAGTACTGGGCGTGGCCATCCCACTCCTCGCAATAGAGCGAGGTCGGCCCGCCGTGCGGGTAGACGATGACCGGCACCGTCGCGTCCGCCGCCGCACCAGCCGGGCGGTAGAGAAAGCCGTGGATCTCGGTGCCATCGAACGACGTGTACGTGATGTCCT
>JBAXOM010000181.1:0-2660 GCA_037133215.1 Thermoleophilia bacterium | reverse complement strand
GCACTCGCGGCCCGGCACCTGCCCGGGCTGACCGCACTCTTGACGTCCTAGTCGCGCGTAATCGGCTTGTACTTGATCCGGTGTGGCGTATTGGCGTCGGCACCGAGCTGCTTCTGACGGTGCTCTTCGTACTCGCCGTACGAGCCTTCGAACCACGTCACCTGCGAGTCCCCCTCAAAGGCGAGAATGTGCGTAGCGACGCGGTCAAGAAACCAGCGATCATGGGTAATCACGACGGCGCAGCCAGGAAAGTCGTTGAGCGCCACTTCGAGTGCGCGCAGCGTGTCGACGTCGAGATCGTTGGTCGGTTCGTCGAGGAGCAACAGGTTGCCGCCGCTCTTGAGCAGCTTGGCGAGGTGGACGCGGTTGCGCTCACCACCGGACAGCTTGCCGACGAGCTTCTGCTGGTCGGCGCCCTTGAAGTTGAAGGACGCGACGTACTGGCGCGACGGCATCTCGCGCTTGCCGACGTTGATCAGGTCGAGGCCGTCGGAGATCTCTTCCCAGATGTTCTTGTCGGGGTCGAGGTCGGCGCGGCTCTGGTCGACGTACGCCATTTGGACGGTCTCGCCGATGACGATCCCACCATCATCAACGGTCTCCTGGCCAGCAATCATGCGGAACAGCGTCGTCTTGCCGGCGCCGTTCGGGCCGACGATACCGACGATGCCGTTTGGTGGCAGATTGAACGAGAGGTCCTCGACGAGCAACTTGTCGCCGAACGCCTTACGAACGTTCTCGGCGCGAACAACGACGTCGCCGAGGCGTGGACCGCCGGGAATGTGGATTTCGACCGAGTCGAGCTTGACGTTCTGCTCTTCGGCCAGCATGTCGTCGTAGGCGGCAAGGCGAGCCTTCGACTTGGCCTGACGCGCCTTCGGGCTGGCGCGCACCCACTCGAGCTCTTTCGCGAGCGTGCGCTGTCGTGCCGAGCCCTGCTTCTCCTCAAGCGCGAGTCGCGCCTGCTTCTGCTCGAGCCAGCCGGAGTAGTTGCCCTCAAACGGGAGGCAGCGGCCACGGTCGATCTCGAGGATCCAGCCCGCGACGTTGTCGAGGAAGTAGCGATCATGGGTGACGGCGATGACGCAGCCCTCGTAGTCGTGCAAAAAGCGTTCGAGCCAGGAGACTGACTCGGCGTCGAGATGGTTGGTCGGCTCGTCGAGCAGGAGCAAGTCGGGTGACGACAAGAGCAGGCGGCAGAGCGCAACGCGACGCTTCTCGCCACCGGAGAGGTTCGCGACGGCTGCATCGCCCGGCGGTAGGCGTAGCGCGTCCATGGCAATGTCGAGGCGACGATCTATGTCCCAGGCGTCGGCCTTCTCGATCTTGTCTTGCACGCGGCCCTGCTCTTCGAGCACCTCGGCCATCTCGTCGTCCGTCATTGGCTCGGCGAACTTCATCGAGAGTTCTTCAAAGCGCTTGAGCAGGTCGCGCAACTCGCCGAGGCCGTCCTCGACGTTGCCGCGAACATCCTTCGCCTCATCGAGATCCGGCTCCTGTGACAGGTAGCCGACGGATGCACCGGGGTGCAACTTCATCTCACCGCTCGAGGCCTCTTCGATCCCAGCCATCATCTTGAGCAGCGTCGACTTGCCCGCACCGTTCGCGCCGAGCACACCAATCTTGGCGCCAGGAATGAAGGACAGCGAGACCTCTTTGAGGATGTGCTTCTCCGGGCCGTGGAACTTGTCCACTTTGTACATGGTGTAGATGAACTGCGGTGTGCTCATAGGAACGGCAGTCTAGCCCGGGCGCCCGCTCCGCTTTGCCACCAGTCGCGGCAGGCGATCAGAACGCGTTCGACTGCTGCACGACGTACGGCACGTAGCCGTACTCGAGACCGCGCGGTGGCTTGACGATGAGGCCTGGATCGAGCGTCGATAGACCGCCACTCGCGGGCCGAGCCATGAAGTGCGCGCCGCGCGCCCAGCCGCGCTGCAGACCCGTCACGACCTGTTGGAGATGATCCGCCTCGGCCGTCGTGAGGTTCAACCGCTGCAACGCGGGTTGATCGACGAAGCGGTACCAGCGGTACGTCACCGTCGAGCCGTCGAGCAGGCGCGTGGTGCGAAGACTCGACGCCGCGCGACTCGCACGCCACCAGCCGGGGCTGCGGTACGTGAAGATCGGGTCGGGCGTGCTGGGGAACGTGGCGCGCTGCAAGTCGACCGGCGTCTGCCCGGCCTCAACCGCGACGCGCGCGTTGCCCTGTTCGCGGAAGGTCTCGGGCAGATGCCCTGTGCCACGCTGCGTCGGCCAGGCAAAGCCGTAGGCAGCACCACCCTCAAACGTGGACAGGTGCACCGTGCTGAGCAGATCGGGCCGCGCTTTCTTCTGCTGGTAGAACGTCGAATCGCTCGTTATCAGCGTGAGTGGTGCTGTCGCGGCTGTTGCGAACGAGCGTGGCAGTGCACCGCTGCCGGCGATCCACCGCGCCAGAGGGTTGGAGATGGCCGACGCCGAGTACGCAGCCGGGTCGCGCGTGAAAATCGTGCGGCCCTGTGCGTCGATCGGAAACTGCGTCGGTGGAACCTTCGAGAAGACCGTGCCCGCGTTGTCGGTCGCCGTATAGAGCGGAACCGTGTTCCACTCCGACGAGAAGTTGTCGACGTACCCTTGGTTCGTATCGAGGCCAAGGCCCACAATGCTTGGGACCGACG
>JBAXOM010000180.1:0-2690 GCA_037133215.1 Thermoleophilia bacterium | reverse complement strand
GTTCGAGGAATGCGAGCATGATTTCAGCCTAGCAGTGCGTGTGAGCGATGGAACTTCGCGTGGCGGGCGAAACTAGGCCGTGACGCGACGAGTGGCGAGTGCACGCTGGCGGCGCAGACGGCGACGCTCGCGCTCTGACAGGCCACCCCAGATGCCGAACTTCTCACCGTTGGCGAGGGCGTACTCGAGGCAGTCGAGGCGCACCACACAACCGCGGCACACCTCCTTGGCCTCGCGCGTGGACGCGCCTCGTTCGGGGAAGAACAGGTCGGGATCGACCCCCAGGCAGTTCGCCTGATCTTGCCAACTTTTTTGCTCGTCCACCGGGCTGGTGCTGCTTGCGACGTCCATAAGTACCTCCGTTGTAATTACAACGGTGTCATTGTTCACGAACTCCACAGGTAAATGCAAGAGCGCACCCTCAAGAATTCGGATGGTCGACCACAAGAAGTGACATCTGTGCCGGTTTTCGGGGCCGATCAGCCGGCGCGACGAGCGCCACGCCCACGGGCGAGCTGCTTCTTGTGCTCGATGAAGTCGACCAACACGTAGTCGCCGAGGTTGTCGTGGTTGGTGAAGAACGCCCGACCTCGGTTGATCGAGGTGAGCTTCTCGATGAACGAACGCAGCCCGTAGTCGGCGTCGAGCATGAACGTGTTGATACGAATGTTGTCGCGGGTGCAGCGCATGGCCTCACGCAAGGTGGCCTCGATGGTCTCGGCCACCGGCGGATAGTTGAAGAACACCTGCCCGTCGTTCATGATGTGCGCCGTCGGTTCGCCGTCGGTGATCATGATGATCTGCTTGTTGCCGCTCTGGCGTGAGAGCAGCTGCCGGGCGAGGGTCATGGCGTGGTGCATGTTGGTGCCGTAGGCGAAATCCCAACTCACCTCGGGCAGCTGCTCGGCGCTGATGACACGCGCCGTTTCGCCGAAGCCCACGAGGCCCAAGTAGTCGCGCGGGAACTGCGATGAGATGAGCGAGTGCAATGCCATGGCCACCTTCTTGGCCGGCAGGAAGTTGTCTCGCATCGGCATGCTCATCGACAAGTCGAGGAGCAGCACCGTGGAGGAACGCGTGAGGTGTTCGGTGCGCTCGATCTCGAAGTCGTCGGGCTCGAGCCGCACCGGCGTACCGGTGCCCTGCCGACGCACTGCGTTGCGAATGGTGCGCTGCAGGTCGATGTTGAACGGGTCGCCGTATTCGTACTGCTTGGTGTCGTAGGTGCGCTCATGGCCCTGACCGAGCTGGTTGAGCTGGTGCTGGCCACCGGCATCTTTGGCGAGCTTGTCGAACAGATCGCGCAGCGCGTTGGCGCCGATCTTGCGCAGCCCCTTGGGGGTGAGTTCGAGGCGACCTTCCTTGTTGTCGACCAAGCCGGCGTCTTGCAGCATCTTGGTGAGTTCGGCGAGGCGCTCGAGCGACTTGGCGGCGTCGTCGCCCAACAGGTCGCGCACTTTGTCCATATCGGCTTCGGCCAACTGCGACGGGTTGGTGGCATTGCGCAGCAGGTTTTCGAGCTGGTCGAGGTCGCCGAGTTCCTGCATGGTCTGCATCGCCTGCGCCATGCCCATGGGGTCTTGCCCCTCGAACTCGTACGAGCGGTTCCAGTTCATCTGCGGGAACATCGAGCGCAGGTTCTGGCCGAGCTGATCCATCTGCCAGCGCAGGTCCATATCGTCGAGCAGTTGGTCACTGAGTTGCTGCAGTTGAGCGCGCTGCTCGGGCGACATCGAGTTGAGCATCGCCTGCATGGCCGCCATGCGCTGGGCCATCTGCTCGAGCAGTTCTTCCAGGGTCTCGGGGTTCTCGGGGAAGAAGTCGCCGAACTTCTCCATGAACTGCTCGAACTGTGGATCTTCGCCATTGGCCTGCCGTTCGAGCATCTCGTTGAGGCTGGCCAGCATGTCTTTCATGCGCTGCATGTCTTCGGGCGACATGTTCTGCATCGCGCCGCTCATCTGGTCGACGGCCTGCTGCATCAGCTGTTGGCGGAGTTTGTCCATCAACTCTTCGAACCGCTGCGCCGCTTCACCCGACTCGAAGTCGTAGGCCGAGAGTTCACGCACCTTGCCAGCCAGGTCGCTAGGCATCATGTCGAGTCGGAAGTTGCGATCGGCCGCGGCATCGCGTGCGGCTTGGGCCCGGCGCTCGTCGCCGCTCTGCTCGGCGGCATGGGTGGCGTTCTCGATGGCATGACGCTCTTCGTCGATGATGTCGTCGAGCGCGTCGGCGATTTCGGAGTACACCCCACCGAGGTCGGAGTTGTCGAGCCGCTCTTGGCGTTCGCGGCGCAACTTCTCGAGCATCTCGCGCAGCCCCTGCATGCGCTCGCCGTTGCGATCCTTCATGCCCTCTTGCATGAGCCGACGGAGCGCGCTGTTCACATCGCCGTGGTACAGCAGGTCGTCGGTGAGTTCGTCGAACAGTGCTGTGGCATCGAGGTCGAAGCCCTTTTGCGTGCCGTCCCACCGCGAGTACGTGAACCGTGCTGCCATACGCGAACCATAGTGGTTCGGTGAACGCCGTGCAGCGGCGGGGAGACCATCATCGCCGGCGAGGCGGCGCATCTGTGTTCGTGATGGAAAGACACATGCCAATCGCCGGAAGAGCGGTACAGTTCGCCCTGTCATGCGTGTTCCCCGCACCTTCGCCTTCGCCGACCTCACCGGCTTCACGAACTACACCGC
>JBAXOM010000179.1:0-2696 GCA_037133215.1 Thermoleophilia bacterium | reverse complement strand
TCTCAGCGAACTCGGGTATAGCCCGCGCGAGATTGCCGAGCTGAGCGATGCCGGCGTTGTCGGCGCGCTGACTGTCCGGACCTCGTAGAGAGCACCTCTACGCGCTCTGTCGGCCCTAGCGTCGCCGACCGATGCGGAAGTAGATCGGCTTACTCGGAATCGTTGCCAACGCGGTCGTCGTTCCATCCCAGGCCTTCGCCGTTAGACGCCAGACACCCTTAGGCATCGCCTTGCCCGCAATTTTGCCGGTGAACACGATGGTACTGAGTCCCGGTCGGCCGCCTTTTTTGCCGTCCTTGAACACCAGCGTAAAGACCCTCGGCTTATGCGGTCGAACCGCACGCGGCCTCACACGCGTAAACGTCAGCGTCACACGGGCGTTTTCCGAGACGCGATAGGTAATCAGTGCGTGTCGGGGAAGCGGTCGGAGCGCACGGACATAGCTCGACCTTTTGCCAACGAGGATTGCGGCAGCAGAGTACTTCAGGCGCGTCAGCCGCAGCTCTCCTGCGGTGGTGAAGCGCGCCGACACCATGCGGTTTCCGTGCATCACCAGCCGACACGTGAGCGTGGTTCCCTGGCAGGAGTTCCCCCAGCCAAGGAAATCGGCGTTTGGTGCCTCTTGTGCGTGCAGAGACAGGTCGGCACCGGGAGCAAACGCGACCCGGCAGTTCACGTTGCACGCCAAAGCGGCAGGGTCCGAAACGATCCAGCCGAGCGGCGAGCCCTCCTTCACGAGATCGAGAAAGACCTGACCTGCCGGTGGAGTCGGGGGTGTCGGTGCAGCAGCAAAGGTGGCGCCCACGGTGACGTTATCCATCGCGGCAAACGAACAGGTTGTCGACGTCGGCAGACAGCCAGCGCCGCCAGTGACAGAACCAGTCCAGCCTGCAAACACGGCGCCCGGATCGGGACGGGCGATCAGCGTCACCGTCTGTCCGGTCACAATGGGTGTCGTGCAGATCCCTGGACAGGAGATGATACCCGGGTCCGAAATGACGGTACCGAGACTCGATGGCGCAACGGTAATAGAGGCTGTCAGCGGTGGTGCAAGTTGTGGCTCAAAGACTGCCGTAACCGTGGCGGGATCCGTCAGCACAAACGTGCACGTCTCGCGTTCGGCTGCCGTGGGATCCGTGCTGTCACAGGTATTGCCTGGAGGGGCGCCGGACCAGCCGATGAACTTCGAACCGGTTTCTGGTGTCGCGTACAACGTCACCTTGGCGGGCGCCGCAATCTGCTGCACACAGGGTGTAGCTACACAGGTAAACGGCGTCGTGGCCCGGGATGTGCCGCCCATCACGCTGCCGTTGCCGTTACCACCGAGGCCGATCGTCAACGGCACGTCGCCGCTAGCCGGGCCGACGCCAGAGAAGGTCGCCTTGACCATGACGTCGACTGACATGACGACCGTGCACGTAGCAGCCTCAAGTACACAGCTGCCGGCTGCGCTCGGCGTCACTGTCAACGCCGACAGGTGTGCGCCACTGCCGACACGTGAGGACATCACGAGGTTGACGATCGAATCTGCGTCGTACGTCCCCGAACAACTCCCCGGACAATTGATCAGTGTGTTTCCGACGCTCGCGCTTCGACCGCTGGCCGAACCGGGACCGTCAAGAGCAACCTTCAGAACTTTGTCGGTACCTGGGGCGTGCCCAGCAGTGCGATCAAGCGCAAGGCTCTGGGCCCACGTCGTGCTGACAGGCGGCGCAAAGAAGGCCGGCTCGATCACACGGCCATCGAGGTCCATCCGCCCGATCAACCGTCCAAAGCTCGAAGTCCAATAGACGTAGGACGCGTCGGCAGCGATCGAGTGGGGGTATCCGATGCCCGGAACACGGATCGCTGTTGGTGGCGCAGAACCGTCGCTTGGCACCGACACGATTTGGCCACCGTTCGCCGAACTCGCCCAGAGCAGCGTGCTCCCAATGCCCGTCAAGGCAGTATGGCCGATGCTCGTGGACGGGATGAATTGCGTATCAACGTCCGTCAGGGCTACGTTTGAGCGCCCAATGCCGTATCCCGTACTCACCCAGTACACAAATGACCCGTCCGACCAAAGACCGCTCGCGGCATGGTCGAGCGTGACGCCTTCGCACGTCTTGCGTGGGTGGTGGTTACTCGACAGAGATTCGGTGACCGAAAAGCGTGCGATCGTCCTGGACCAGGCGTCAGCGACAAACAATGCGCCGTCCACAACCGAAATGGCGTGTGGCGTCTCGCAACCTCCGGTAGGCACCCTAGTGATGGGACCAGAGCCGTCAACGGGCGTACGGTAGACGTCGCGACGAAATCCCCAATGGTGGGTCGAACTATCCCACGAACGAATCGCAATCCAATAGGCGAAACCACCCGCGACAACCAACCCAAATGGCCGATGTCCAGCGTCCGTAGCGACCGCTGAGGTCGCAAACGTGTTCGTATCGGTTGCGTTTACGAGTCCCGCGGCATGCCAGTCCAGAGGGGCGGGAATTTGACTGTTGCGTACGCTCGCGGTCCAAAAGAGCGAGGGCGACGACGCCGAGGCGACAGAAACGAGTGATGCGGCACAGACGCCGACGCTCAACCAGATGATGGCGCGGCTAAGAAAGCGTGGCACCAGGCAAGATTACAGTGTCGACGCAGCCCTCATGGCGTCCCGGATCACAACGCCTTAGGGCTTTGACCGCTTCGGAACGGTCAGTATCTGCGTC
>JBAXOM010000178.1:0-2711 GCA_037133215.1 Thermoleophilia bacterium | reverse complement strand
TGAAGAAGCGGTCGTCCATCACCTCGGGCAGGCGCGCCTTGCACTGCACGACGATGTACGTGTCGTACTGCTTGGCGAGTGCCCCGAGGCGCTGCGTTTCCGGGCCCGGCAGGTCGATAAAGAGATCGCGTGCTGCGACGGTGTGGGGGATGTCGAAGATCTCGTCGGTAAAGCCCGTCAGGGCACCCTCGGCGAGTGCGATCAGGCGCACGGGCATGTTGATGCCAATGATCGACACGGCCGCGTGGATGGCATCCTCGATCACGTCGAGGTTCCGCGCGATCTCGCTGCGCTTTGAGATGCCGCGCACCACCGTCGAGAGTCCTACTGCCATGTAGGGCGCTACGGGCCCTGTCTGCTTTGCCATTTTTCAACCTCCGCGGGGGATCGTACGGCAAATAGGACGTTGGATTCTTGACGTCCGGGGATAGAAAGTGGATACTGGATCCAATCTCTCGTTGGAGGATCGCTTCAGATGGCAGTAATCGAGACGGGCGCAAACGTTGCAGCGCGCACGGGTGCACAGTTTCTTGAGGGGCTTCGCAACGATGCTGATCGCGAGATCTGGATTGGTGGCGAGTGCGTCAGCAACCCAATGGACCACGAGCTGCTGCGTCCTGGCGCCGAGGCAATCGCCCGTGTCTACGACACCCAGCACGAGCATGCCGAGATCTGCCTGGCACCGAATCCGGATGACGGCAAGCTCGTCAATCGCACGCACCTGATTCCCCGCTCGAAGGACGATCTCGAGAAGCGCCGCGCGTCGATGGAGATCATCGCTGCTGCAACGGGCGGCATGATGGGGCGCGTCCCGGACTACCTCAATGTGACGTTCGCCTGTTTCTCTGGCGCGTCTGAGGTGTGGGCGCGGCGCGGCAACGAGCGTGGCGCCGAGAACATCGTCAACTATCAGAAGTTCATGCGCGATAACGATCTTTCGACGACGCACGCGATCATGAATCCGGTTGCGGATCGTTCGAAGCCCGAGGCTGAGCAGCTTGGTGGCGAGATCTCGCTGCACAAGGTCGGCGAGACGAGCGAAGGCATCGTCGTGCGTGGCGCGCGGATGCTCGCAACGCTGGCGCCGTTCTCCGACGAGATCTCGATCTATCCCGGTTCGGACCTACGACCCGGCGACGAGAAGTTCGCCCTCGCCTTCGCGATTCCGATGAGCACGCCGGGACTGCGCTTTATCTGTCGCGACTCATTCTCGAAGCCGAAGAGCACCTTCGACTACCCGCTGAGCGCGCGCTTCGACGAGATGGATGCCGTCGTGATCTTCGACGACGTCCTGGTGCCCCACGATCGCGTCTTCCTCGATGGCGACGTCGTCGGCTACTCCGAGGTCATCACCGACTCGGGTTGGCGCGGGCACATCATGCATCAGGCGTTTACGCGGGCCTACGTGAAGCTGATGTTCGCCTTCGGTCTTGGTCACACGATGGCCAACATGACGGGCGTTGGTCGCTTCGATCATGTCCAGGAGAAGCTCGGCCAGATCTGGAACATGACGGAGCTGACGCGCTCTGCGCTCGTCGCCGCCGAGGCCGACTCGTACATGGATAGTCACGGTGTCTGGTATCCGCAAGATCGCCCCTTGATGGCGCTGCGCGGCGAGATGCCGAAGTGGCTACCGAAGACGCATGAATTGCTGCAGCTGGTCGGCGGCGGCTCGTTTATGGCGACGCCGTCCGAGGCCGACTTCAACTCCGCGATTCGCGGCGACATCGAGAAGTACTTCCAGGCCGCCGGTGGTGACGCCGAGCGTCGTGTGCGCGTCTTCCGTCTTGCCTGGGACTTCATCGGTTCGGATCTTGGTGGGCGCCGCGAGCTCTACGAGCGCTTCTACCTGTCGGATTCGTGGCGCATGACGCAGCTGGCGTACCGCACGGCGGACACGACGTTCGCCGAGTCGCTGGTCGAGCAGTTCCTGCACGACTAATCGGCTAGAGCCTATGCGTTTTTCGATCTAGATTGCCGTCAGGCTTCGCGCGCTTACCTTCGTGGCACGAGGGTAGCCTGGAGCGGATTGTCGAGCCCGTTGATCAGGCGCATCGTCTGACGCGGTCCCGGCGCGGTGTAGCTCTGTCCGGCTGTCGGCGTGGCGCCGGGGCCACCGTCGTTGTAGAGCGGGTGGTAGCCGTTGCCTTGGGCGGGAATCCGTACGGCGATCAGCTTCCGCATCGCCGCCTCGCTGCCCTTGAGCACGATGTCGATCTGGTTCTCGCTGTCGTCCTGCAGACACTCGTTGAACTGCTTGGGCGTGGCCTTGATGGTGCGATCGGCAATGCCGACGACGGTGATCGGCTCGCCGTCGATCAGGTACTCATGGTTTGCCTGCATCAGCGGGACCAGCTTGCCGGATTGCGAGCGCGCTACCAGCTGGAAGAACTTCCGGTACTGGTTCGGATACATCGCGCTGAGGCCATTCGGCGAGAAGGCACCACCGATGGTTGCGATGCGCACGCGGTACTGGGCGTCTGCACCGAAGATCGTGACACCATCGTTTGGGAGGAGACCGCCGCTAAGGATCGCTGGTCCGCCCTCGCCCTTCGTCGACATGTGGGTCAGCTTGGCCGCGATCATGCGCGGGCCTGTCCACTTGGTGGGGTCTGAGGACTGGGTGTCGTACGGGGTTCGGTCGTTGGTGCCCGTCATGCCGATTGCGCTAACGAGGCGCCCCTTCGATCCCACCAGTTGCAACGGTGTGT
>JBAXOM010000177.1:0-2718 GCA_037133215.1 Thermoleophilia bacterium | reverse complement strand
ACCACGGGTCCGTGGACGAGCAGGGGGTGTGCCGGTAGGCCTTGGATCTCCATCTCGGAAGTGTGCCTGTTCTTGCTGCAAACAAACGAATCTCTCATCCCATTCGCACCAAGTTCTCATCTATCACGTCCGATTACCTGTGCTAATTTTAAATCCATGACTGTACGCGAAACACGCACACCTGCAGAACACCTGCTCGGCAGTCGCTCCCGGGTCGCTGCGCTCACTGCCTTATTGGTCGGGCCATGCACGCTGGCCGAATTGACCCGCCAATCGCGCTGCGCCAAGTCGGCTGCTGCCGTTGCCTTGCGCCAGCTCGAACACGCAGGCGTCGTCACGCGTGATGGGGACCGCTTCTCAATCAGCGCCTCGCATCGCGACCTAATCGAGCAGATCGTGCACCTCGGCCCGGCTCCCACCCAAGAGGACGTCTTTGCCGACTATCTCGGCAAGTGGGTGGCACTCTCGCGCGAGGGCAAGATCGTAGGCTCCGACGACAACCCCGAGGTGCTCGCCAAACGTAACCGCGCCAACGGCATCCACGGCTACCGCTACATCCGCGTGCCGCACCCCGACGACCCGCCGCCGATCGACACGATTTGGGGAGCGGACTGGTGAGACACGCACTCCGCCCACTGCCCGGAAGCAGCAACGGCCCCCGACCGGTGCTCGACGTCCGCCTCACTGGAGCCGCCGACGCCTCCCTCCCATGCCTCATTGATACCGGCACGATGCGAACTCGCCTTCCCGCCTGGGTGGCAGACGAACTAGGCATTGATCTGACCGATTCCGCGCCACCGCAATCGATCGTGCTTGGCGGCATGACCCTGACCGCGTTCCCGGCACCTGTGGTGTTGCGTACGAAGGAAGGCACCATCATCACCACGGTCTGGTTTTGCCCGGGCTGGAACTCTCCCTTCGGCCTACTCGGCCAGGAGGGCTTCCTCGATCAGTACCGCTTTACGCTCGATGTCGCTGAGGGCTGGTTTGCCCTCGAGTCAGCTGCCTAGGCCAGCGCGACGCTAGGCAAATGTCCAGAAGGGGTCAGACCCCTTCTGGACATTTGCCTAACTCTGTACGGCCACGACGATCGCGTGGACTGCGGCGATGTCCGCGCTGTCGAAGCCACCCATTGCGTAGTGGCCCCACGTCGAACCGACAACATGCACGTTGGCATTTGGCAGTAGGCGGGCCTGTTCGCTGACTTCTTCGGGCGGAAACAGCCGGTCGCCGGCAAGGGCAATCACGGCCGTTGGGCAGGTCACGCGGGCGAGGGCCGCGGAGAGGTCACCACCATCCGAGACGTCGGCGCCATGCCACCGCTCAATTTGACAGAGCAGGTTGTTGGCGTCTTGCGAGCCGTAGTCGGCCTCGAAGATCTCGCGGATAAAGGCCTCGTGGTCGGCGACGCCAGCCTGGGCGATGCCGTGCGGCAGGAAGGCCTCGTGCGTGGCGCCAAGCAGGCTCATCAGGCGTGCGTGGCGATGGCGCCCCTCGAGTGCGTCGTCGGCAACGCGCCAACCGGGCTCGCCCGTGATCGCCTCGGCGAGCGATTGGGCAACGATGCGTCCGTAGGCCGTGTTGCGAGCCGTGGCGGCGATCAGTACGAGCCGCTCAACCATCTCTGGATAGGTGACCGCAAAGCGCAGCGCCTGCTGGCCTCCCATCGAAAATCCGAGGAGGAGGCGAAGCTTGGTGACGCCAAGGTGGTCGAGCAACGCCTTCTGAGCAGCGACATCGTCAGCGGTGCTGAGCGCGGGAAAGTTGGCGCCCTGTTGATCGGCGTGGGCGTTGGTCGGCGAGGTCGAGGCGCCCGCACCGAGCATGGCGGGCGTAATCACCGCGCACTGCGTCGCGTCGATCGGGCCGGCTGGGGCCAAGAACCCTTCCATCGAATCCATGCTGCCCGAGTACATGTGCGGCAACATGATCGCCTCGCCGTTCTCGATCGTGCCGTGGACGCGATACGTGATCTGCGCGTCGCGAAGGACGCCCCCGCGTGCCAGTGGGAGATCGCCAAGGGACAGGTTGGACTCGATGTAACTCATAACGGGCACGATACGTGAATGGAGCGCTGTAGTTGATGGGAGCAGCGGGCGAAAGCGGCACAAACCGGCCCCAATCGGCGACTCGCGCGTCACGTTGCATCCACTACTGATTACACCTATGCTGATTGTCATGGCTCCCCGCACCACAACCACTGTTCGGGTCTACCCCGAGACGCGCGCCGAGATCAGTCGCCTCGCTGAGGCCGAAGGCCTCACTGCAGCCGCGTTTCTCGATCGCATGCTCGCCCTCCGTGCCGATGCGGAACTGCTCGACGCTATGAATGCATGGGACGAAGCGCATGCCGACGAACTCCACGCTCTTGCTCGCGAGCCATACCCCCTTGACCCAGATGACATACCCCCAAGCCCGGCGAGGTGAGATCTGGCTCGCGGACCTCGAACCGGTCCGGGGCAACGAGCAGGCAGGCGTGAGACCCGTTCTCGTGATCAGCGCGACGCGGGTAGGTATCGGATCGGGCGGCTTGGCAATCGTGGTGCCCCTAACCGGCACTCCACGGGCGAATCAAGGTGCGGTTGAAATCCCCGCTGGTGAGGGTGGTTTGCGAAGAACCTCTTACGCGCTTGCCGTCAAGCTTCGCTCGATCTCCCGCGAGCGCTTGATAACCCGTTGGGGCACTGCGTCACCGGAGACGGTCGATCACATCGCGGA
>JBAXOM010000176.1:0-2768 GCA_037133215.1 Thermoleophilia bacterium | reverse complement strand
GGGCAATGCCATGGTGCCGAAGAGGAGGCGTAGCGCTGCCAGTCCGCTGTCGGCGCCGACATTGATGCTGACTGTGCTGCCGGACGAGCTCGTCGCTTGCAATGGATGCCACGCCGCGTAGCCAAAGCGCAGGCACTCGAACAGCAGCGCTGCCCCGAACAGCACTGAGAGCAAAGTTGGCGCGGATCCCCAGATCTGATGAGCTGGGGTGCTCGTAGTACGGCGGGTTGATTGGAAGGCAGAGACTGGCATGGGAAGCGGGCGGTGCGCCTGCAAAGTCTGGAGGTCGCGCAGTGTGCCGTGCCTACATGGCGGGAATGTGGCAGCAACGTAAGACAAATCGACGACCTTTGTCTTGCCAAGCGGTGCAGGCGAATTTTCAGAGTGTGATGCCGTTAACCCTTCATGCGCTAGTCAATTACCTGTCATGCAGAACCCCTAGCCTCCACTGCGCGAACCGACTAGTGCCATTTGCTGCGACACAAGCCCTTGACTCTGCCGACGGGGCGACGGCTGCAGGGGTGCAGGGAGGGCGCTCGGACGTTCGCGAGGTTTCAAGACTCGTCGTTCCTTTCTGATCGTCACGTTTCTCGGGATCGATGCCGAAGAAGGCGCCGACCCGGGTTTTCCAAATACCGCTAGGGGAGTTCGTAATAAATGAGCAAGCTTCGTATCGCGATCGCGGCCGTCATGGCCCTGTCCGCCTCCACCGCGTTCGGTGTGGTCACCAACACGCCGGGTTCGTTCGTCAACTCAGACTTGTTCCTGGTTGTCGTCAACCAGACCACGGGCAAGAGCGAAGCCATTGATCTGGGCGTCACCGCCACGGCGCTCACCTTCGGCCAGACGTTTAACGTCGATCCTAACCTTGCGTCCAACCTCGGCGCCGGTACGCTGTCGTACCAGCTCGTTGCCGGTGACTTGTCTGCGCAGGGCCCGAACGGCTACTCGGGCAGCGTGCTTTACACCTCATCCAACAACACGTACACCGCTGCGCAGATGAACAACACCGCGATCGTCGGTGCGGTAAACAGCGCGGATTTGTACCTGAGCACGTTCGCGAATTCGTTCAGCGCGGTTGGTACGGGCTCGAATATCTACCAGACCTACCTCAGTGCTGGCACGACGGCCACCAACTGGGGCCCGACGGCCTCCATGTCGACAGCACCGGGCAAGGGCCTGGGTCTGACGGGTATTGACTTCACGGCCGCCGTCGGCAGCCCGTTGAGCTTCTATACGATCACCTCGAATTCCGTTGACGCTGCGATCAACTCTGCCGGCTCGATCGTCAAGACCGGCATCTTCACCCTGACCGGCAGCTCGCTCTCGTACGCCGCCGCCGTGCCGCTTCCCGCCGCGCTCTGGCTGCTCGGTTCAGGCGTTCTCGGCCTCGGCGCTGCCCGTCGCCGTCGCCTGGCTGTCGTCGCCTGATCGCATCGTTACCTGAAATCGTCATCTAAATACTGCGGAGATTTTTTAATGAACATTCGTATCCATCAGGCGGTCCTCGCGGCCCTCGCTGTCGGCGTTGCCGGCAGTGCCGGCGCGATCGACATCACGACCGTCCCCACCGCGAACATCGTCTACGCGTCAGGTTCGACCGCGATCGACGCTGCTCTCAAGGCCTACTTCTACAACGCGGTCGACACGTCCACCCCTTGCGATTCAACGAAGGGTACCGTTGACGTCTACAACCAGGGAACCGGCGCTACGTCGAAGTTCACCGCGGTCGCGTGCATGTCCAACACGGCTCTTATCAACGACGGCGCGACGCCGCCGAACTCGGTCGCCATTGCCATTATCAAGGAAGACGGCGCCGGTTCGCTGAACGGCGTCACCGCGTTGCAGAACGCGACCTTCTCGGGTGCTCCGTACACGGCGGATGGCCGCCTGAACTTCCCGACTGTATCGCAGCTTTCGACCACGAACTGCGCGCCGACGACCGCCGTCACCGGCACGACCAGCAACAACCTGCAGTCGTACACGAAGCACACCTGCACAGGCTTTGTCGTCAACCCGCTGGCCCCGCAGCTCGGCTTCGCCGACGTTGAAGGCACGCTGTTCCCGAACACCGACCCGACGACCCCGGTCGCGCTCGCGTCGGGCCCGACGGTGCAGGTCGTGTTCGCCCCGGCCGTGAACCTCGGTCTTTACCACGCGCTGCAGGCTGTCGAAGGCCTGGTTCAGGACGATACGATCGCCAACATGCCCACGCTGTCGCGTGCGCAGCTGTCGGCGCTGTACTCGGGCCAGGTGGCGGCTTCCGGCTGGACCTGGCTCAAGAGCGCGGACGGCACGAGGTCGGTCGGTACCTCAAGCGTCGCGTTCGGTATCGCCAACACGGCGCAGTGCTGGACCGGATCTTCGACCGGCACCGCCTGCACAAGCCCAGGCGTCTCGGCCCCGGTTTCGCAGACGGTCTACCTCTGCCGTCGTGGCCGTAACTCCGGCACGGAAATGGCGTCGGAAATCTTCTTCAACGATACCAACTGCGCCCCGGGCACGTATTCGTTCAAGGCGATCACCGGTGGCCAGTGCGCCACGGCGCTGACGGACGGCTGCAGCTGGACGCAGGCAAACGTCACCTCGAAGGGCGTGTTCGCCGGCAACGGTACCGGCGACCTGCTGGACTGCCTGACTGGCCACGACGCCGCCGGTCACTTTGCTATCGGCTTTGCCAGCGTCGACAACCTGTCGGCGTCGGATCAGAGCACGGCGGCCCGTAAGGACTTCCGCTACATCAAGGTTGACGGCGTGGTGCCCTCGGT
>JBAXOM010000175.1:0-2773 GCA_037133215.1 Thermoleophilia bacterium | reverse complement strand
GCGTTCTCGAATCTCGCCCAGCAGGTTGTCGATCTGACCCTCGGTGGGACGCAAATCGATAATCGGGTCGATCAGACCGGTCGGTCGAATGATCTGCTCGACGACGCGACCACCTTCGCGGGCCTCGAACGCGCCGGGTGTTGCCGAGACGAGGATGCCCTGACCAACCTTGGTCAGAAACTCAGGAAATTGCAGAGGACGATTATCGAGCGCTGAGGGCAGGCGGAACCCGTAATCAATCAGCTGCGTCTTGCGCGAGCGATCGCCTTCGTACATCCCACCGATCTGCGGGATCGTCTGATGCGACTCGTCGACGAAGAGCAGGTAGTCGCCGGGGAAGTAGTCCATCAGCGTGAAGGGCGATGAGCCAGGCGGACGCCCCTCAAAAATCCGCGAGTAGTTCTCGACACCATTGCAGTAGCCGAGCTCGCGGAGCATCTCGATGTCGTACTCCGTGCGCTGGCGGATGCGATGGGCCTCGAGGATCTTGCCATCGGCCTCGAACGCCCGAACACAGTCCTCCATCTCGCGATAGATCTCTTGGGTGGCGCGCTCGATCGTCAGAGGGTCAGTCACGTAGTGCGTCGCGGGATAGACCACGAGCTCCTCAAGTCGTCCCAGGACCTCGCCGGTCAGCGGGTCGTAGTGCGTGATCGACTCGACCTCATCGCCGAACAACGAAATCCGATACGCAGTCTCCATGTACGCAGGCTGCAGCTCGATGACGTCGCCTCGAGCACGAAACTTGCCGCGCCCAAGCGCGGTGTCGTTGCGTCGATACTGGATGTCGACGAGGCTCCGGAGCAGCTCGTCGCGCCCCTGCGTGTCCTTGCCCTTCTTGAGGATCACGAGCCGCTCTTTGTACTCGTCGGGCGAGCCCAGGCCGTAGATGCACGAAACCGAGGCGACGATGATCACGTCTTTTCGCGTCAGCAGCGAAGCGGTCGCGGCGTGGCGCAGGCGGTCGATATCGTCGTTGACAACCGCGTCCTTCTCGATATAGGTATCGGACGTGGCGATGTACGCCTCGGGCTGGTAGTAGTCGTAGTAGGACACGAAGTACTCGACCGCGTTGTCGGGGAAGAACTCGCGGAACTCGTTGCACAGTTGGGCCGCCAGCGTCTTGTTGTGGGCGATCACGAGCGCGGGTCGTTGCAGCTGCTCAATCACGAACGCCATCGTGGCCGTCTTGCCGGTGCCAGTCGCGCCGAGCAGGGTGACGAAGCGCTCACCGGCCTCCATGCCCTCACAGATACCCGCGATCGCACGCGGCTGATCGCCTTTCGGCTCAAACGATCCGGCAAAGCGAAACGGCGGCATCAATGTAGGGTGCCACACGACCCGTCAGTGAGAGCGTGTTACAGGTCGCGCAGAAACAACTCGTCGGTGGCCTCGCGACGCGTAATCAGCGTGGCGTCACCGTTGCCGACGAGCACCGCGGCTGGTCGACCGAACAGGTTGTAGGTGTTGGCCATCGTCTGGTGATACGCGCCCGTGGCGGGCACTGCGATCACATCGCCAACGTGGACCTCGGGCAATTCGATGCCGTCGACCAGTACGTCTGTCGATTCGCAGTGTCGGCCAGCAATCCGAACGCTCCCTGCGGACGGGTCGAGCGGGCGAGCAGCCACCACGGGGGCATAGGTGCCACCATAGAGGCCGACGCGCAGGTTGTCGCCCATCCCGCCGTCCACCGCAACCCACGTGGAACCATCACCAACGGTCTTGATGCCAACCACCGTGTAGAGCGTCACGCCTGCAGTGCCAACAATTGAGCGACCGGGCTCGACGATGATCTGAGGGACCGGGATGCCCTCTTCGTGGCAGACCTGGGTAATCGCCGACACGAGATTCGCGGTGTGGACGCCCGGATCGGGATTGGCTTGACCCGGCAGATAGGCAATACCCAAACCGCCGCCGACATCGAGGACGTCGAGCGGAATCCCCTCGGCCTTCGCAAATCGTGGCAACCACCGAGCCGCGTCAACCAGCGGCGCGGCGTCGAGGATCTGCGAGCCGAGGTGGACGTGTAGGCCGCGGCCGCGTAGTCCAGTGGGAAGGTTGCGCAGCAGCTCGGCACCTTCGGCAGGCGTTGTTCCAAACTTCGAGCCGTGATGGCCGGTTGCGATGTTGCGATGCGTATCGACATCGATGCCCGGAGCGATGCGTACCAACACGTCTTGCGTTCGGCCAGTGAGGTTACAGAGCGCCGCCAAGCGCTCTGCATCGTCGCGCCCGTCGAGCACGATCAAGCCAGCATCGGCAGCGATCGCTGCCAGCAGATCGTCTTCGCTTTTGGCGTTGCCATGAATCACCAGTTGCCTGCCGACAAAGCCAGCACGGAGTGCCGCGGCAATCTCGCCGCCTGAGGCGCAATCGGCACACATGCCCTCTTCCTGCAGCACCCTCAGGACGGCGAGGGTCGAGAGCGACTTGAGCGCAAAGGCGGCACGCGATCCCGGCGGACCAGCAGAGACTGCCGAGACGACGCTCTGGGCCCGCGTTCGGATTGAGAGCTCGTCGTAGACATAGAGTGGCGTTGCGAACTCAGCGGCAACCTGCGTCAATGGCAGGCCACCCACGTCGAGACCTGCGCTCGTCACCTCGGTGCTGTCCGGAAACGGCAGCAGGGCGGCTGGGCGCATGGTCATAGCGACGGAGCGGTGAGTGCGCGAGTCGCGGCGATCAGGCGATCTAACTCGACGAGCTGGTCCGCTACGACGCCCGGCATGCCCGGCCCCTTGCGAGCAGCGATCGCCTCTTCGGGTGTCGG
>JBAXOM010000174.1:0-2780 GCA_037133215.1 Thermoleophilia bacterium | reverse complement strand
CATGCTCGCTTGGCTTCTTGATCGGCGGGCTCTACCACCCGCACTATTGGGTCCAGCTCTTGCCACCCTTCGCACTGTTTGCTGGCATCGGTGGAGTCTGGCTGTGGGAAAACACCTCGCCAAAGCGAGGCCTAATCGTTGTTGCCGTCGTCGCAGGCATCCCATTGATTGCCGCTCTACCTATCTATCTCGCCTCGAGCCCCGAGCTGGCGAGCGCGCGCTCGACGAACGATCCGCGTGTGATCTCGGCGATCACCGTCGGCAACCGGATTGCGCAGCTGACGACACCCGACCAGCGGATTCAGGTGCTGTGGGCCAACGCGGCGATCTACTGGTACGCCGACCGGATCCCAGCTACGCGCTTTCTCTGGTACCGCAACATCGAGCGCATCCCAGGCGCCAGCCAGCACGTCGTGGATGTCTTCACCGGGGCGACGCCGCCAACCGTTGCGGTCGGCTATCAGCCCGTCAACGCGCTCGATCCGAGCGGCAAAATCCAGGCTGTGCTCGATGCGGTCTACACGCGAGAGGACGTGGATGGCCTCCCCGTCTGGAAACACCGGTGAGCGGGGCTAACCCCGCGACGTAGTTGCAATTGAAGTCAGCCGAAGCCATACTCGTCCGATGCGACTCTCCCGCCTGCTCCTGATTGCCTTCGCCAGCCTGCTGATCGCCGCGCCGATGGCCGCCGCGCAGAGCACAACAGGGGAGATCGTGATCGAACTAACCCGCGACCGTTCTGTTCTCGCCGCGCAGGTCAAGGCCGTGTCGGATCCGGCGTCGCCGAGCTATGGCCACTTCATGACCTTCGCCCAAGCAGTCCAACATAACGGCGTGCAGGTCTCAACGCAGCAGGCCGTACTTAGGTATCTGCGGCCTCGCGTTGAACGTGTCCGGCTCGACCCCACCGGGTTGTTCCTGCGCGCGTACATCAATGCAGCACAGGCACAACATGTCTTCGGCATCAAGACGTCGGAACTGGCGCCAGGCGTCCTCATCGCGGTCGGCACACCGACCATTCCACGCGCACTGCGGTCGTACGTGATCAACATCTCTGGGCTGGTCGATGTAGCGGGGCTGAGGTACCCCGCGCATAAGGCGAAGGTCACTGCCGCTGATACGGCAAGTGCGAAGGCTTCTACCCTCCCGAGGGGGGAGGGGTTCTCGATTTCCAGTGGATCGTCAGCAACGCGTACCGGCACGCCCGCCGGCTGTGCGGAGGGCAAGGCTGCGGGAGGCTTCACACCCAACCAGATGCGCACCGCCTATGGCTTTGGCGAGAATGGCGGCAAGGGCCGCCACATCGTGCTCTTCGAGTCGGGCCAGAATTTTGATCCCGCCATTGTGCGCGCCTACGCCAAGTGCTTCAACCTACAGACCCCGCAGCTGCGCAAGGTGGAGGTTGGCATCGGTGGTGACCCGTCGGAAGGTAATGCTGCCGAGGTATTGCTCGACATCGAGGGTGTCATGGGCGTCCTGCCCAAGCTCTCCAAGGTGACCGTGATGGTTGGGCACCAGACGACGCCGTTTCCCGCGATCCTGGCCGCAACCATCGACCCAGCACTCACGGGCAAGGTACCGCCCGATGCTGTCAGCGTGTCGTACGGCGTGTGCGAGACGGCATTCACGAAGGGTGCCGCCGCGATGGTAGGTGGATATCCATTGTGGGAGGATGTCTCCGGCATCGCTGCGCTGATCGGCACCTCGGTCGTCGTCTCCTCTGGTGACAGTGGCTCATCCGGTTGCCTACGTCAGCAGGGCATGGTCGGATCGCTCGGGGCGACACTTTCGAAGTCGGTTTCGTATCCATCGGCGGCACAGAATGTGACTGCCGTTGGTGGCACCAGCATGGCCTTGACCAAGGGCAACGCAATCAAGGCCCAGCGCCCTTGGAACACGCGTGTCTACGGTGGAACTGCATGGTTCCTCATGGTTGCCGCAGGTGCGGGTACCGAGATTGCGCCGGGATTCCCGTTCGTTTCTGTCGACCCTGACGCGGCACAAGCCGAGCAGCTGCTTGGCGCCGGCGGCGGTGGTACCAGCACGATTGTGAAAGCACCCTGGTATCAGGCGTCGTTGGGGACGTCGCTACGCTCCGTCCCGGATGTCGCGATGTTTGCGGACGAGCGCCCAGGTATCACGGCGCTGATCGGTGACGTTTCCGGGAGGAACTACATGCCGTTCGGCGGCACGAGCTACGCTGCGCCACTCGTCGCGGCATCAATCGCTGCGACGAACGAAGCACTCGCCGCGACCGGAGGCCACCGCCTTGGCTTCCTCAACCCGCTGCTCTACGGCGCCACCTCGGCACCCGTAGCCCAACAGCCGTTTATTGATATTGCAATGGGCTCCAACGACCTTGCTCGAATTGGCTGTTGCAAGGCATTCACGGGGTACGACACGGCGACGGGCTTGGGTACGATCAACGTCCCTGCGCTCGCCGGTTGGGCCTCTGCCAACCAGTAGCGCGGTTAGTGTCCGAGAAATGGTCGGATGATCGCCATCCGCCGAGCAGTACGAGCAGCACCGGCATCTTCGGCACGATCCGACGAACCCATGATGCCGACGATTGCGCGGCTGGCAATCCACCGCAGCGGCTCTGGCTCCCACTTGCGAACCGGGTGGTTGACCCACGGCATCTTGGTCAGTTCAGTCTCGCGGCGTAGGATCAGATCGGCGAGCGTACGGCCCGAGATGCTCGTCGCTGCGACGCCATGCCCGGAGTAGCCGCCCGCAAAGGCGAGTCCGGTTGCGGGGTCGTGCGTGACACTCATCGACCA
>JBAXOM010000173.1:0-2838 GCA_037133215.1 Thermoleophilia bacterium | reverse complement strand
CGCTGAGCACTGAGGGCGCCATCGAGACCGTGGCGCGCCAGAATGCGAGCGCTGTCGCCATGGGCGAGCACGCCGAGGCGTTCCAATTCGGTGCGAGCAATACCAACCCGTGGATCGGTCGCAGTCAGGCCTCGGCGAGCGGCGACAGCGAAGGGCCCCTCAGACTCCAACACGGCACGCGCAAGCGCCTCGGCAAACGACACCTCGAGGGCGAGCGCGGCACGGGCCGTCTCGGCCGCCAGCAACTCATCGTCTGGCTGCGTCGCGAGATCGAGCAGCGCGCCGACCAGAGCATCGTCGTGCAGGTCGGCATAGGCGACGAGTGGTGTGATCACGGGCGTTCGTGCTGAGCCGGGCGACCCGCGCGCCGGAGTGCCATGCCGTTGAGCCCCTCAAGGAGCGTGCGGTGGCCGGCCATCGCGGTAATCGCGGCGTGGTCGTACGGGGGCGAGACCTCGACGAGGTCGAAGGCCGCCACGTCGAGCTCGCTCGTGACGGTGCGGACCGCGCGCAGCAGCTCGCGGGTGGTTAGGCCACCGGGCTCGGGCGTGCCGGTGCCCGGTGCGTAGGCGGGGTCGAGCACATCGATGTCGACCGTCAGATACGTCTTCGGTGCTGCCTGACGGGCGAAGGCAATCGCCTCGCGCACAACGTCGGTGATGCCGCGATCGATCACCTCATCCATGGTCGCCCACTGCATGCCCTGCTCGCGCATCCATTGGAAGAGCTCGGGGCCCGGCCACGTGCCGCGCAGACCAATCTGGAAGATGTTCGTGCCCTTCAGTTGCCCGCGCTCGATCGCCGCGCGAAACGGCGTGCCGTGCGGCGGCTCGCCATCCTCGGGCACGCCCGTGTCGGCGTGCGTATCGAAGTGGATCACGGAGTAGCCGTCGGCGCCGAACTGACCGTGCATTGCGGCGAGCATGGCGTGCGAGAGCGAGTGGTCGCCGCCGATTACGACGGGCACGGTGTCGGTCGCGAGTGCGGCGCCAGCGGCCTCGGTCAAGAGCGCGTGCGAGCGGGGGAGATCGCTAGCGACCACATCGATATCGCCCCAGTCGACGATGTTCAGTTCTTTGAGCGGGTCGATGCCCGCGTGCATGCTTGGTCGATCGCCCGTGACGTTGATGTCCTCGGCGGTGCGGACCGCCTGTGGGCCGAAGCGCGTCCCTGGTCGATACGAGACTCCCTCATCGAACGGTGCACCAATCACGACCGCATCTGCAGCCGCCACGTCGGCACGCGACGACACAAGTGGCACGCCGCAGAACGTGCGAACGACGCCGTAGAACGCGTGGTACGAGCCGTGGACCGGGTCGCGCGGCGCGTCGCTCACTGCTCGGTGATGTCCCAGTCGTTCTGGACTTCAGCCGTCGTCGAGGCGGAGATAAAGCAGTCGCGCTCGGCCTTGCCGATCAACTCGGTGGCCTTGGCGGCCTGGCCGGCGGCGACAACGACGCGGGGGCGCTGGTGCACGTGCACGAAGGCGTAGCGACCATCTTCTACGCGGCGCATCACGGTGCCGCCGATCTCCGACGAGTACTCGATCACCTCGAGCCCCTTGTGCTCAGCATGGGCGAGGAACGAGATCATCGTGCACGAGGCGAGGCTGCCAAGAAACAGGTGCTCCGGGCTCCACCGATCCTCGTCGCCCATTGGAAAATCGGAAGGAGGACCCGACAGGATCGTGGGGCGACCTGCGGCGGACAACGAGGAGGCGCGGCGACCATCCCACGTCACGCCAACGTCGTATTGGAAGCTTTTTTGATTCGGCACACTCGCATAGTAACGACTTGGCGGGGATCGCCGCCGAGGATTGCCGACCATGCCATGCTTTCCGCACGCGGGGAACCTTCGCCGCACGGAACGGACTCCAATAGGATCCCGCTCGAATCGCTTTCTCCTGAGGAGACTGATCGTGGACGACGACAACGCAACTGCACCAGAGACCGACGCCGAGACACCCGCTGCCGCCGAGGTAGAGGTCGAAGCCGTCGCCGAGACCGACGCCGCTCCAGCCGCTGAGGCCGAAGTCGCAGCAGAGGCCGAGGTTGAGGTCGTTGCTGAGGCCGAGCCCGCCGCAGAGGTTGAGGCTGACGCCGCACCGGTTGCCGCTGCTGCCGTCGTCGAAGAGATCGCCGAAGAGGATTTTGCAGGCGAGGCCGCTGAGGTCTACGAAGCAGAGCCTGTCGCCGTTGCTGTCGCAGAAGGCCCGAGCGTCGCTCGCGTCTACATCTGCAAGCACGGTCATCGCACCGTTTCGCTCTGGTCGATCCCCGAGACGTGCCTTCGTCGCGTCAAGGGTCATGTCTGCGGCGAGGCAGTCGTGCCATTGGCCGACGCTCCAGCAGACGCCAAGGAAAAGATGCTCAACCCGCTGAAGGCCTCCAAGAAGGCCGCCAAGAAGTCCTAATGGGTGCGCAAGAGTCGACCAACGCTCGTTCGTTCAAGTGGACGGAGCCGCTGTCCGACGACGAGGCTTCGCGCATCGTTTTCTCGCAGCCTGGCGAGATGCTCGACGATGGCGATTGGTATCTCGACGCTACGAGCCCGAATCGTGGCCCCGTGCTCTCGCTCGAAGGCGAGTTTGTGCCGATGCAGGGCGTCTACGTTCGCCGCTCGAAGAATGGCGAAGAGCTCTGGGCGCGCCTGACGCTCGCCGCCTCCGGCAAGCTCTAAGTCGCCTTTGCGCTGAGTGGTTCAGCGTAGCACCTCGACCTCATCTGCCCCTCGCTGACGTGCGATAGGCTGAGAACTGTTGCAAAACGGACGGAGTTTCCCCACCATGAGCACCGAAATCACCTCCACACCAGGCGCCGTCGCGACCGATGCTGTCGT
>JBAXOM010000172.1:0-2871 GCA_037133215.1 Thermoleophilia bacterium | reverse complement strand
CCGATGCGGTCTGTGTGGGGATCAACTGCATGGGTATTGCAGTCCCCGAACGCCCATCGCCGTGGATGGGCACGATCTGCCCCGGTTTCCGCAACGGCAACGTGGCGGCGATTGTTGGTTCTGGTTCGATTGGGGAGGCCGTCGTTGCACTGGGCCCACGCGTTGGCTTTCGAAGCGTCGTCTCGATCGGGGCGGAGACGAGCCGCGACGCTGCCGATTGGCTGGCCTTCCATATCGAGGACGAACAGACGCGAGCAATCGGCCTGTTCCTCGAAGCCGTGCGACGCCCCGCGGCCTTCCGCGCTGCGCTCGAGCGCGCCTCCGACGCCGGTAAGCCCGTCGTGGTGCTTAAGGTCGGACGCTCCGAGGTAGCTGCTCGCAACGCAATGGCCCACACGGGCGCCATCGTTGGCTCGGACCGTGCGTTCGATGCCTTGTGTCGCTCCTACGGGGCGATCCGTGTGGACGACTACAGCGAGTGGCTTGAGCAGCTCGAAGTTCTCGGTACGCCCCGACGCCCGCGTGGTCTTCGCACCGTCCTTCTGACCAACTCGGGTGGCGAAGCAGAACTCGTGGCCGACGTCTCCGACGCCGCCGGCATGCCGCTGATGACGCTACCGGCCGATCTCGCCGCAGACATCGACGCGGCCTGGCCGTTTCATGGTGTCCATAACCCGATCGACTACTGGGCGTTTGGTGAGCCCGAGGAGATCGTGCCCGACATCGTGCGTCGCTGCGCGCAGCATCCCGACGTCGACAACGTCGTCATCAACATCGATCAGTCGTGGCGGTTCAGTAACAGTGAACGGGAGAACGCAGAGGACGCCTGCACGACGATGGCAGACGTTGCTCTCGAAACCGACACGTTTTGCGCTGTGCTCTCGACCGCCGCCTCGGATCCGTCCGACGCGGCTGTGATGAATGCGGCTCGCGGTGGCGTTCCCGTGTTGATTGGTGCTGGCATGGGGATGCGCGCCATCGCGCGTGCAGCGCAGTGGCGAGCGGCCAAGCCGGAGGCTCCCGCGCCATGGGATAAGCCTGCGTGCCCTGAGCTCGAGCGCGGGGAAGGGCATCTCGCCGAAGCGGATGCCAAGGCAGTCCTCGGGCGCTATGGGGTCCAGGCTCCGCGCGAGTTGCGCGCTGCAAACCCTGACGAGGCACGTGCCGCGGCAGCCCAGATCAACGCCACGGTCGTCGTCAAGGTCGACGGTCCCGCCCACAAGGAGAAGTACGGCGGCGTGATTTTGGGATGCACCGACCCAGACCGTGCTGCCGCTGCCGCCGAAAAGATTGGTGCACCCGTGTTGGTCTGTGAGGAGATCCGCGGTGGCACGGAGGTTCTCTGTGGTTTGGTGCGTGATTCCCTCTATGGCCCAGTGGTCGTGGTCGGTGTCGGTGGCTCCTGGGCCGAGGCCGTGGGAGACACCGCCCGTGCTGCACTCGGACCGATTTCACAGGCGGATGCAGAGCGCCTCGTGCGCTCTGTCAAGCCGCTCGAGCACCGGCTGGCTGATGCCGAGGTGATGATCGTGGCAGAGACGCTCGTCGCGCTTGGCCGCGTCGCACACGATTTCCCGCGCGTGTCCGAGATTGACGTCAACCCCCTCGTGATCCGTGACGGTACCGGCGTCGCCCTCGACGGGCTGATCGTCCTGAGCGATTAGTCAGCGACGGATTACGCAATGGATTTCTCCCTCACCCCAGACCAGCATGACCTTCGGCTGCGTGCACGTGCATTTGCAGATGCGCTTTTGCCGTACGAGGTTGCGGCAGAGGAGAGCGGCGGCAAGATTGCGCCCGAGGTCAAGGCCGAGATTCGCCGGCTCGCCCGCGAGGCGCGTCTGATCGGCGGTAACCATGCGGTGGAACACGGTGGCCAAGGCTGGCAGATGATGGAGCACGTGATCGTGCACGAGGAACTCGGGCGCATCACCAACGGGCTTTGGTGGCTGATGGGCGGTGGCTATAACGTGCTGGCCCTTGGCACCCCGGAACAGATTCAGTCGTATCTCCTGCCGACGCTAACGGGCGAGCGCGCCGACGCCTATGCGGTCACCGAACGTAACGCGGGCTCCGACGCCTCCGGCATCGAGGCAACGGCCGAGCGAGTACCTGGCGGATTTCGCATCAAAGGTGAGAAGTGGTTCGTGACGAGCGGCGACCATGCCGACTATCTGATCGTGATGGCGAACGTCATCGACGGCTTGAAGCGTCTGCCCACGCTGTTTCTGGTTGATCTTCCACTCGCCGGCGTAGAGATCATCGACGACCCGACGTTTACGCACGTCTTTCCCGACGGCCATCCCACGTATCAGTTTGATTGCGTGGTGCCGGAATCCGCTGTGCTCGGTGGGCCTGAGCAGATCGGGCAGGGCGACGCGGGGCAGCACGCGTGGTTTGTCGAGGAGCGCATTCACATCGCCGCCCGTTGCGTCGGGGCGATGCAGCGTCTGCTCGATGAGGCCGTCGGCTGGGCCACAACGCGAGAACAGTTCGGCCAACCCATCATGGAGTTTCAGGGCGTCAGCTTTCCCCTCGCCGACTCGGCTGCAGACTGTGTGGCCGCAAGGCTCCTGACGTATCAGTGTGCGCAGATGTTCGACGACGGCGCCGCTCCGAAACTCGTGCACGCTCGTGCCTCAATGGCAAAACTGTTTGCGACGGAGCGCGCCTACGTTTGCGCCGATCGCGCCGTGCAGGTCTGGGGTGGACGCGGCTACATGCGGCGAAACTCCGCAGAGCGCCTTCTGCGCGAACTACGCGTCGACCGCATCTGGGAGGGCACCACCGAGATTCAGCGCCTGATTGTTGCCAACACTCTCGTCAAGCGTGGCGTCGGTGCCACACTGGCTGTTGATCCCCGGGAGACGC
>JBAXOM010000171.1:0-2877 GCA_037133215.1 Thermoleophilia bacterium | reverse complement strand
CGCGACGCACGAACTCGATTACGAGACCGCCGTGCCAAAGCCGCCGGACGGATGGGAGTGAGCAACTGCGGGTGAGTCGGTGGCGGCTGGCTCCCGCAGGAGCTTGTTGGATTCGCATTGAAGCACGCCGCGCTCTAGCCTATTGACGCAATGTTTTCTCCGATTCGTCCTCCCGTCGAGATCATGTCCACGACCGATATCGCGCGACTCGACACGGCCTGGCGCGAGATCGTGTCCGAGATGGGCGTGCAGTTCGAGCACCCTGAGGCGCTGGCAATTCTTGCCGAGGCGGGCCAGCGGGTCGAGGGTGAGACGGTCTATTTCGACGCCGACTGGGTTGCGAGCAAGGTTGCTGAGGCGCCGTCGAGCTTTGTCTGGGAAGGGCGCAATGCTGAGCGATCGATTCCGATCGGCTCGGGCGTGATGTCGTTCGTGCCGGCCTATGGCGCACCGTTCGTCCGTCGCGCCGGCCAGCGCTCGTCGGCAACACTCGCCGACCTCACCGACCTGGTAGCGCTGATCCAAGATGCGCCCGAACTCGATTCGGCCGGTGGCGTGGTCTGCGAACCGCAAGACGTGCCGATTGAGTATCGGCATCTGCACCTCGTTCGCACGCTCGCCGTGCTTTCCGACAAGCCTTTCATGGCGGCCGTCTCGTCGAAAGAGGCGGCTGAAGACAGTGTGGCAATGGCAGAGATCCTGTTTCAAGGCCTCGCTGGCCGGACAGTGATGACCGCGATTCTCAACTCCAACTCGCCCCTGCGCTGGGATGGTCGGATGACCGACGCGATGCTTGTCTTGGCCAAACACAATCAGGCCGCAATCGTGATGCCGGGCGCCATGCTCGGGGCGATGGCGCCCGTCACGCTTGCTGGCGGGCTGGCACTGCTGCTGGCGGAGGCCTTTGCAGCGATCGCGCTGATCCAGGTCGTACGCCCAGGTGCACCCGTCTTGCTGGGTGGTGGACTGCCTGTCACCGACATGCAGTCGGGTGCAGCCGGATTTGCCGGACCAGAGATTGGGATCAGCCTGCTCGTTGGTGGCCAGCTCGCGCGCCACTATGGTCTGCCCTGGCGCGCACTCGGTGGGGGTTTGACGACGAGCCAGACGGTGGATGCTCAAGCGGGCTGGGAGTCGATGCAGGTGATGAGCGCGGCCTTTGCTGCGCAGGCCGACGTGGTGATGCACGCCGCGGGTTGGTTGGACGCCGGGCTCGTGACCAGCTTCGAGAAGGTGATTGCTGATCTCGACCTGATCGCCTCGTTGCAGGTGGAATACGGCCCCTTCGTCGTCGATGACGACACGCTTGCGTTGGATGCGATCCGCGAAGTCGGACCAGGAGGACATTTCTTTGGGGTTGAGCACACGATGGAGCGGTTCCGCACGTGCTTCCATCGCCCCACGCTCGCCTCGACAGCCAATCTTGATCGCTGGACGCGGTCGGGCTCACTGTCAGCGGAGCAGCGGGCCGAGGAAATCTGGCTCAACCGCCTTGAGGCTCATGTGCCGCCACCGATCGACGAGGCAATCTTGCGCGAACTCGATGCCTACATCGCGCGTCGCACGAGCGAACTGGGCTGAGCCTCAGCGTCCGGCGAGCAGATGGCCGATGGTCTCGACGAGGTCGGTGTCTTCCCCCGCCGCCGCGACGGCATCATCGCCAAGCTCTTCAACGAGGCGACAGGCGACCTGAAGTTCGTTGAGGCGTGAAGCGTACGCCGTCGCGTCGGCGACGTTCTCGTCATGGCCCTCAAGGGCGTAGACGGGAGCGAACCGTCCGAGGCGCTCGAGCAGCGCACGCGTACCCGTGGTCGTCAGATAGACCGGGTCGCCCCAGAGGCACTGATAGAGCGCGTCACCGAGAAACAACACGCGATCCTCGGGCTCCCACACCACGACCGAGTCTTCGGCGTGGTCGCCACCCACCCAGCGCAACTCGATCGTCGTGTCGCCGAGGTCGACTTCGTGCGATTCGGCGAAGATGACCTGCGGCACGACGATGCGCAGCTCGGAGCGGTCCGGTAGTTCCTCCCGGATATGGGGGAGGGAGAATTCGAGTTCGAGGCCATCGCGCACGCGTTGTTCCAGTGCTGCATCTGACCAGTCGTAGGCAGCCTGAGTTGCGACACCCGCGGCGGTTTTCTCGCAGGCAATCACAGGTACGTCGAGTGCGGCTGAGCCGAATGAGTGGTCCCAGTGCCAGTGTGTCAACGCGATGCCAAGAATCGGTGGGCGATCGCGCACTGCGAGCTCCGTTGCAAAAGCGCCAAGGTGCGCGGGGGAGGCCCCGCCATCAACGATCAGCGTGCCGGCCGTCCCGCGGATCGCTCCGAGCACGGGGCGGTCCGTGCGCTCGTCGGGCGTGAAGCGATCGACGCGAGCAGAGACCTCTTCAAAGCGACAGCCAGGCATAGCGGCAGTGTACGAGGACTGAACGGAACCGGCCGATCGGCGGGTCGTCACCGCCGACCGCCCGGTCTCGTTCGTGAAGGAACCCCAGTGCCCGGTCTCATCAACGGATCACCAAAGCTACTACGGAAGACGCGCCGGAAGCGAAAATCTGACGGTGGACCTCTGCCCAGTCTGCTGAGGGAAACTAGGCCCCGTCCGGAGAGCGGCGCGAAAGCAGCGAGCCCTGCGCAGAATTGGCAGCGTCAAGCACGATCGCATCGCCCCGCCAGAGGTCGTCCGAGTGTTCGATCGGCGTGCCATCGCTGGCGTAGACGGTGCGTTCTTGCCGGAGAAGCGGCGTGCCGGCTTTGACGCTGAGCAGCAGAGCCGTCTGGCGATCTGCACCGACAGCACTGATGCGGTGGTGGCCGGAGGCCACGATGACGCCGTGCTCGGCGAGGGCCGCGTAGACGGAACCGCGCTCGA
>JBAXOM010000170.1:0-3026 GCA_037133215.1 Thermoleophilia bacterium | reverse complement strand
TCTGGCCGTACATCGTCAGACCCATCGCCTCGAGCCGTCGAAACTCCTCCCACGTGCCCCACTCGGGTACGAGCAATGAGTTGGCGAGCAGCACGCGCGGCGCGAGCTCGTGTGTGCGAAAGACGCCGACGGCACGACCCGACTGCACGAGCATGGTCTCGTCGTTCTCGAGGCGCTTGAGCGTGGCCACGATCTGATGGAAGTCGGGCCAGGAACGAGCCGCCTTGCCCGTGCCGCCGTAGACAACCAGCTTCTCGGGTGCCTCGGCGACGTCCGGATCGAGGTTGTTCATCAGCATGCGGAGCGCGGCTTCCTGGAGCCATCCCTTACAGGTGAGCTCCGTGCCGCGCGGTGCGCGTACGACCGGGGGTGCTTCCGACATGCCGACTCCTTCAGGCGCTAGACGGGACAGTCCTCTGCCCGTATGCCCGCAGCCTACCGGGTGGGGGTGTGCAGCGGTGCGCGCCGAGGTCGTTCCCCGGCGCGCACCGCTCGAGCTACTTGACCGAGACCGTCTTCGTCGCCGACGGCCCGGCGCCGCCGGTCTTGAGGGTCGAGGTGATCGTGGCCGCCCACTTGCCCTTCGTCAGCCCCTTGACGGCGCACGTGACCTTGGTGCCCTTGGCGGCGCAACTACCGGTCTTGGTCTTGCCCGCCAGCTTCGCGCTGATCTTGTAGGCCTTGACGGTCGACCCCTGCGTGAACGTGCTCGTGACCTTCCCCTTGGACGACATCCACTTGACACCGGTGATCGTGCCCCTGGCGCTCGTGGAGCCGGTTGCCGTCGAAGCCGACGACGACGCACGCGGCCCGGTCAACGTGTAGGTGGGGCTCGAGAAGCCGATCGTCGGCACGGTCAGCAGGAGTCCGCCGGTCGTCGGGGCGAGGGTGAACTGCGTGCCGGAGACGAGCGACGTGTCGGTTCCCCCCTCCTGCCGCGTCACTCCCGCGGCCTGCGCGAACGATGCGCTGTCGGTGCCGAAGCACGACTGGATCACGGCGAAGGGGATGAAGGCGTGGATGTTCCCGTAGTTCAGCGTGCCGTCGGTCTTGTAGTGGGGCCCCACCATCTGGACCGAGATATTCGCCGCAGGCCGGTTCGCGCCGTTGTCCTGCCGCGCCGTTACCCGCCTCCGCGATCCGAGGTTCCCGTGTCGCCGGCTGGAAGCGCAGTTGTTTAGTCCCACCGAGTACAGGTTGGCCGCGGAGGTGATCCACATGCCGGTCTTGTCGACACCGCCGCTGGGGCCGCGCACGGCGCCGTGGAACGTCGCCAGATCGTCGACGCAGCTCGAGTCGGCGGTGTGCGCCACGGCGTCGTAACAGGGGATCGCGGCGCACGAGGATCCCGCGCCGTACGTGCCGCTGTAGGGGTTGCCCATGCAGGCGCCGTACGGACTGGGGCCGCCGTAGTTGATCTGCGTGAGCGCGCCGGGTGTGCCCGTGATGGTGACCGTCTGCCCGCTGATCGCGAAGGCCGAGATGTTGCCGTAGGCCTCGACCGACTTCGGGACGTCGCCCGAGTTGAGCGTGAAGGACAGGACGATCGCGTCGGCGCCGTTCTTATACGACGACGGGCCGGTGTTGCCCGACTCGTCGATCGTCGCGCCGTTCTTCGGCCCGACCATGAAGTTGTAGAGCCCCGAGTTGGCGTCGCGACACACCTCGGCGATGTACGTCTGCGTGACGTTGTCCTGCACCACGCCGCCGACGCTCAGCGTCACGTGGGCGGTACCACCACCCGCGAAGGAACTGTTGCCGATCGGGGTGCTCGAGTCGACGCACGTCGTCGCGGGCCAGTCGGCCTGCGCCGCGGGGGCGAAGAGCGCTGCCATCACCGCGGTGACGACTGCGAGGACGACAACCATGAGCTTGGGGGACACGGCGCACCTCCTTGGTGTGCTCCAACTATACCTCCGCGAACGATCGATTTCCATCGATCTGCGCATCCGGCAGATCGTCGCGCCGTCGCGCCGCCTCTGGCTATACTCCCGTTCCACGCGGATGTAGCTCAGTTGGCTAGAGCGTCGCCTTGCCATGGCGAAGGTCGTGGGTTCGAGCCCCATCATCCGCTCTCGTGAAAGCCCCGCTCCGGCGGGGCTTTCGTCGTCTTCAGGACAGCCGCTCGCGCCCGTGCGGCGCATCCCAGTCGAGCGCCGGGCCGGCTGGGATGATCCCGGTCGGATTCAACTGCAGATGCGTCGTGCAGTAGTGGATCTTGATGTGGTCGAGGCGCACGGTCTCGGCGATGTCGGGCTGCTGGTACAGGTCGCGGAAGTACGGCCCGAGATGCGGGTAGTCGCCGATGCGGCGGATGTTGGTCTTGAAGTGCCCGACGTAGACGGGGTCGAAGCGCGCGAGCGTCGTGAAGAGCCGCCAGTCGACCTCGGTGATCGAGGACCCCATCAGGTAGCGGCGGGTGGCGAGGCGCTCGTCGAGCTCGTCGAGCATCGCGAACAGCTCCGCGACGGCCTCATCGTAGGCCTCCTGCGTTCCGGCGAAGCCCGTCCGGTAGACGCCGTTGTTGACGGCGTCGTAGATGCGCTCCTCGAGCGCGTCGAGCTCCGGGATCAGCGCCTCGGGCCGCAGGTCGAGGCGGACGTCGGTGAAGGCGTCGAACGCCTTGTCGAGCATGCGCATCACGAGCGCGGACTCGTTGCAGACGATCGTGCGCGTCTCGCGATCCCACATCGTCGGGACGGTGACGCGGCCGTCGTAGGCCGGGTCCGCGATCGCGTAGGCCTCGGACAGGAAGCGGAAGCCCTCGTACGGCTCCGCCGCGGAGCCGACCGGATCGCCGAAGCCCCAGCCGCGCTCGTCGCGGTACGGGTTGACGACGACCATCGGCACGACGTCCTCGAGGCGCTTGAGGCGGCGCACGATGATCGCACGGTGCGCCCACGGGCAGGCGTACGACACGTACAGCACGTAGCGCCCCGCCTCGGCCGGGTAGTTCGTCGTCCCGTTCGGGCAGACGTGGTCGAGAAATCGGCTCGGCTGGCGGACGAACGAGCCCCGCCGGTCGG
>JBAXOM010000169.1:0-3070 GCA_037133215.1 Thermoleophilia bacterium | reverse complement strand
GCAGCATTGCGATCGAGCTCGGCGATCGTCTTGTCAATCGTCAGGCCGCGTTCGATTGCGTCGGCCACGGCCGCGACGAAGAAGACGCTCAGGGTCTCGTGGTACCCGCCCGTGTCCGAGTTGGCGACGCCGTGGGCATCGTTGAGCAGCGGAATGCGCTCGCGGCAGAGAGCGAGGGTGGTGCTCGGGCCGTGCGCCGAGATCAGAACGTGCGCAGCAGTGAGGTGGCCGTGGTGCGTCCACTCGGCCTGCGGGAGGCTGGCGTCGAGGAGGCCAGCAGCGATCTGCTCGGGCTTCATAGAGAAGAGTCTCGCAGTCGACGAGCGCGGTCTACACAAACGACGGGCTCAGACGCACTCGTGGCCGGAATTGCAGGCGCTCCGCAAGCCGACGCGACATTTAGGGCCCGGGCCCAAAATGTCGCCTTAGATAGCCGGCAGTAAAAACGAAGGAGCGGGGGAGCCAGGGCTAGGCGTCGCGGTTGACGAGCTCGGCCTGACCGTCGATTGGCGTTCGAACCAGTGCGCCATCCTCGCCTCGGTGGTACGCACCCATCGTCTGGAGCGGGGGCGAGTAGACGTGGACGGACGTCGTCGGAATGCCGTCCTTCGGCCGAAAACGGTGGATGTACGAGGGGGCGAAACGGATCGTCTCGCCGGGCTCGACAAGTCGCTCGAGGTGGCCACTGCCAAAGCCGAGCCGTTCTTCGAAGATGCCACCCTCCACCACATGTACGGCGCCGCAGGAGACATCGTGATCGTGGAAGCCCGTGTCGTGGTCGTCGACCCAGGAGATGACGTAGATCTCGTGGGATTCCTCATGGACGATGCGCTCGTAGTGGCGGATGCCGGGCTGGTGGTTGACGAGCGGCTGCCAAACGTGGGGCTGGGCACCGATCCCCTCAGCAATCGCGACGCATTCATCAGGGCTCAAAGGTGTACCAATCGGGGCGTCTTCTGTGCTCAAAATACTCTCCTCGCGACAAAATGTAAAACGATAAACTGAACCGTTACACCTGACTATGAAGCAGGGATTCTTGGCTGTCAAGCCCTACCCCGTATCGGGGGCGCTACGCTGACTCTCGTGGCGACTCCCGCAAAGCGACCAACCATCCGCCAAATTGCCGAGGAAACCGACCTTTCGGTGACGGCCGTCTCGTACGCGCTGCGCGGCGAACGGATGTCGGCGGCCACCATCGAGCGCGTCCAAGCCAAGGCCGCCGAGCTTGGCTACGTTGCCGATCCGGTGGCCCGAGCGCTGCGAGGAGGACGGACCGGCACGGTGGGCCTGCTCGTCGGCAGTCTCGCTGACTTTTGGCAACAGACCCTTGCCCACGCGATTCAACGCGAACTGCGCAGTCACGGTCTGCATACGTTGCTGGCGGACGCCGATGGCGACCCCGACGAAGAGTTGGTCCTGGCTCAGCGGCTCGCGGCGCAGCGGGTAGACGGCCTGATTGTGGCGCCTGTCGGCCCAGCCGGCGGATCATGGGTCGAGATCGCTGCGCACCTACCCACCGTCACCGTTGCCGGCCAGCTGGCGGGTGCCGAAGTAGTCGGTGAGGTGGCGTTTGATCAGACAACCGGGGTGGGTGAGGTGTTGCGCCACCTCCACGCACTCGGGCACGAGCGCATCGCGGTGTTGTCGTGGGCCGTCGGCGCCTCGCCCGATCGACCCTCGGAGCGAGCAGTACGCGAGCAGGCGGCCATCTTGGGGTTGCAGTGCGAGATTGTGCCCTGTGCCTATTCGCTTGACGGGTCGAGGCCGTTGGCCCTCGAGGTGCTCTCACGCGAGGATCGGCCGACGGCAATCTTCTGCCTGTCCGACTCGATCGCCTACGGCGTCCTGCATGGCTGTCGCGAACTCGGACTCCGTGTACCGGAGGACATCTCGATTGTTGGCTTCGATGATCATCCGCTCTCGCGCCTTGTGGACCCACCGTTGACGAGTGTCAACTGGAGCGTCGACCGCGCCGCGCGCAGTGCCGTGGGTTTCCTGGTCGACCACCTTGCGGGCCAGGCGGACGAACGTCGCATCGTGATCGCGCCGACGCTTGCCGTCCGCGCATCTTCGGGGCCCGTGACCTAGAAGACAGGTTTGGGCGGGTTGGGGTCGTAGGGACTGACCCACCCGTACGGCGGCGGTTCGAGCACGTTGTCGCCAGGCGGATACGCGCCCGGGCCGACGATATACGTATCGGGTTGCGACGAGTAGGTCGACACGAAGACGTCGTGGGACAGCGTGGTGCCGTCGCGCTTGACGTCACGGGTCACGTCGACCGCAAACCCTTCTTGCCCGTCGACGTACTTGATGACCTGTTTGGCCGGGGCGAACGGGTCTTCCATGTAGCGCTTCTCTGGTGGCTTGATGTCGTAGCGCTCGCTGACGTTGGTTTCGACTGTGCGGCCGTCGCTCGGCGCGGAGTAGAGGTTGACCAGCATCGTGCTGGCATCGGAGGTCGCGCGAATCAAGATCGGCTTCGCCGTGTTGTTGTTGAACTTGAGATCGAGGTCGGGCCAAGCCACGGTGGCATCCATCCCGAGACCGTAATGCGAGATGTAGAAGTCGTGGTTATGGCGCTCGACAATTTGGAGCCCCATCGCGAAGGCTGCGTCGTAGAGGGTGGTCGCGACTTGGCAGACGCCGCCACCAATCGATGGAATCAGGAGCCCGTCGACAATCGCCATGCCTTCGAGGAAGCCGCGTTCCGGAGTGCGGGGCCCAACGGCGTCGTTGAACGAGAAGGTCTCACCGGGCATCACGAGCCGGTTGTCGAGAATGTCCGCCATCAGCGCCACGTTGTGGATGCGGTTCGAGGAGGAGTCGCCAAGCTCGGTTGTGGCGCCGGAAACCTTTTCAGTGATGTCGAACTTTTCGGCATCGGCCGTGGAGCGCTTCGGGGCAATGTGGTTGAGCTGCAGGTCGGCCTGTCGTGCACCACCGGCGAGCGCTGCAGCGCGCACGGCGTCGGCAGCCGTGCGCGGATCGAAGCCAATGCCGTCCTTGGCCGGCTCGACCCAGGCGCGCGTGCCGTTCGTGCCCCAGACCGCACTTTGTGGCTCTCGAATGC
>JBAXOM010000168.1:0-3081 GCA_037133215.1 Thermoleophilia bacterium | reverse complement strand
TCTCGCCACGCCAACGCGGCAACGGAATATCGCCGGCGCGCTCGGCGACACGATCAAGATCGAGGCCGAGAATGTGACACACAGCGAGGGCCGCCGCCAGATTGCGGGCATGGTGGCGCCCCACAAGATTGGTCTTGAGCGTCAGGAGTTCCCCGTGGACGAGGTACGTCAGATCCTGTCCGTCATCGCGCACGTGCCGGTCGACGAGTTGGATATCCGAGCCCGCCTCATCGCCAAAGGTCGTGATCTGCACGTCGGCCGGTAGATAGGGATCGAGCAGTGGCTCGGCAAATGGCAAGACCGCATGTCCACCCTCTCGGAGGCCCGCGGTGATTTCTGCTTTGGCGGCTGCAATCGCCTCTGGTGAGCCGAGCAGCTCGATGTGTGCCACACCAATGTTCGTGATCACACCAATGTCCGGCGCCGCGATGGCGCAGAGTTCTGCAATCTGCCCCTTGCCGCGCATCGCCAGCTCGCAGACGGCGACCTCCGTGTCCTCGTTGATGCGCGTCAGGGTCAACGGGTAGCCAATCTCATTGTTATGCCCTTCGAGGGCCGAGACGACGCGCCGCTGACCCGCGATCAGGTGCGCGAGTGCGTCTTTCGTCGAGGTCTTGCCCGTGCTGCCCGTAATGCCCACGCGTTGCGCCAATGTGGCAGCCGCGTTGACGTCGCCAAGACACTGCAGGCAGCGAATACTCGAGAACGTCGCCAGGATCGTCGGAATCGAGGTTTCGAGTGCCTTTTCGACGTGATCCTCTTCGACGACGACCGCAATTGCACCGGCGGCGATGGCTGCCTCAATGTGATCGACACCGCCACGGATGGCGATAAACAGATCGCCGGGCTCGACCAGTCGCGAGTCGATCGCAATGCCGGTAGCTCGTGCATGCGAATCGCCACGCATGACGATCGAGGCCGGCACGTCGACGAGCTTGAGAGGGATCACGCCAGTACCTCGCGTGCAACGACACGATCGTCGAAGGGCGTCACGATCCCACCGGTGTCCTGCCCCTGCTCGTGGCCTTTGCCGGCGATCAACACGACGTCGCCTGGTTCGGCCAACTCGATTGCGCTGGCGATCGCCGTGCGACGATCCAATTCGACGTCAACGTCTCCATCGGCGCCGACGAGCGCTTCGTCGACAATCGCCTGTGGGTCTTCGGAACGCGGATTGTCCGACGTGATAATCACGTGATCGGCTAGCTCGCACGCAACCCGGGCCATCTCGGGGCGCTTGCCGCGATCGCGGTCGCCACCGCAGCCAAACACCACGATCAGGCGTCCCGTTGCGAGTTCTCGCACGGCACGCAAGACGTTGGCCAGGGCATCCGCTGTGTGCGCGTAATCGACGATGACGGCGAATGGCTCGTCGCCACTGACGACCTCCAACCTACCGGGCACGCCTGGTGCGGCAGCAAGTCCAGCTGCGATCGCCTCAATGCCAATGCCAGCCAACCCAGCTGTACTGGCAGCTGCCAGCGCATTCTCGACGTTAAAGAGCCCAACAAGGTGTGTCTCGACATCGGCGTCACCCCAGGGGCTACACAGACGAAACCGCGTGCTGGTTGGGCCGAGGACGATCTGCTCGGCTCGAACCTCTGCGGTCGCCGTCGCCATGCCGAAGCGTACATCGGCCGCGAGCTGACAGCCGTAGGCGTCATCGGCGTTTGTGGCCGACGGGCAACGGCCGTCAAACAGCAACGCTTTGGCCTCAAAATAGGCATCCATCGTCGGGTGATAGTCGAGGTGGTCGCGCGTCAAGTTCGTAAAGGCGGCGGCAGCGAACGTCACGCCTCCCACCCGTTGCTGCTCCAGTGCATGTGACGAGACCTCCATGGCACAGGCTGTATCGCCGGCTTCGATCATGCGGCCGAAATCGCGGTGCAGATCAATTGCTTCTGTCGTCGTTCGCACCGCAGGCTCACTCACACCCCCAATGCGTCGCTCGATGGTGCCGAGCAGCCCTACCTGCTCACCGGCGGCCGTCAGGATCGCGTGCTGGAGGTATGCCGTGGTGGTCTTGCCATTCGTTCCGGTGACGGCCAGCACGCGAAGGTGATGCGACGGGTGGCCAAAGAACGTGTCGGCGAGCGGTCCCATCACTGCGCGGGTCGACTCGACGACGATCTGTGGGACAGCGATCGGTAGCTCACGCTCGACGACAAGAGCGACTGCACCAGCGGCGACGGCCGCCTCGGCGTGGTCATGTCCGTCCGTCGTGGCGCCGGGGGCACAGAAGAACAATGTCCCGTCTGCGACTCGTCGCGAGTCGTACGCGAGATCGACGATTTCAACTCCAACAATTGGGAGCGTCGTACCCCGCGCTAGAACGGGACCGAGGAGGTCCGTGAGCAGCACTATGCGTCAAATCCTAGTCCGCGCACCCCACGCACCGCCACTTCGGGGACATTCCGGATGCCGACGTCGGTCGGTGTCGCGTTAACTAGCCCGTTGCAGTGCTGGGGCGGTCCTGCTGGACGCCGAGCGCAATCAAGGCGCGTTCCGTCAACTTTGCGAAGGCTGGACCCGCAACTTCACCACCGTAGTACTGGCCACCGTGTGGCTCATCAACCATGATCAGCGTCAAGACACGCGGATTGTTGACCGGGGCAAAACCGACGAACCAGGAGAGGTAGCGGTGGTCGGAATACACGCCACTCTTGTCAATCTTCTTCGTGGTACCAGTCTTGCCAGCCACCGAGTAGCCAGGGATCTGTGCCGCCGAGCCCGTGCCTTGATCAGAGACGACGCCTTCGAGCATCCCGGCGAGCGTACGCGCTGCGCGAGCGGGCATGACGCGTTTTCGCTGAAGCCCAACGGGGCCCTGACCATCAATGCGCGTCACAAGATGTGGTGTGGTCTGCACTCCGCCATTGGCGATCGTGGCATACAGCTGCGCAATCTGGATCGGTGTTGCCGCCACGCCGTGTCCAATCGGAATGTTCAACGGCGAGGTGCCCGACCAATCCTTATATGCGGGCACGATGCCTGCCACCTCACCTGGCAAATCGATGCCGGTTGGCATACCGAAGCCGAACCGATCGATCCAATGCGAGAGGACGCTGTCGTGTGCGCCCG
>JBAXOM010000167.1:0-3081 GCA_037133215.1 Thermoleophilia bacterium | reverse complement strand
TCTCGCCACGCCAACGCGGCAACGGAATATCGCCGGCGCGCTCGGCGACACGATCGAGATCGAGCTCAAGAAGCTGACAGACCGCGATGGCAGCCGCCAGATTGCTGGCATGGTGGCGGCCCACAAGATTGGTATTGAGCGTCAGAAGCTCGCCGTGGACGAGGTACGTGAGGTCCTGTCCGTTATCACGCACGTTACGGTCGACGAGTTGGATATCCGAGCCCGCCTCAACCCCAAAGGTCGTGATCTCTGCGTCGGCAGGAAGATACGGATCGAGCAGTGGCTCGGCGAATGGCAAGACGACCTGCCCGCCCTCTCGGAGGCCCGTGATGATCTCTGCCTTGGCGGCGGCAATCGCCTCGATCGATCCGAGGAGTTCGATGTGTGCCACACCGAGGTTCGTGATCACACCAATATCTGGCGCAGCAATGGCACAGAGTTCGGCGATCTGACCCTTGCCACGCATCGCCAACTCGCAGACGGCAACCTCGGTGTCCTCGCCGATCCGCGTCAGGGTCAACGGGTAGCCGATCTCGTTGTTGTGTCCCTCGTGGGCCGCGACGACCCGTCGCTGACCCGTAATCAGGTGGGCGAGCGCATCTTTTGTCGACGTCTTGCCTGTGCTGCCCGTAATGCCCACGCGGCGTGCCAATGTGGCGGCGGCGTTGACGTCGCCAAGACACTGCAGGCAGCGAATGCTCGAGAACGTCGCCAGGATCGTCGGGATCGAGGTTTCGAGTGCCTTTTCGACGTGGTCCTCTTCGACGACAACGGCGATTGCACCGGCGGCGACCGCTGCCTCGATGTGATCGACACCACCACGGATGGCGATAAAGAGATCACCGGGCTCGACTAACCGCGAGTCAATCGCGACACCTGTGGCTCGCACCTGAGCGTCGCCACGCATGACGATCGAAGCAGGTACGTCGATGAGTTTGAGTGGGATCACGCCAGCACCTCGCGTGCAACGACACGATCATCAAAGGGCGTCACGATCCCACCGGTATCCTGCCCCTGCTCGTGGCCTTTGCCGGCTATCAACACAACGTCACCTGGTTCGGCCAACTCGATTGCGCGGGCGATCGCCGTGCGACGATCCAATTCGACGTCAACGTCTCCATCGGCGCCGACAAGCGCTTCGTCGACAATCGCCTGTGGGTCTTCGGAACGTGGATTATCCGACGTGATGATCACGTGGTCGGCTAGCTCGCAGGCAACCCGGGTCATCTCGGGGCGTTTGCCACGATCGCGGTCACCACCGCAGCCAAACACCACGATCACGCGTCCCGTTGCGAGTTCTCGCACGGCACGCAAGACGTTGGCCAGGGCATCCGCTGTGTGTGCGTAATCGACGATGACGGCAAATGGCTGGTCGCCACTGACAACCTCCAACCGACCGGGCACGCCTGGTGCGGCAGCGAGTCCGGCCACGATCGCTTCAAGGCCGATGCCTGCCAGTCCCGCAGTACTGGCAGCTGCCAGTGCATTCTCGACGTTAAACAGTCCGACAAGGTGTGTCTCGACGTCGGCTTCGCCCCAGGGGCTACACAGGCGAAAACGCGTGCTGGTTGGGCCGAGGAAGATCTGCTCGGCGCGAACCTCTGCGGTAGGCGTGGCCATGCCGAAGCGTAGATCGGCCGCGAGCTGACAGCCGTAGGCGTCATCGGCGTTTGTGGCCGACGGGCAACGGCCGTCAAACAGCAACGCTTTGGCCTCAAAATAGGCATCCATCGTCGGGTGATAGTCGAGGTGGTCGCGCGTCAAGTTCGTAAAGGCGGCGGCAGCGAACGTCACGCCTCCCACCCGTTGCTGCTCCAGTGCATGTGACGAGACCTCCATGGCACAGGCTGTATCGCCGGCTTCGATCATGCGGCCGAAATCGCGGTGCAGATCAATTGCTTCTGTCGTCGTTCGCACCGCAGGCTCACTCACACCCCCAATGCGTCGCTCGATGGTGCCGAGCAGCCCTACCTGCTCACCGGCGGCCGTCAGGATCGCGTGCTGGAGGTATGCCGTGGTGGTCTTGCCATTCGTTCCGGTGACGGCCAGCACGCGAAGGTGATGCGACGGGTGGCCAAAGAACGTGTCGGCGAGCGGTCCCATCACTGCGCGGGTCGACTCGACGACGATCTGTGGGACAGCGATCGGTAGCTCACGCTCGACGACAAGAGCGACTGCACCAGCGGCGACGGCCGCCTCGGCGTGGTCATGTCCGTCCGTCGTGGCGCCGGGGGCACAGAAGAACAATGTCCCGTCTGCGACTCGTCGCGAGTCGTACGCGAGATCGACGATTTCAACTCCAACAATTGGGAGCGTCGTACCCCGCGCTAGAACGGGACCGAGGAGGTCCGTGAGCAGCACTATGCGTCAAATCCTAGTCCGCGCACCCCACGCACCGCCACTTCGGGGACATTCCGGATGCCGACGTCGGTCGGTGTCGCGTTAACTAGCCCGTTGCAGTGCTGGGGCGGTCCTGCTGGACGCCGAGCGCAATCAAGGCGCGCTCCGTCAACTTTGCGAAGGCTGGACCCGCAACTTCACCACCGTAGTACTGACCACCGTGCGGCTCATCAACCATGATCAGCGTCAAGACGCGCGGGTGTACGACAGGGGCAAAGCCGACGAACCAGGACAGGTAGCGGTGGTCCGAATACACACCACTCTTGTCGATTTTCTTCGTCGTGCCGGTCTTGCCCGCCACCGAGTAGCCAGGGATTTGGGCCGCCGACCCCGTGCCTTGATCCGAGACAACGCCTTCGAGCATGCCGGCGAGCGTATGTGCGGCCCGTGCGGGCATGATGCGTTTCTGCTGCAGACCGATCGGCCCCTGTCCATCGATGCGTGTCACAACGTGAGGCGTCGTCTGGATGCCACCATTGGCGATCGTGGCGTACAACTGTGCGATCTGAATCGGTGTTGCCGCCACACCGTGCCCAATCGGAATGTTCAACGGCGAGGTGCCCGACCAATCCTTATATGCGGGCACAATGCCTGCCACCTCACCTGGCAAATCGATGCCGGTTGGTATACCGAAGCCGAACCGATCGATCCAATGCGAGAGGACGCTGTCGTGTGCGCCCG
>JBAXOM010000166.1:0-3151 GCA_037133215.1 Thermoleophilia bacterium | reverse complement strand
AGGAACGGCATGTCCTCTTCGGGGACGATCTTCGAGATGACGCCCTTGTTGCCATGGCGTCCGGCGAGCTTGTCGCCCTCGGAGATCTTGCGCTTCTTGGCTACGAACACGCGGACGAGCTGATTGACGCCGGCATTGAGCTCGTCGCCATTCGCGCGATCGAACGCCTTGACGTCGATCACCTTGCCGCCGTCGCCGTGCGGAACCTTGAGCGAGGTGTCACGCACCTCGCGGGCCTTCTCCTTGAAGATCGCGCGGATCAGCTTCTCTTCCGCGGTCAGCTCGGTCTCGCCCTTCGGCGTGACCTTACCGACGAGCAGATCGCCGGAGCCAACCTCGGCACCGATGCGAATCACACCCATCTCGTCGAGGTCGCGAAGCGACTCCTCCGAGCGGTTGGGAATGTCGCGCGTCAGCTCTTCGTCACCGAGCTTCGTCGAGCGGGCATCAACTTCGTACTCGTCGATGTGCACGCTGGAGAGGACGTCGTCCTTGACGATGCGCTCCGAGAGAATGATCGAGTCCTCGAAGTTGTAGCCCTCCCACGCCATGAAGGCGACGAGCATGTTCTTACCGAGCGCGAGCTCGCCCTCTTCCGAGGCACTGCCGTCGGCGAGCACCTGGCCCGCCGTCACCTTGTCGCCCTCGAGGACGATTGGCTTCTGGTGGATCAGGGTGCCCTGGTTCGAGCGCATAAACTTGACGAGCTCGTAGCGATCCTCGCCGTCAGACGCCTTGACCACGATGTGGTTAGCGTCGACGTCGCTGATCACGCCGGAGCGCAATGCAACGACAACGTCACCGGTGTCGACAGCGGCGCGACCCTCGAGTCCGGTACCCACAACCGGGGCCTCGGAGACGAGCAGCGGCACGGCCTGACGCATCATGTTCGAGCCCATCAGGGCGCGGTTGGCGTCGTCATGCTCGAGGAACGGAATCAGCGCCGTCGCGACAGAGACAAGCTGCTCTGGAGCGACGTCCATCAGCGTGACCTCATTCGGCGGTACCAGTCCGAGATCGCCGCCATGCTGACGGACGACGACGAGACCGTTCTCACCGGTCAGGTTGCCCTTGGCGTCGATCGGCGTGTCGGACTGCGCGATCAGGTGCTTCTCTTCCTGGGAGGCGTCGATGTAGACGACCTCCTTGGTGATGGCACCGTTCTTGACGATTCGGTACGGCGACTGCACGAAGCCGAACTCCGAGACCGTCGCGTACGACGAGAGCGAGCCAATCAGACCGATGTTCGGTCCTTCTGGTGTCTCGATCGGGCACATGCGGCCGTAATGGGTCGGGTGGACGTCGCGCACTTCGATCGGTGCGCGTTCGCGGGTCAGACCACCAGCACCAAGCGCCGACAGGCGGCGACGATGCGTGAGGCCAGACAACGAGTTCGTCTGGTCCATAAACTGCGACAGCTGCGACGAGCCGAAGAACTCCTTCAGCGCGGCCACGACAGGACGAATGTTGATGATCGTCTGCGGCGTGATCGTGTCGACGTCTTCCGTCGTCATGCGCTCCTTGACGACGCGCTCCATGCGGTACAGGCCGACGCGGAACGCCTCCTGGACCAGCTCGCCCACGGTGCGTAGGCGACGGTTGCCGAAGTGTTCGTACTCGTCGAGCTCGCGAGCGACCTCGTCGGTGCGCTGAATCTCGCGGCAGGCGTCGGCGAAGTCACGCGACTCCGGATCGACACCAAGCATGATCGGCAGGCGCACGATACGGCGCACGAGCTCGATCAGATCGCGATGCGTCAGGACACGGATGTTCGGGTCCACGTCGAGCTCAAGGCGCGAGTTCAACTTGTAGCGACCAACGCGCGTCAGGTCGTAGCGCTTCGAGTCAAAGAAGAGGGTGTCGAACAACTTCCGCGAGTTGTCGATCGTCGGCGGCTCGCCCGGACGCTGCTTCTTGAAGACCTCGATCAGAGCCTGGTCATGCGTCTTGGCCGGATCCTTCTCCAGCGTCAGGTCGATGAACAGGTTCGGCTCGCCCGTGTCCGCGTCGCGGAACAGGTTGCGAATGCCCTCGTCGGAGTGCGTGTCGAACGTCTCGCCCGTGGTCGCATCGACCTCGGGCAGGGCGCGCAGCAGCGTCGTCACCGGTAGCTTGCGCTTACGGTCGATGCGTGCGAAGACAAGGCCCTTCTTGTCGATCTCAAGCTCGAGCCACGAACCGCGCTGTGGCATGAGGTTCGCGGTGAAGACCTGCTTCGCCGGATCCTTCGGCTCCATGATGTACGCGCCCGGCGAACGCACCAGCTGCGTTACGACGACCCGCTCGGTGCCATTGATAATGAAGGTGCCCGCAGCCGTCATCTGCGGGAAGTTGCCCATAAAGACCCGCTGCTCGCGGATCTCGCCCGTTTCCTTGTTGATAAACGAGACCGTCATGAAGAGGCCCGACTCGAAACTCTTGTCGGTCTCGCGGCACTCGCGCTCCGTAATTGCCGGCGGCTCGAAGACGTGGTCTCCGAACTCCACCGCCAGCGTGCCGGTGTAGTCCTCAATCGGCGAAATATCGTTGATGACCTCACGAATACCTGTCTCCATGAATTTCTTGAAGGAGGTGCTCTGAATGTCAATCAGATTGGGGACGTCAAGGATGCGCGCGGCAGGGGTCTTCTCTAGGTGAGAGAAATTGCGGCGCTGACGCTTCGGACGGGGCTTGGCAGAGGCCACGGGCCCTCCTCGGTGCTGGAAGGTAGACGGAAGCTCAACCGTGGGCATACGGCGAGCGAACGCGCAGAGTAACAGAGTCCCGCGGACCATGCTACGCCCCTACCGGGGCGGAACCGTCGGACAAGGGCAAGGTACAGGTACTACCCCTCGGAGTCCATCGACTTTTGGCAATCTCTCCAGAAAGGTGTAGCATCTGTTCATGCTCTCGATCCCTCAAGCAGCCACCCATTCTGGCCGCGGCGCGGAGACGATTCGGCGCTGGATTCGGAGCGGACGCCTGCCGGCTCACCGCAGCAGCGGCCGCCTCTATGTCCACGAGGAAGAGCTTGACGCACTCATCGCCCGCCCAGCACACGACCTCCCTGCCGGTTGGAGCCGCACCAGTTGGGGGACGCGCCAGCCCGATTGGGTCGGCGAGTTGCGGCGTGCGCGGGGCGGGCAATCAGCGCATCAAGGTCGTCCTGATG
>JBAXOM010000165.1:0-3157 GCA_037133215.1 Thermoleophilia bacterium | reverse complement strand
GGCGATGTCGCAGATCGGGCTTGAGACGCCGCGGGCGCGCATTGCCCATAGCGTTGAAGAAGCCCTCCTCGCGCAGGTCGAAATCGGCTATCCGGCGGTGATCCGGCCGTCGTTCACGCTCGGCGGTTCGGGCGGCGGCATCGCCTACAACCGCGAGGAGCTCGAGGCGATCGTCGCCCGCGGTCTGGATGCGTCGCCGACCAGCGAGGTGCTGATCGAGGAATCGGTACTCGGCTGGAAGGAGTACGAGATGGAGGTGGTCCGCGACTCGGCGGACAACTGCATCATCATCTGCTCGATCGAGAACCTCGATCCGATGGGCGTGCACACCGGCGACTCGATCACCGTGGCGCCCGCGCAAACGCTCACGGACAAGGAATACCAGCGCCTGCGTGACGCCTCGATTGCGGTGCTGCGCAAGATCGGCGTCGATACCGGCGGCTCCAACGTCCAGTTCGCGGTCAGTCCGTTCGACGGTCGCGTGCTGGTGATCGAAATGAACCCGCGCGTGTCACGCTCCTCGGCGCTCGCCTCCAAGGCCACGGGCTTCCCGATCGCCAAGGTCGCAGCCAAGCTCGCCGTCGGCTATACGCTCGATGAGCTCAAGAACGAGATCACCGGCGGCGCGACGCCGGCGTCATTCGAGCCGTCGATCGACTACGTCGTCACCAAGATTCCGCGCTTCACGTTCGAGAAGTTCCCCGGTGCCAACACCCGCCTGACCACGCAGATGAAGTCGGTGGGCGAGGCGATGGCGATTGGCCGCACGTTCCAGGAGTCGTTGCAGAAGGCGCTGCGCAGCCTGGAGACGGGGCTGACCGGTTTTGACGAGCACGTCGTCCTGCCACTCAACGACGAGCGCGAGGCGGACCTTGTCACCGAGCTGCGCCATCCCGGCGCCAATCGTCTGCTGTGCGTTGCCGATGCGTTTCGCGCCGGCTGGTCGCTCGAGCGCCTGCACGAGCTGACCAAGATCGACCCGTGGTTTCTGGTGCAGATCGAGCATCTGGTGCATGAGGAAGGTGCCATCCGCACCGGTGGCCTGGCGGCGCTGGAGGCTGCGCGGCTGCGGCAGATCAAGCGCAAGGGCTTTTCCGATGCGCGCATCGCCAAGCTGCTGGGGATCGACGAGAGTGCGATCCGCCAGCGCCGCCACGGCCTCGGCATCCACCCGGTCTACAAGCGGGTCGATACCTGCGCGGCCGAGTTCGCCACCTCGACCGCCTACCTGTACTCGACCTACGAGGAAGAGTGCGAGGCGCTGCCGACGGATCGTCGCAAAATCGTGATCCTCGGCGGTGGGCCGAACCGGATCGGGCAGGGCATCGAGTTTGATTACTGCTGCGTGCACGCGGCCCTCGCGCTGCGTGAGGACGGGTTCGAGACCATCATGGTCAACTGCAACCCGGAAACCGTCTCGACCGACTACGACACCTCCGATCGGCTGTATTTCGAGCCGCTGACGTTCGAGGACGTCATGGAGATCATCGCCAAGGAGAAGCCCGAGGGCGTGATCGTGCAGTACGGCGGCCAGACGCCGCTGAAGTTGTCGCGTGCGCTGGCCGCGGCGGGTGCGCCGATCATTGGCACGAGCCCGGATGCGATCGACGTCGCCGAGGACCGCGAGCGGTTCCAGAAGCTGATCCAGACGCTGGGTCTCAAGCAGCCGGCCAATGCCACGGCGCGCGCAGAGGAGCAGGCGGTGCAGTTGGCGCGCGAGGTCGGCTATCCGCTGATCGTGCGCCCGTCCTACGTGCTTGGCGGCCGCGCGATGGAGGTGGTCTTCAACGAGGACGACCTGCGCACCTACATGACCGAGGCGGTCAAGGTGTCCAATGACAGCCCGGTGCTGCTCGATCGCTTCCTCGATCTTGCCGTCGAGGTTGACGTCGACGCGATCTGCGACGGCAAGGATGTGCTGATCGGCGGCATCATGGAACACATCGAACAGGCCGGCGTGCATTCCGGCGACTCGTCGTGCTCCTTGCCGCCCTATGCGCTGTCCGCCGCTGTCCAGACCGAGCTGCGTGAGCAGACCCGCCGCATGGCGAGGGCGCTGAACGTCGTCGGCCTGATGAACGTGCAGTTCGCGATCCAGAATGGCATCGTTTACGTGCTCGAGGTCAACCCGCGCGCGTCGCGTACCGTGCCGTTCGTCTCCAAGGCGACCGGTCGACCGTTGGCCAAGATCGCTGCGCGGGTGATGGCGGGCCAGTCGCTGGCGGAGCAGGGCATCCAGGGCGAGATCATTCCGGGCTTCTATTCGGTCAAGGCGCCGGTGTTCCCGTTCGCCAAGTTTCCGGAGGCCGACCCGATCCTCGGTCCCGAGATGAAGTCCACCGGCGAAGTCATGGGGACGGGCCGCACCTTCGGTGAGGCCTACGCCAAGGCACAGGCCGGAGCCGGCGTCGTGCTGCCCCGCCAGGGCCTGTGCTTCATCTCGGTGCGCGAGCGCGACAAGCCGCTTGCGATCGGTCTTGCGCGTGAGTTGATCGCGCGGGGCTTCGAGATCGCCGCGACCGATGGCACCTCGAAGGCGCTGCTCGCGGCGGGCATCGTCTGCAGACGTGTCCTCAAGGTCCGCGAGGGCCGGCCGCACGTCGTCGACATGATCAAGAACGATGAAATTAGCCTGATCGTCAACACGACCGAAGGGAAGCAGGCGGTGCGTGAGTCGCGCTCCATCCGCCGCGAAGCGGTCGCGCGCAAGGTCACCTATTACACGACTCTGGCCGCAGCGCGGGCGACCTGCGATGCGCTCGACCATCTCGAGGAAGTCGAGGTGAACCGTCTTCAGGATCTGCACAAGGAGTTACAGGCGTGAAGCGTAGCCCGATTACCATCCGTGGCGCGGAGCGCCTGCGGGCGGAGCTTAGGCGTCTTAAGTCCGAGGACCGCCCGACCGTCATCAAGGCGATTGCCGAGGGGTTATCCCAGTTTTCCACCGACAAAGACACCCTGGGCGATGCCTATGAATACCTGATCGGCCAATTTGCCGCCGGGTCCGGCAAGAAGGCGGGCGAGTTCTATACCCCGCAGCAGATATCCGACATCCTTTCCGCCATCGTGACGCTTGACAGTCAGGAACCCAGGACCGGGCCGAAGAAGCGGCTGGAAAGCGTGCTGGACTTCGCCTGCGGCTCCGGCTCCCTGCTGC
>JBAXOM010000164.1:0-3160 GCA_037133215.1 Thermoleophilia bacterium | reverse complement strand
AGCGGTTGGGACTCGGCCAGCCAGCTTGATCACGAACATCTGCGACCAGAGCTTGCCGGTCACGACCATGTGGTTCGTCATCGGGTCGCGGGCAATGCCGTTGAGGACCTCGCCGGGAGCCGAGAGGCGCTGGCGTAGTCGTCCCGTATTGAGCCAGGCTCGCACCTCGCCGGTTGCGGGATCGATCAAGGCGATGCGATCGGAGCGCCAGACGTTTGCCCAGATGATGCCGTCGCGATACTCAAGCTCGTTGAGGTCATAGATCTCAACACCCTGGTCCTTGACCGTGACGGTCTTCGTGACGCGCAGGGTCACCGGGTCGAGCCAACGCAAGGTTGCCGAGCCATCGCTGGCGATCAGCTGCTGGCCATTCGTCGTCAACCCCCAGCCTTCGAAGCGGTAGCGTCGCGTGCCGGTCGCAGCGAGCGTGGTTGGGTTGTATGTATGCAGCACGTGCTGCGTCCACGTCAACTGCGTTGCGCTCCCACCGAGCACCGTCAGCCCCTCACCAAACTCGTTCGGTGCGAGCGCTACGGAGTCGAGTACCTGCCCTGTGGTGGCGTCAACGCGCCGGACCGTCGATTGCCCCACCAGTCCAGTGCTCTCGAGCAGCACCCCGTCGTACGCGACCAGCCCTTCCGTAAACGCCGTTGCGTCGTGGGGCCGGGTCGCAACGAGCGTCCACGGCACGGTGGGCGCGGCAGCAGCCACGCCCGCCGTCAGGACGAGCAGACCAATCGCGATGATCAAAGCACGGGTGAGCACCCGCTCAACCTATCAGCGCACGGGCAGCGCAGATGGCGCGACACGGTCGGCAATCACTTCGATCAGCGTTGGGCGATCTGCCACGAAGGCCGCAGCAACTAGGCCACCAAGCTCATCAAGCGACTCGGCTCGTATGGCATGGCACCCGAAGCCCTCCGCGATCTTGAGGTAGTCGTGAGCGCTCGTTGCGACACCGACGGGCGGTACGTCGACGCGCTCCATCGAGTCTTTGATCTCGCCATAGCCGTGGTTTTGCCAGATCACGATCGCCAGTGGCAGACCGAGATCGACCGCCGTCGCGAGTTCTTGGATCGTGAAGAGGAAGCCGCCGTCACCTGCGAGCGCGACGACAGGGCGGTCGGGTGCACCGAGCTTGGCTCCAATCGCCATTGGCATGGCCGGTCCGAGCGTGCCGAAGCCGCCGTACGGCAGGTAGGCATTCGGACGGGTGCCACGCCACATATGGGCTGCTGCGTAGGCCGGTTGCGTCGAATCGACAGCGAGCACACCGTTTTCAGGCAGGGCCGCGGCGAGTGCCGAGAGGAATGGCTCGAACTCCTCGGAGCCTGGCCACCACGTGTTGGCCGCCCGCAGTGCAGCCGCGCGCTCGTCGCCCGCGCCCTGCACGCCGCGTGTCGCAAGCGCAGCTTGGAGCGTGGCCAACGTTGCGGCAGCATCGCCGTGGAGACCAATCGTTGCTGGCCGACGCTTGGCGAGCTGCGCCGCATCGATATCGATGCGAACGACGGTGCCACCGAAGGCGGGCGGGGCGAGCGTTGGCGCGTAGAAGTAGTCCGTCTCGGAGAACTCGGTTCCCACCACGAGCACGACGTCGGCCTGTTCGAACTCCTCGAAGATCGGCGAGATCGTCGCGGTCGTGCCAAGCGAGAGTGGGTGCGTATCGGGCACAACGCCCTTGGCGGCAATCGTCATCGCGACGGGTGCACCAAGCTGCTCGGCAATCGCAATCACCTCGGCCTGCGCATGGGTCGTACCGCCGCCGATCAGAATCATCGGGCGGGTCGCGGCAGCCAGTGCAGCAACAGCCTGTTCGAGCAATGCTGGGTCGGCCGTCGGCGCGGTGCCACGATCGGGCAGGCGCTGATCGCCGGCAGCAGGCAGCGAGAGGACATCGATCGGCACGCTGATGTGCACCGGGCGTGGGCGCTGAGAGTCGAAGACCTCAAAGGCCTGAGCGAACGCGTCGGCCAAATCGGCTGGGTCGCGCACATCGATCGAGAGTGCGCAGATCGTCTTCATAAAGGCGGGCTGGTCCGGCAGATCGTGCAGCGATCCGTGCCCCTGCTCGGCGTCCTCTGTGGCAGTGCCCGAGGAGAGAATCAACATCGGCAGCGAATCGTGGTGCGCCGTGGCGATCGCGGTCGAAGCGTTCGTCAGCCCCGCACCGGTGATCAGACAGCAGACGCCCGGCTTGCCCGTCACGCGCGTATAGCCAAGCGCCATGTAGCCCGCACCCTGTTCGTGGCGAGGTGTTACGTGCCGGATCGGCGAGTCGGCCAGGCCACGGTAGTACTCCAGCGTGTGCACGCCAGGAATCCCGAAGATCGTGTCTACGTCGTACTGCTCGAGCAGTCGAACCGCTGCCTCGCCACAAGTCGCCATCAGAGCCTCCCTCGTTCCTCTTGAACCCTAACGGAGTGGCGGCGGCGAGGACTCGCCCGCGCCAATACGTTCGATGCGGAGCAGCAGCGCTGCAGATGGCACGACCTTACCCGTGGCATAGGTGCTGAGACGCGAAGCCGACGTTCCGGCAGCCGCGGCGAACGCTGCAGCAGTGAGCCCCGAGCGCGTGATGGCCTCACGCACGCGAGCAGCGACGTTGGCACGATCCTCGGCGTCGGCTGCCGATCGTGCACGCGCGAGGACAAGCGAGAAAAATCGCGTCGTCGGCGAGTGCGTCTCGTAGCCGAGGTACGCCTCGACCCTGCGAGCACTCAGGCCCCACGGGCTCCGCTGGAGCTCTGAGATTAGCGGCTGCCAATCGGCGACAAGACCTCGCTCGATGACGACGACCAGCCCCTCGAAGGGCCAGGTCGAGACGGGATCACTCGGCGAGGCATCGACGTTACGAAAGGTGACTGTCATGCCGCTGCTCCTGAAAGACCAAGGGCGAGCTCCTCACAGACGGTGACGACCGCGGCCCAATCGTGCCACCGCTCGGCAAGCCCTTTGTAGCGTGGTAGCTCACGCGTGACGTCGACGTCGCGTGGCTCGGGCAGGGCGAGCCTCAACACGAGGGCGGTGAGCACTGACCCCTGCTCGTTTGAGCGGTCGCTGTAGTAGTCATCGATACCTCCGAGGATGGCAATGGCTTCTGCTCGTCCAACGTGTTCGGCCAACGCGACGACGTCGAGGTAGTCGCGGACAGCGTTGC
>JBAXOM010000163.1:0-3266 GCA_037133215.1 Thermoleophilia bacterium | reverse complement strand
GGTGTCGTGCCCGTCTGGTGTGCCGTGACCACGATGTTGTTCAGTTGGCCGGAACCGGAGCCGGAAACACACATCCCGGTATCGGAGTAGGTGCCACCGGCAACTGCCTGTGCCCAACTTGGCGCGACCACGGAGTAGTCGTTGCCGCTCTGGGTAAACGTGCCGCCCCAGGTGCTGGTTACGCGGTCGCCATTGGGGATTGAGAAGGTGAGCTTGTCGATCACCAGGTTGTTCGCCGTCGCGTTGGTAACGACGATCTTGCCGCACCAGGCACCCGCCCACTGCGAGTCAATCGACACCTTCGAGCTGACGACACCGGGGGTCGGTGCAGGGGTCGGCGTTGGGGTCGGCGTTGGGGTTGGCGTTGGGGTTGGCGTCGGGGTCGGCGTCGGGTTGATCACCGGTGTTCCACCGAACGTCTTCCAGATTGCGGAAAACTGCATGGCGCTCTGCGGAACACCGCTGCAATCGAGGCTCGTGTAGGTGGTCGATCCCGAGCACTGAAAGTCGCGGTTGAGCGACCACATGCCGATTCGCCCAATGCTCTTTGCGTTGGCCCAGTTGAAGAGCTTCGTCGCGTCTGCCGTGGTAAAGATCTCGGCCGGATTGTCGTTGATGCCGATCATCGGCGTGATGCCAACCATTCGGTAGAGCTCGGCATCGCTGCGACCCGGGTACAGCGTGGCCAACTGGAATTTGAGGGCCTCGCCAGCCTGGATTGCAAAGTCGCCCATCTTGCCAGCGGGATTCGGATCCCAGTAGTAGTCCATTGCCATCACGTTGACGACGCTGACGTCGACGCCGTTGGTGACTGCGCTGCGCAGGACGCTGAGGCCATCGGCAGTGAGACCGGTCGGCAGCGTCGGCATCGTCAACGAGACGGTCACCGGCTTACCGGCGGCGATGCCGGCGGCCTGCACTTTGGCAATTGCCTGCGAGCGCATGGCAACCGACGCCGCATCATTCTGGTCGGCACCCTCGATGTCGAAGTCGATGCTGCGGACGTTGTAGGTGTCAATTACCGACTGGTACTGCGTTGCGAGCGCAGTGGCATTCGTGCAGGTGCGCGCCAACTCCTGTCCCGAGGCGCCACCGAACGAGATGATTGGCTCGGAGCCTGCTGCGCGGCTATCGATGATCAATTGCTTGGCGTCGAACCACTCGTCCGAGGCATTGAGCCCGTAGTAGCCACCCCAGGATGCCTGGCAGGCGGCTCCGCTGACGATAAAGGCGAGCGTTGTCGACTTGGCACCAGAGGCCTTGATCGAGCTGGTCGCCTTCGTCTTCGATTGCAATGTCATGTCGACATAGGGAGCAAAGCTCGACGAGGTTGAGGCCTGAGCAGCCGAGGCCTGTCCGAAGACAAGAGCGAACGCTGCGCTGATACAGAGAAGTGTGAGGCGCTGGCGCCAGCGTTGGGGTGTGGTGTACATGGGGATCTCCTTCGGTCGCAGGTTGATGCGACGCTTCGTCTGGAGGGGCAGACAAACGCACGTCCAATCTCTGACGCAACTGAAGGAAACCCGACGCCTCTTCGTAGGCGGGCTCACACTACTGTTTCGTCGTGAGTGGCTCAGTATGCGCTAGCGTAGCGCGCGCAGGTAGCCTCGAGGTCGGCGTCGTCGGCCGCCGTTTCGAGCTCCCAACGCTTGACACCCAGGAAGGTTTCGAGCAGGAGCGGTGACAGCCAGCCAGAGGCAATGTGATCTGCCTCGAGCGCGTCGAGGGCCTCGCCGAGCGACGTTGGCAGGGTGGTCTGGGCGTACGTGGCCAGCGTGTCGGCAGACAGTGCATCTGCATCGCCCTGCAAGACGAGCGGTGGTGGCAGTTGGTCGCGAAGGCCAGCTAGGCCGGCCAGCACAATCGCGCCAAGTGCAAGGTAGGGGCAGGCAGTGGCATCGGCAGCGCGGTATTCGAGTCGCATTTGGGGTGCCGCGTCGCGACCACCGATCGTCGTCGCGGTGGGGATACGCAACAGTGCCTCGCGATTGCCATCCGCGAGACAGACGAGCCCCGTGCTCCATCGATGTGGTTGCAGCCGGACAAAACTGACAGGGGTCGGGGCAGTCAAGGCAACGAGCGCTCGGGCGTGGCGAAGAATCCCGGCCGCAAAGGAGCCTGCTGTCGGGCTGAGACCATCGCTTGGAGCCATCACCGACCGGCCATCGGCGTCGACGAGGCTGAGGTGAATGTGCACGCCATTGCCGCCACCGTCAGGGCTCGTAATCGGCGTAAAGCTTGCACGATGACCCAGTACCCGAGCCGTCTCGCGGATGATCTCGCGCGTTAGGATCGCGCGATCGGCTGCCGCCACACCGATGGCGGGTGCGCAGGGGATCTCATATTGGTCGGCGCCGTACTCCGGCACGAATAGCTCGGGCTCGAAGCCTGCAGCGGACAGTGCGGCCATCGAGAGCGAACCGAAGGGTTCGCTGCGGCGTAGGCCTTCCAGCGAGAACGGCGGTGGCGACGAACCGTCGAGGGGGAGCTGAAACTCCTGTTCAAAGCTGGCATTGATGCGCAGGCCCGTTTCGGATTCGAGCGCGGCAAGCGCGTTCTTGAGGAATAGGCGTGGGCACGCAGACCAAGGCGTGCCGTCGGGCAGGTGAAGATCGGCCATGACCACGTCGAGTGGAGTTGGTTGGCCCATTTCGACGCGGACGCGTGAGGAGAGGTCTGGAATCAGCCGCAGGTCGCCGAGGCTGCCAAAAGGATTGGGATCGACGATTCCGCCGAAGGGTGTCAGCGACAGGTTCGCCGGCACCCACCCGACACCGGCTGCGAGGTGCGCATCGAGGTCGCGAGTTGCCACGGCTCGGCCACGGACGATCGCTGCCAGATCACACGTCGCTATCAGGCTGAGCGGCTCAGCCTCCATCGGCTCCGTCGGGGCTCCCGTTGTCCCAGAGACCGAGCGTCAGGCCAGCAGTGGTCAGCGCTTCCCGTACCTCAGCAGCAGCAGCGGGCGGCAAGAACAGCACGACGCCGCCTGCGCCGAGAATGTCGGGCCGGCGGAGTGCGGCTGCCACGCATTCGATTGGCTGAAAGTGGAGCCCAGATGGCCCGAGCGAGGGGTAGGTGTCGGCGATCAGGACGAGCTCGCCTGCCTCGCCTTCGATGGTGCCGGCCGCGCCCACGAAATGGCCCACATCCCAGTCTGGAGCCGGACCGTGCGTCGAGTCGCCCGTCTCCAAGTAGGCGCCAAGGTGACGCTCATCGGCTGCAGCTCCCCAGAGGTAGCGCGTACCGACGTTGAGGGTGACGAC
>JBAXOM010000162.1:0-3294 GCA_037133215.1 Thermoleophilia bacterium | reverse complement strand
AGATACATTCGTTGCGTTGAGGTACGCGAGCAGGAGGAACTCGTGTCGTCGGAGCAATACGTTCAGACAGTATTCACAGACGCAATCGCCCAGCACCTAGCGTTGCGTCAGCAGAATGCGCCACTCGAGGAGCAGATGCCGCTGCGGGACTACCTGCCCGTGGACTACCTGCGTGTTGATGAGCCCACCATGGATCGTCATCACGCACCAGTCCGCCAATGGTTCCAGCAGGACAACGGCGACGCTCTCGACTGGGCTGCCTGACACTCGGATCACCAGGTCGGATGTCACAAAGGGGTCAGACCCTTTTGTGACATTGACGCTCGCTCGCTGATCGGTAGAGCAACGCTGACTGCGACCATGTCACAAAAGGGTCTGACCCCTTTGTGACATCAGACGGCGTCAGGCTCCGGCACCGAACCCGCTGGCTCGACGTGTACGACAACGTCCGCGGCCGGTAGGCGCTCTTCCAGCAGCGCCTCGATCTGATCGGTGATTGCGTGGGCGGCGCGGACGGTCATGTCCGCATCGACGACGACGTGGACGTCGACGTGACGCGTCGCACCCGAACGACGCGCACGTAGGCGGTGATAACTGAGTACGCCAGCGGGCTTCGTTTCGTCGAGTGCATCACGGATGACGTCCAGATCGTCCTGCGAGACGGACTCGTCGACGAGCACGCGGACACCATTGAGGGCGAGGCGGCCGCCCGTCATCGCTACCCAGCCAGCTACGGCGATACCGAAGATCGCATCGACCTGGACCCAGCCCGTCAACGCGATGATGCCGAGGGCGGCAGCGGTGCCAAGGCTTGACCAGACATCCGCCGCAATATGCGCCGAATCGGCCTCAAGCGCAGCCGAATGCGCCTCCTTCGCGACACGTGCCACGCGACGGGCAACAAAGAAACTCGCACCAGCCGACAGCATCATCACCACGATGCCGAGGCCCGAGTTTTCGACCGGATGCCCGAACGACCGTGCTGCCTGCACGGCCACGAAGCCCGCCACGATCACCAGCAAAAGACCCTCGATGACCGCCGAGACGTGTTCGAGCTTCTGATGCCCAAACGGATGCTGCGGATCGGCCGGCCGGTCGGCAGCACGTACCGCAAGGAGTGCGATCACCGCCGCGAGCAGATCCGAAAACGAGTGGGCCGTCTCGGCGAGGACGGCCGACGACCCCGTGGCGAGGGCGACCAGGCCCTTGACGCTAAATCTCGACGCCGTCAACGCGACACTCAGCCACGCAGCGCGCCGCTTCGAACGCGGTCGATCCGGCTTGGCGATAGTGCTCACCAAAAGACGCTAGCGAACGTCGTGGCAAGCCCGCGGTTGAGGCGTGCCAAGAACTGGAGCGGAGGCGAATGCGACGAAGGGGTCAGACCCTTTAGTCGCATTTGCGCCAAGTTCGCCTTCAAAGACGCTGAGTCTTCGGCGCTCATGCGACTAAAGGGTCTGACCCCTTCGTCGCATTCCGCTTGTCGGCTACGCTCTTGCAGTCAAAACGTTCGGATCCCTGACTCTTACGAGGCCTGCCATGTCGAAGTTTCGCTCCATCACCGCACTGCTCCTGATCTCCGTCGCTGCACTCCTCGCAGCGTGTGGTGGCAGCGACTCCTCCGGGATCGAGGCGAGCACCGTCGAGACGGCAGCCGCCGCCGATGCCTGCGCCGCTGACGGCCTCGCAGTCGTCAAGCCCGGCACGCTCACCATTGGAACCGATAAGCCGGCCTACCCGCCGTACTTCGTCGACGACAACCCCGGCAACGGCAAGGGCTTCGAGAGTGCCGTCGCCTACGCGATCGCGAAGGAGCTCGGCTTCACCGCCGACCAAGTCAACTGGATCGTCGTGCCATTCGACTCGTCGTACGCACCAGGCGAGAAGAACTTCGACTTCGACATCAACCAGATCTCGATCACCAAGCCGCGTCAAAAGGTCGTCGACTTCTCGTCGCCGTACTACACGTCGCCGCAGGCCGTGATCATCCAGAACGGCTCGAAGCTTGCGAGCGTCACCGACCTCGCCGGCCTCAAGGACGCGCAGATCGGCGTCCAGATCGGCACGACCAGCCTCGACGCAGTCAAGACGCTGATCCAGCCATCCGTCGAAGCCAAGGTCTTCAACAACTCCAACGATGTCGTAGCTGCCTTCAAGCAGAAGCAAGTTGACGCGATCGTGACCGACCTGCCGACCGCGCTGTACCTGACGGCTGCAGTGCTCGACAACTCGAAGGTGCTCGGCCAGTTCAACGCACCAGGCGGCGACACGTGGGGCGCACTGCTCCAGAAGGACTCCGTCCTGACCTCGTGCGTCAACAAGGCGCTTGAGAACATGACGACAAGCGGCGAGCTCGACAAGCTCACGATGACGTGGATGAGCGAGCAGGCCGGGGCGCCCGAACTGAAGTAGATCGTTGCCGCCGCGCCCCGCATCTTGGGGCGCGGCGCTAACGCCCTCACGATGAGCGCCTCCGTGCCCAGTCGTCGCGAAGTTCGCGCAGCAGCCCATCGAAGCCGTGAGCGGCGCGGTGCGCTGATCGCCGCCATCTCGACGCTGATCGTGATCGGCGGCGGTGTCTTGTGGATGACCACGCGGCAAGGCTGGCCGACGGTCGAGGAGACGTTCTTCTCGGCCGAGGCATTCCGCACGTCGTTTCCCGACATCCTGCGCGGGTTCTGGATCGACGTAAAGCTGTTTCTCGTCGTCGAGGTGCTCGTCCTCGTCTGCAGCCTGCTCGTCGCGGTGCTGCGATCGACGCGCGCGCCGGCGCTGTTTCCGTTTCGCCTGATCGGCGCGGTCTACGCCGACCTGTTCCGTGGCGTCCCAACCATCCTGATCGTTTATCTCGTCGGCTTTGGCATTCCGGCGCTCGATCTGCCGCTGATGCCAAACGATCCGATCATCCTCGCCGCGATCGCCCTCACCCTCTCGTACACGGCGTACGTCTCTGAGGTTTTCCGTGCCGGCATCGACTCGGTCCATCCCGGCCAGCGTGGAGCGGCGCTTGCGGTCGGGCTCAGTCGTGCTCAGGCGATGCGATTTGTGGTGCTGCCACAGGCCGTGCGCAATGTCGTGCCACCGCTGCTCAACGACTTCATCTCGCTGCAGAAAGACGTGGCGCTCGTGTCGGTGCTCGGCATCGTCGAGGCGTTCCGCGTCGCGCAGATCGACGCCGCCTCGACGTTCAACTACACGCCACTCCTCGCCGCCGCCTCGCTGTACGTGATCGTCACCGTACCGCTGTCGCTGTTCCTCGATCGCATGCAGCGTCGGCATCGTCGTAGCCGTCGG
>JBAXOM010000161.1:0-3316 GCA_037133215.1 Thermoleophilia bacterium | reverse complement strand
ACATCGATCCGCCGCAGCGGCCATCCGTCGACTTGGGCGACGACCCCGAGCCGGAGCTCGCCGGCCCGCCAACCGAAACGGCAGAGAGCGTGTTTAGTTCAGTTCAGGGCCTTTTCCGGCTCCCAACCGAGTCATATTGGGAGTCATATTGTTGATTTTCGTAACGTAAGGGCGGATTCGCTAGTGCGGATCCGCCCTTTTTCGTTCGGAGGTCGGCCATGAGGGGTTTTGACCAGCTTTTGGACGGCTACCTGAGCGAGTACCGGTCCCGAGGTCTCGCCGACGGGTCTATTAGTAGAGCGTCCACGATCCTTGAGGGTTGGGGGATGTGGATGCGCAAGCGCCGTCCACGTCCACAGATCGAGCGCGTCGACGCCGAGCTGATTACGCGCTTCATCGAGGCACGAACGTCGTTCCGTGCGAAGGCCACGGTGTACGGAACGCTGTCGGTGATGCGCGGGATGGGCGACTACCTCGTGCGTGAGGGAGTGTGGACGACCAACCCGATGCGCTGGATGAAGGGCCCGCGGCTGAGTCCGTACTCGCGGCTGCCGCGACGCATCGATCGCGCCGACATGGAGGCGATGTGGAAGGCCGCGGCGTCGATGCACGGCACCTACCGGCCACACCTGTGGCTCACCGTCTTGGCACTTCTATATGGCACCGGACTTCGTAGAGGCGAGCTCGAGCGCCTCACCGTCGATAGCTGGGATCGAGAGCAGGGATTGCTGCGCATTGACGGGCGCAAGACCGGACGCGAACGCATCGTCCCCGTGCCGGACCTGACGCGCCGCTGCCTCGAGGCTTACTTGCCGTTGCGGCATAACGAGCTCGAGCGACACGGTGCGCTCACCGAGCGCACCCTCCTGATCGGCAGGGGCGCTCGGCCCATCACTTCGCAGGCGATTAGCAACGGCATGCGCCGACTCGCTAGCAACGCTGGCGTCAGCTACGTCAGTGTTCATCAGTTCCGGCACAGCTGCGCGTCGGATCTGCTTGAGGCCGGTGTAGCACTGCCGGACGTGCAGCGGATCCTCGGCCATCAGGGCATCTCCACAACGGTTCGTTACACGCATATCGCGGACCCGATGAGGGCCGAGGCGATGCGCCGTCATCCGATCAACGACTGGCTGTCGCCGGGAGGCGCGTGATGGACCGTCTCGATCCCCTGGTCGAGGGCTACCTCTCGTACCTCAGCGACGTTGGTCGCAAGGTGCCGCGCACCGTCATCGACGTGCGCTGTACCCTGCGTCGCGCGACCGCCGATCTGGAGGTCATTCGCCCCGGCGTACCGCTGTGGAAGCGGCCCCTCGAGGACTACCTCCGGTGGCTGGACGACGAGCGCACAGCCGGTCGTACCACGGCTTGTCTCGCCAAGTACCTGAGCCACATTCGTGGCCTGCTCGACTACGCCTGGCGCGCCGGCCGAGCGGATCGCAACGTGCTCGACGGCTTCTCGCTCGCCGACGATAACAAGCACACGGAGCCCAGATCACTGACGCTTGAGGAGGCCGAGCAGCTGGTTCGATCGTTGCCGACCACCACTGCGGTCGAACGCCGGGATCGCCTCATTGTGCTTGTTTTATACGGGTGCGGGCTACGTACGAACGAGCTGTGCATGGCTAACGTCGGGGACATTCACCGTGAGCGGCGCGAGCTGACGGTGCTACATGCGAAGGGCGATAAGCCACGAGTCATCCCGATCCCGGACGGCGTCTTCACGGAGCTGCTGGCCTACCTTCTAGAACGAGGCCTGCGCGGCGCCCTGTTCCGGACCATGGCCCGACATCGCCGGCTGCGCTCAGGTGATGTCTGCGAGATCGTCAGCAACGCCGCTGCCCGGGCCGGACTGCCGCCCGGCGTCACACCCAAGGCGCTGCGTCATTCATTCGCGACTCACTTGATGGATCGCGGCGTCGATCTCGCCGTCATCGCCTCGCTGATGGGGCACCGCAGCCCGCAGGAGACCGGCGTCTATCTGCACGTCCTGCCTGGTCGTCGCGAGGCCGCAGTTCGATTGCTGGGTCGGGGAGAGCAGTCATGATGTGGGACTATTGGATCAGCCTGTACACCCGGACGCACTGCATGGCGCGAGGGCTCCGACCACTGACGATAGGGGCGTACGAAGCGACCCTGCGTCAGTTCAAGCGCTATGTCGACGAGCATCTCGATGGCAAGAGCCCCAACCAGGTGCACGCAAGAGACGTCCTGCAGTACCTGCAACATCTGCGGGTCGAGAAGGACAACGGCGACTCGTCCGTCAACCGAACCGCCGTCGTGCTGCGCAGCTTCTACCGCGCCATTGTGGCGATGGGCCACCTCGAGCCCCGCGATAATCCCATGGTTGGGTTCCCGACGATCCGTGGTGTCGCCCGTAAGCTCCCAACGGTCCTCACGAACGACGAGATGGAGCGGTTGCTCGCGCAACCTCGCGCCGATTCCGTCGTCGGCATTCGCGACCGCGCGCTGCTTGCTCTCCTCTATGGAACCGGCATCCGTGTGAGCGAGTGCTCAAGCCTCAAGCAGGGCGGCGTTGACCTCGAGGCGATGACGGTAACCGTATTTGGCAAAGGCGGTCACCAGCGAACCGTGCCGTTCAACGAACACGTGGCCGCCGCGCTGCAGCTCTATCAACAAGTCCGCGGCTCGGCCTTGCCGGCTGCGCCATTCTTCAGGAGTCGCAAAGGGCGTGCGCTAACGCGCACTGCTATATACGACCGCGTTCGCGTCAACGCTCGTCGCGCTCGTATTGGTAAAGCCGTGTCTCCGCATCGGCTGCGGCACACGTTCGCAACGGACCTCGTGCGTGCTGGTGTTGGCATCGTCACGATTCGTGATCTGCTCGGTCATCGCCTCATCACAAGCACGCAGATTTACCTGCATGTGACCGCGCAGGACCTACGATCTGCCGCGGACAAACATCCGATTTCCAGGCTCCTCGGCACCGTCGAACACCTCTTCTCAGGCACTCGGCTGCCGTTTTCCGATCGCTCCAGACGAAGAGCATCCGGATAGAAGAAGCCCTCGACACGGCCTTTGAGTCGTTGTAGCGTCGGGATTGTGACCGGCGCTCCTCACCCCGTTGTTGATGCTGTAAAAACAGCTCTTCGCATCGCATGCGGAGTGTCGGCGAAGACGTTTCTAGTCCCTTCAACCGCCGCAATTCGCTCATCGAGAGCACCAAGACGACTGCGGCTGCTAAGAGGTAATTATGCTGCGAGATCGAAGAGAAGAGATCCGCGGCCCAGAAACCGAACTAAATACGCGTACGTGCAGAATCGGCCGCTGACACTTACCGACCCTACCGGGCTTGCTG
>JBAXOM010000160.1:0-3319 GCA_037133215.1 Thermoleophilia bacterium | reverse complement strand
CAGAACATCGACAGGTTCGGATTCGCCGTGCTGTTCTCGTGGTAGCCGCCGCAGCCGACGACGATGTCGAGGAAGTCGGCGGGAGCCGGATAGTCCGGGTACCAGTAGCTCATCGACATCTGCGCCTTGTTGGCAGAGTCCTGGACATACGTGTACTCGACGCCAGACTGGAGTGTCTTGATGCTGGAGTCGTAGCCGAGCTGCTTGAGCAGCGAGACGAAGTAGAGGCTGACTGCAGTCGTCACCTCGTCGGGGGTCGTGATGATCACGACCTTCTGCCCCTTCGTGCCCGAGGCATCAACGAGCTGCTGTGCCTTCGGCATGTCGGGCGCGCTCCAGGTCGGGCCTGGGTTGAGCGTGTAGGGGCAGTACGCCTCGTAGGACGGGAAGTTCGGCGGCAAGATCTGGCACGTCACCAGCGCCAGCTTCGGGCCTCCCCACAGCTGCACGATCGCGGCGCGGTCTGTTGCATAGTTGATTGCTTGGCGTACGCGGACGTCGTCGAACGGCGGCGCCGTCGCGTTGAGAACCATGTGGTAGACCTGCGGATTAGCGTTGATCGCTAGCTGCTCCGGGTACTTCTCACTAATCTCGCCCAGCCGATCGGCTGGGATCTGATCGGCGATCCAGTCGGCCTGCGCATTGGCGACCTGCGTCGTGCCCTCGTTCGGCAAGATCGCGAGGTTGAACTCGATGCGATCGGGGTAGCCGTTGGGCTGGGCGTCCTTCGACCACTGGACGAATTCGGGGTTGCGCACCATCACCATGCTCTCGCCGGGCTTGAAGCTTTCGATCATGTACGGGCCGGTGGCTGGCAGTGGCGTGACGCCTGTCTCTCTTGCGGGCGTGTTGGCAGGCAACACGTAGGCGAAGGGGAGCGCGAGCTTCTGCAAGAAGTCGGGGTCCTGCTTGAGCAGGTTGAACGTCAGTGTCATTGCCGCATCGTCGGCAACGATGCCGAGGCTGAGGTCGCACTTCTTGCCGGCCTTCGGCGTCGCGGCGCACTTGTCGCCGCCGAGCAGCACGGCGTAGAAGCTCGACACGGGGCCGGGCAGCTTGAACTGCCGTTCGATCGTGGCCTTAAAGTCGCTTGGCTTGACCTCTTGTCCGGTCGAGAACTTGACGCCCGACCGTACCTTGAACGTGTAGATCAGACCGTCCGCAGTCGGGGTAGGAATCTCTTCCGCAAGGTTTGGGACGAGGGTGTTGCCGTCCTGTCCCGAGACGCGCTTCCATGCCAGCAGACCATCGTTGGTCAGACGCAGCAGCGTCCAGTTGCCGTCGTAGTCAATGCCTGGATCGATCGACGAGCCAAAGGCGTTCCAGTTGATCTTCATCGTGCCGCCACGATGAGGGCTGTCGAGCGTGGCGTCGGCATTCCCACTGTTCGCTGTTGTCTCTGCCGAGGCAGCTGTCGTAGCTGGCTCGCTGCTTTGGGGCGTGGTCGAACTGCCACAGGCCGCGAGGACGCACGCTGTGACAGCGAGGATGAGGAAGGCGAAGAGCGAGCGCGACGTGGTCATGCGCGGGGTCCTGTTCGTTCGAGCGCACGTTGCATGCTGCTGATTTGGCGGGTCAAGGCTTTGCGGGATTTCGCGATGTGTCGTGTGATCGAGCGGTCGATCCACGGGCCGGGCTTGCGGGCATCGGGATCGCCGCGCAAGGCCGCGATCTCCTCCCACAGGTCGGGGCTCGCGGTGAGGTGGCTAGAGGCAATCCAGTGCTGGCTCTGCATGTTGTCGATGCGGCGCTGATGATGGATCGCGTAGACCTCGCGACCGATGTATGGCGCGGGCGAGTTGTCGCCGACGCGGATCAGAAATTGCGCGGCGCGGCGCGGCTTATCCGCGGCCAGTGCGGCCTGTGCTGCCGTCAGGTTCTTGAGGTCCTTAGCGGTCTGCGTGTGCGGGTAGCACGTGTCGCCGTCGGCATCGACGGCGCAGAGCTCGCGGCCCACGCGTGTAAAGGCGGCGCGGCCACGCTGCTTGGCGTGCTTGGCGGCTGCCTGCTCGAGATCGGTCGTTGGCACTCCACAATTGCGCGTTGCGCGCACGACATCGCGCGCACGATCCGCATGGTTGAGGATGCCGTCGGGGTCTCGGTCGGCCATCAAGAGCAGGTACGCGTAGAACCGCGTCATGCGCTCGAGGTGGTCGAAGTCGAGCCGCGAGATCGTGTCGAATGTCGTGTGGTACTCGGCCTTACGGAACCAGTCTTCCCAGTTGAACACGGAGACGCCTGGTACGCCGCTAATCATGAACGGCCACTGCTCAGTGCCAGTCGATGGCGGGTTGCTGTACCACCCTGTCGTCAACCAGCCCTTGGCCTCTGCGGTGCGACAGGCCGCGCTCGACCAACGCGCGAGCTCGGGCGAGGTCAGCATGATCGTGCGCATGCGCGGGTGACCGCTCGCCTCGAGGCAGAGCTGGAATGGCGCCTTGGTGCCCCAGTCTGGGTGGGTGCGCGCGATCTGCTCCCACGCGCCTACGCACCAGTCGAAGTCGGAGCCGACCATGCCGTACTCCTCACCTGTGCGCGAACTGAACGCGAGTCGATGGTTCGGCTCGATACCGGCGCGTTGCAGCGCCTCGGCGAGGACGATCATCGCGGCGACACCGGTGGTGTTGTCCCACGCACCACGATTCCAACAATCGTGGTGCGCGCCAATCACGATCGGCTTCTTCGGGTTGCCGTTGCCGAGGTAGCCAATCGAGTTGAAGCCCTTGGCGTCGCGCTTGAGCGTGGCGTCGAGTGTCAGCGTGACGGTCTGCGGCGCCTTCGCGAGCGAGGTACGGATTCGGGCCGCGTCTTCTTTGCGGATCATCACGAACGGCGGCGCGCCATCGTGCCAGGAGGAGTGGAAGGTGCCAAGTGCGTTGGGTGCCTGGTAATACGGTCCGCCGGGCGGACAGCTGACGATCAAGCCCCGCGCGCCACGCAAGCCAAGCTCGAGCCCGGTAAAGCGTGGGTTGTACGTCATCAAATCCCAGTCGACGAGCGCGATGCAGCCCGTGACATCGAGCTTGCGCAGGCGCTGGTGATCACCACGGCCAACATCGACCAGCGGTGCAGTGATGCCCTTGGCGGACGTACCAGGAACGCCGCCCATCCCCGAGGCCTCAAACGTCCGCCCACCAACCAGCGCAACGCTTGCCGAGCGCAGGCGCCAACCATCGACGCGGATGCGCTCAACGGCGCAGTCTTCGAGGCCAAGATCTTTCAGCGACGAGGCGACATACTCTGCCGTCGCGCGATCCTCGGGGGTACCGGGAGTACGAAAGCCAAGCTCGCACGACCCGATCGACGAGATATCGCGGAC
>JBAXOM010000159.1:0-3433 GCA_037133215.1 Thermoleophilia bacterium | reverse complement strand
ATACCGAAGCCGAACCGATCGATCCAATGCGAGAGGACGCTGTCGTGTGCGCCCGGAGTTGAGAGATGCTCATAGGCGAGTTTTGCGACACCAATATTCGAGGAAATACGGAGTGCTTCGGTTGCCGTCTTGACGCCTGGATTGGGGTGCGAGTCGTGCAGCGTGCCGTCATAGAGCTGCCATTCGCTGCCAACATCTACGCGTGTTGTTGGCGAAATGCGGCCCGTTGCGAGCCCGGCGCCCAGCGTGACGGCTTTAAACGTCGAGCCAGGCTCATAGACGTCCGTAATTCCTCGTAGCCGAACCTCGTTTGCCGTGGCCTGTCGATAATCGCCACTGGTGGGAGCAGGCGCGGAAGCCATCGCCAGAATCTCGCCCGTCTTCGGATCCATCACGATCGCCGTCACTGCTTTCGCGTGATACGTCGATCGCGTCTCTGCCGTGACGCCTTCGGCTTCAATCTGGACCTGTCGCTCGAGCCCGGTACTGATCGTGTGCCCCGGGCGCATCGCTTGCGAACTGATCACACTGATGGCGTTGCCACCAGGATCTTCGGTGCGTACTTCGAGGCCGTTCTGGCCACGCAAGATCTTGTCGTACTGCAACTCGAGCCCGGCGAGTCCCTTGCCCTCAAGATCGGTGACGCCAATCACCGGAGCAGCAATCGCGCTCGGATAGACGCGACGATCTTCAGCCGTGAAATCCAAACCCTTGATCCCCATTGCCTGTACTCGCTTGGCTGCGGCCTGTGGAACCTGGCGCGCCAAATCAACATGCGTTGGACCCGTCGCGTTGAGCCGCGACATGATCGTGTCAGGCGACTCTCCACTCGCCTCTGCGACCGCTGCCACAACGCGTGCGGGATCGGTAATCATCGATGTCGTCGCGCCAATCGTGCTCGCCTGTTCGGTCAGAGCTAGGCGATAACCGTCACGGTCGAGAATCGCGCCGCGTGGCGCCGTCGTTGCCAACTCCACTCGATGCTGACCGCTCGCTCGCTTGGAATACCAGCCACCATCGACAACCTGCATCTGGACGGCTCGTCCGAGGCAGATGAGGAGAAACAGTCCCGCTGCGACGAGAAGCCAGCGAATGCGACGCGCTGGCGGCGGAAGTGGGCGCTGACCTGTTGCGCGACGCGGCGTTCGTGGAGGAGCGGAGCGCGTTGCCACGTTAGTGAGTCTGAAGATCCTTCGGGATTTTTATCGACAGCGTGCGCATCGCCTGCGACGGCACGAGCACCATGCCGTAGGCGGCTGCAGCCTGCTCGACACGACCGTCGGCAAGGCGCTGCTCGGTTTCGGCCTGAATATTCGCGGCGTCATTCTGCGTCGCCTCAACCTGAGTTCGCAATTCGCCAGCCTGCATCGTGGCGCGCAACGAGGAGACGTGGAGAAACACGATGACCGACAGCACAACGCCGACAATCGCGATGATCGCGGCAATCCGGAACGGCGCTAGTCGCCCGTTAACGGATGCCCGCTTGGCACGCGCGCGGGGTGTCGCTGCACGCCGACGCGGCTTGGCCTTGACATCGTCAATCGGGCGCGGAGCGGGCTTGCGACGAGGGCGCGGTGGCGCAGTTGTTGGGCGTGGAACGGCGACGGCCATCAGGCTGCGTCCTTCGGAAGGTCGGCTGTGGTGCGCTCGGCGACGCGGAGGCGCGACGAGGCGGCGCGGGGGTTGCGGTCAAGCTCGGACGATCCGGGTCGAATGACCCGAGGCGTGAGGACACGAAGCGTGGCCTCTCGTGCGCAGCCACAGATCGGTAGGTCAGGTGGGCAGGTGCAGGGCGCCGAGGCATCGCGGAATCGCTCTTTGACGATTCGATCCTCGAGCGAATGAAACGAGATCACGGCGATCCGGCCGCCCGGCTTGAGAATGTGCATCGCTGCGTCAAGACCATCTTCGACCATCGTCAACTCGTCGTTGACGGCGATGCGTAGCGCCTGGAAGACGCGCTTGGCGGGATGGCCCGAACCAAACTGTGCGGGCGTCGGGATGCTGTGGCGAATCGTGTCCACGAGGTCGGCACTGCGCTCGTACGGGCGCTCGCGACGACGGCGACAGATGGCGCGGCTGATCTGGCGCGAGTAGCGCTCTTCGCCGTAGCGAGAGAACATGTCCGCGAGCTCGCGCTCCGAGAGGTTGGCAAGCAGGTCTGCGGCGGTGTCTCCCCCACGCGGGTCCATACGCATGTCGAGTGGTGCGTCGACGGCGTAGGAGAAACCACGGTCGGGCTGGTCGATCTGCATCGACGAGACGCCGAGGTCCAGGAGGATCGCATCGGCTTCGACGTTCTCGATAGCGAGCGAGCGGAAGGCGTCAACGAAGTCGCGCTTGAGAAGTCGCACGGCCATGTCGGGGTGCGAGGCGCGGAACGAGCGGGCGCGGTTCTCGACCGAGGGGTCGCGATCGATGGCGACGTAGGCTCCACGCCCCTGCATCAACTCGGCCAGCATCGTGGCGTGTCCACCAGCACCAAAGGTGCCGTCGACGACGGTCATGCCAGGCTGCACGTCGAGCAGAGCCACGACTTCGTGCGCGAGCACGGGATCATGGATGGCAGCGTTAGCGGGCATCACGGACCAGGCGTTCTGCGACATTTTCGGCACTACCTTCCAAGTCGGCGAGGCCACGTTCCCAGGCCCCGCGATCCCAAATTTCGAGTCGATCACGTACGCCAACAACGACGATCTCGCGCTGGAGTACGGCGTGCTGCATCAGTGGCGCGGGTAGGGCGACGCGCCCTTGTCGATCCAGCTCGGCTTCGACTGCGCCACCAAAGAGGAAACGCTCGAGCTGACGGCCTTCGCGGGTGAACGGGTCGAGTCGCGACGTCTGCGCCTCAACAAAGCTTTCCCAGCCGTCACGGGCGTAGATCGCAACGCAGTGATCAAGACCGCGCGTCACGAACAGGCCCTCGGCGAATGGCTCGCGCAGACGAGCAGGAACCGTCACGCGGTTCTTCTCGTCGAGCTTCTGAGCGTATTCACCAAGCAGCATTTCGGGTCATTTCTCTGGTGTCCGGAGTCCCCACTCGGGTTCCCCTTCTGTACCAAGTTGCCCCACCATACCCCACTTTGTCCCACCTTGCAACTATTTTGTTAGAGTCGAACATATGTTCGTATTGGCGTGGCTATGCGGAAAACAGGTGATTCGGGCCGTGATCCGCGCCGCACTTTGTGACAGCCACATAGGGCACCAACCTACTTCGCCCCACCATCGCATCGGCAGCAGGCCGAAACGGGAACGCGACGTGCTGGAAGGCACGCCGAGCTCAACCCGCGCACCATCGATGCACAGCGCCTGCGCTCGGGATTGCTCGACGGCGATGCCGTGTCCCCGACTCAGGCCGGGGACACGGCGCGTTCAGCGCATCAGCGGACGACGAGCGTCGTCGTTCCGCCACCCGCGATGCCGAGCACATAGG
>JBAXOM010000158.1:0-3457 GCA_037133215.1 Thermoleophilia bacterium | reverse complement strand
CCAACCCTGATCCGCGCCTTGCAGAGCCATGGCGATGAGCTGCCGCGCTCCGTCGACCTGTCGGCATTGCGCATCTTCGGTTCGACGGGTGAGCCGTGGAATCCCGAGCCGTACACGTGGCTCTTTCGCGTCGTGGGCGATAGTCGCATCCCGATCGTCAACATCTCGGGTGGTACGGAGATCGGTGCCGTCATTCTCGGCTGCGATGTGACCCTGCCCATGACTGCGTGCTCGCTGGGCCGCCCGATCCCAGGAATGGACGTCGATGTGCTCGACCCCGACGGCAACTCGCTCGTCGATGAGGTCGGCGAGCTCGTGATCCGCCGGCCCTGGCCGAGCATGACGCGTGGGTTATGGAACGCCCCCGACCGCTATCTCGAGGCGTACTGGAATCGCTACGACGGCCTCTGGACGCATGGCGATTGGGCGACGCACGAGCAGGACGGTGAGTGGTTTCTGCATGGCCGCTCGGACGACACCCTCAACATCGCCGGCAAGCGGGTTGGCCCGGCCGAGTTCGAGTCGGCGCTCGTCTCCGATCCTGCCGTCGCGGAGGCCTGCGCGGTTGGGATCCCCCACCCAATTAAGGGCGAGGCCGTGCACTGCTTTGTCGTGCTAAATGGCTTGGAGCCCTTCGATGATGCGCTTGCGTTGCGCCTGCGCCACGCGGTCGAGCGCGACCTCGGCCCGGCATTCCGCCCGGAGCGCATTCTCGCCGTGACAGAACTCCCGAAGACGCGAAGCCAGAAGATCGTGCGCCGCGCCGTGCGGGCCGTCCTGCTCGACGAGGATCCGGGCGATCTGTCGACACTCGAAAACCCGTCGGCGCTGGTCGGGATCCGCGCTGCCAGCCAGCTTGCGCCGTAGCTCGACGACGATCCGCTGCACGATGAGGCAGAGTGAGGGGATGCAGCGCGCGTCGTTCTTCTTTCTTGTGCTGGTTGTCGCCGCGCTGGTTGCCCCAGCCGCGCAGGCGGACAGCTTCAGTGCCACAGTCAGTCCCATTCCTCGCGCAATGCGCACGACCATGACGGGCGTGTCGTGGCACAAGGGCTGTCCGGTTGGGCTCGGCACACTGCGGCTGATTACCTCGACCTACCACCTGCCTGCGGGTGGGACCGCGACGGGGCAGCTGATCGTGCATCGCGACGTTGCGCCTGCCGTCAAGCGCATCCTCAAGCGCCTCTGGGAGCTCGACTATCCGATCGCTCACATGGATCCTGTCGACAAGTACGGCGGCGACGACACGGCCTCGATTGAGGCGGACAACACGTCGGCCTTCAACTGTCGCACCGCAACGGGTTCGAGCAACTGGTCGAACCACGCCTACGGCTATGCGATTGATCTCAACCCCATCGAGAATCCGTGGATCGAAAACGGCAAGGTCTTCCACAAGGCGTCAAAGCCCTACATCGATCGCACGCAGCAGAAGAGCCCTCTCGAAATCCTGCCGGGCGACAAGGTCGTCAAGGCCTTCGCTGCTGAGGGTTGGGGCTGGGGTGGCGCCTGGTCGGGCGGCACGCTCGATACGCAGCACTTCAGCATCACTGGGCGCTAATCCGGTCCTGAAGCGAGCCCTAAAACAGGCTACGCTGCCCTCTATCGACGGGAGGAAAGCACGATGACGCGCACCGGGTTTGTGTGGGATGAGAAGTACGTCTGGTTTGACAGTCGCGGCTATGCCGACTGGATGCCACAGGAGGCGTTGTTTCAACCGATGCCGTCGCCCGAGACTCCCGAAGGCAAGCGTCGCTTTAAGAACCTGCTCGACGCTGCGGGCATTACGCCTCAGCTTGTCGATGTGCCGTCGCGTCTCGCCACGGTCGATGAGATTGCGCGTCTCCACGACCGCGACTACATCGCCCGGATCAAGGAGTTGAGCGACACGACGGGTGGCGACGCCGGCGAGGAGACGCCGTTTGGTCGTGGTGGCTACGAGATCGCGCTGCTCGCAGCGGGCGGAGCAATGAACGCGGTTGCGGCTGTCCTCGAGGGCACCATCGACAACGCGTATGCGCTCGTGCGCCCGCCGGGGCACCACGCTGAGTACGACCTTGGTCGCGGCTATTGCATCTTTGCCAACACGGCACTCGCCGCCCGCCACGCGCAGCTCGACCACGGGCTCAAGCGCGTTGCGATCGTGGACTGGGATGTCCACCACGGCAACGGCACCGAGCACGCGTTCTATAACGACCCCAGCGTGTTGACGATCTCGTTGCACCAAGACAACAACTATCCGCCAGATAGCGGCCTCGTCGGCGACATCGGCGACAGCCATGGGATTGGCGCGAACCTCAACATTCCGCTGCCGGCCGGTGGCGGTCGCCAGCCCTACGAGCTGGCCTTCATCGATGTAGTGATCCCCGCGCTCGAGCGCTTTCAGCCCGAGCTGATCCTGATCGCGAGCGGCCTCGACGCAAACCGCTACGACATCAATGCCCGCATGGACCTGACGGCCGAGGACTACCGCGCGTTTACCCAACTGTTGATGGACGCTGCCGACCGTCTCTGTGGCGGTCGACTCGTGATCATTCACGAGGGCGGCTATTCCGACATGTACACGCCCTATTGCGGCCTGCGTGTGGTCGAGACGCTGAGTGGCCTCGATGGCGGCGTGCCGGACGGCACGCTTGGCGGCGAGTCGAGTACGAAGCTCTGGGACCACGAGCGCGCAGCAGTCGCAGCCGCCGCCGCGAACGTGCCGAAGGTACCTACGCCGTGAGCGACGAGCGCCATATCCGCGACCGGAGCCTATGGCTCGACACGTTCCCCGGCCCGATTCGGCCGCGCGCGGCGCTGCAGGGCGACACGGACTGCGACGTCGCCATCGTTGGCGCGGGCATGACCGGTCTCTGGACCGCGTATGCCCTGCTCGATGCCGATCCGTCGCTGCGTGTGCGCGTGATCGAGCGCGAGGTCGCGGGCTTTGGCGCGTCGGGTCGTAATGGTGGCTGGGTTTCTGCTGGCGTTGCGGGTGTCGCCGAGGAGTGGGCCAAGCACAGTGGCGCCGAGGCGGTGCGTCAAGCCGAGCGTGTGACGTGGGAGTCCGTCGATTGGATTGGTGAGCGCGTCGCGCAGGAGCAGATCGATTGTGGCTTCGTCAAGGGCGGCATTCTGAGCGTCGCGCGGACCGCAGCGCAGGAAGAACGCGTCCGCGATTACATCTCTTATCACCGCGAGTGGGGCTGGGGCGAAGAGGACGTGCGTGCGCTGAGCCCGGCCGAGGTCGCTGAGCGCGTGGCAATTGCCGATGCGCGACTCGCGTCTTTCACACCACATGGTGCGCGCGTCAATCCGGCCCGCCTCGTGCGCGGCATCGCCGATGCTGTCGAGCGCAAGGGCGGCGTCATCTACGAGCAGACGGCTGCGCGCTTTATCGAGCCCGGCCGTGTCGTCACGGAGCACGGCACCGTCCGCGCTGAGCACGTCGTCCGCGCGACCGAGGCCTTCACCGTAC
>JBAXOM010000157.1:0-3506 GCA_037133215.1 Thermoleophilia bacterium | reverse complement strand
CCGATGTCACAAAAGGGTCTGACCCCTTTGTGACATCTACACGGACTGTGGATCGACGTCGACAACGACACGAGCATCTGCCGTCCGTAGCGACGCGTGCCGATCTGCCAGGACCGCATGGATGGCCCGTGCGGCGTGTTCCGCGCGCTGCGTTCGCAACAGCAGATGCGCACGATACCGGTCGCGAAGCCGAATCAGTGGAGCGGGTCCGAGCACGTCATCGTCGGGCACCATCACGGCCAAGGCGTCGGCGAGCCCGTCGAGGAACACCATCGGCGCGTCAGCCACAGGAGCATCGACCACGACGCGCACCAGGCGACTAAACGGCGGGTAGCGCAGCGCCTCGCGCCGCGCGAGCTCGCCGTCCAGAAATTCATCGACCGCATGTCTCGACGCCAACCGAACGACACGCTGTGCCGGATCCCACGTTTGCAGAATGACGCGACCACCCGAACCCTCACGGCCGGCACGACCTGCGAGTTGAGCAAGCAGTGCGAACGAGCGCTCCTCGGCGCGGAAGTCGGGCATGGCGAGACCAAGATCGGCGTCGATCACGGCAGCCAGGCGGACATCAGGAAAGTCATGACCCTTGGCCACGATCTGCGTACCAACGAGCACGGCGCGATCGGTCGAGGCAAACGTGGTTAAGACCTCTTCGAGCGCACCGACCCGCGCGGCGACATCGCCATCGAGTCGCAGCACTGTCAGTCCAGCGAAGCGCTCGGCGATCTCGCTCTCGAGTCGCTCGGTGCCGGCACCAATCCGTGTGATATCAACCGCGCCACAGCCGGGGCAGCGAGTTGGCGACGGCTCGCTGTAGGCGCAGTGATGGCAGACCAGTCGCGGCGGGTGTTGATGCAAGACCAGCGACACGTCACACGAGGGACAGCCAAAGCCGCGGCCACAGGCGCGACAGTGCAGTGCGAGCGCAGCGCCACGGCGATTGAGTAGGATCATCGCGCGCCCACCGTCTCGCTCGATCTCGCCGAGGGCGCTCGCGAGCGTGCGAGAAATTGGGTAGTGACCATCGCGCGAGAGGTCGACGATTTCGACGGGAGGCAACTTGCCACCCACGCGGGTTGGCAGCTTGATGTGTTCGAGCGCACGCCAGGCCTCGGGCCGCGGCGTGGCCGAGGCAAAGACCACAGCGGCGTTGGCTGCGCGTGCGCGCATCAGTGCGACGGTACGAGCGTCGTAGCGTGGGTCGGATTCCTGCTTGTAGGCGATCTCGTGTTCCTCGTCGACGACGATTAGACCGAGGTCGCGCATCGGTGCGAGGATCGCCGAACGCGCACCGACGAGCACCCGCGCCTCGCCCGCCTCGAGTCGTTGCCAGACACGTGCGCGCTCGCCCTGCGCGAGGCCCGAGTGCAGCACCTCGACCAGGCTGCCAAAGCGGCGACGCACCCGCGCGGCGGTCTGTGGCGCCAACGAGATCTCGGGCACGAGGATGATCACGCCTCGCCCCTGCGAAAGCGCGTGAGCGGCTGCACGCAGAAACACCTCGGTCTTGCCCGAGCCAGTCACGCCGTGCAGCAGCAGCTCGCGGCTGCCTTCGCCGCTGCCATCAACCGCCTGCTCGAGCCGCAGAATCGCCGCGACCTGGTCTGCGTTTGGTTCGAGCGACGACTCGAGCTCCGGCTTGGGCGCATCGATCTCGACCAGCCGCCCATCGGCCAACAACTTGCGGACCGCGCCGGGCGTGGAACCAGAACGAGCAGCGATGTCGCTGAGTGGGCCAGGCGCATCGGTCACGGCTGCCAAGATCGCGGCCTGGCGGACACCCTTGACGACGGCATCGGGTGCAGCCGCCAGCCAGGGATCGGGAGGCGGCGCACTGCCGGCAGGCGGTAGCACCAGCTTGAGCGCACGTGCCGGCGGTGTCGCGTAGCGATCGGCAATCCGCAGTGCAAGCTCGACCAGCTCGGGCGGCACACGCCCACCCGTATCCACCACTGGCTTGAGCGTAATGCCCGCGGGAATGTCGTCGTCGGTGGCTTCGCGCACCACGACACCGCGTTCCTGACGGCGGCCGAGCGGAATCTCCACAACGGCGCCAGCCGGTAGCGCACCGGCGTACGTCAGTGGCCCCTTCAGTCCGCGCGTCGTAACGAGCGGGATGACAACGACTGCGCTAGAGCGCAGCGAGGAGCTCGTCGACCCGATCGGTGCGTTCCCACGTAAATTCGTCTCGTCCGAAGTGGCCATAGGCAGCACTGGGACGATAGACCGGGCGGCGCAGGTCGAGGTGCTCAAGGATCGCGGCGGGCCGCAGGTCGAACACCTTTTTGACTGCCTCGACGATCTTGTCCTCATCGACTGTGGCCGTGCCAAACGTCTCGACCATGACCGAAACGGGGTGCGCAACGCCAATCGCGTAGGCAACCTGAACTTCACAACGAGCAGCAAGTCCGGCAGCGACGACGTTCTTGGCAACCCAACGGGCTGCGTAGGCTGCCGAGCGGTCGACCTTCGAGGGGTCCTTGCCGGAGAACGCGCCACCACCGTGGCGGGCCATGCCACCGTAGGTGTCGACGATGATCTTGCGGCCGGTTAGGCCGGCGTCACCCATCGGTCCACCGATCACGAAACGTCCGGTCGGATTGACGAGTAGCAGATCGGAGTCGGCGCTAAACAACGACGGATCGCAGATGTCGGCGGGCAGGAGACCCTGCACGACGTGCTTGGCCAGATCGGCCTTGATCTGAGCCTGTTCAACACTCTCGGAGTGCTGGGTGGAGATCAGCACGCGTTCGATGCCGACGGGGCGCAGATGGCCACCGTCCTCGGCGTACTGGACCGTCACCTGCGTCTTGCCGTCGGGGCGCAGATAGTCAAGCGTGCCGTCCTTACGGACAGCGGCGAGACGACGGGCAAGCTGGTGCGCGAGCGTAATCGGGAGCGGCATCAACTCGGGTGTCTCGGTGCAGGCGTAGCCGAACATCATGCCCTGATCGCCTGCGCCAACCTCGTCGGCGTTGCTGCCGTCGACGCCCTGTGCGATATCAGGCGACTGGCGGTCGAGCGTGACCATCACGCTGCAGGTATTGCAATCGAAGCCCTTGAGCGCGTCGTCGTAGCCGATGTCGCGCACCGTGCCGCGTACGAGGTCGGGGATGTCGATGCGTGCGTTCGTGGTGATCTCGCCGGCAACGATAACGACGCCGGTGGTGATGAGCGTTTCGCAGGCGACGCGCGACAGCGGATCCTGCTCGAGCACGGCGTCCAGCACCGTGTCGGAGATCTGGTCGGCAATCTTGTCAGGGTGTCCCTCGGTGACGGACTCCGAGGTAAACAGCATCGAATGTTCTTGCGCCACGTTGCGCTCCTTAACAGCCGAATCGTGAAGATGCGGCGGATTATCATGCAGATGCTAACGCGCGTCTCCCCGGAGCGTCGCACTTTCGGCGCGTTTCGGGGTGCGTGTGAGGTGCCCGTTAGCCGATCGAGATGAACAACGTCGCCGCGCCGGGTGTTCCCCAGGCGACAATGCCGTTGATCGCGCC
>JBAXOM010000156.1:0-3542 GCA_037133215.1 Thermoleophilia bacterium | reverse complement strand
TCCCGGCTGAGATCACGCTCGACCTTGGCTCGTCGACGGGCGGCACGATCCCTGCGGATCAGCCGATCACCGCCGAGGTGCCGTGCGCTGCGCCAGAGGGACAGCTGCTCGATCGCTGCACCGTCAACGTGACGGCGCCGGAGTACGTCCTGCTCGGTCAGGGCGATGACGTCAGTGTGCGCTCGGAGAAGAAGGTCTCGATCGGTAAGGCGACGGTCAAGGCCAAGAGCGGCAAGAAGACGCTCGTTGTGAAGGTCACGATCAATCCGAAGGGCCGCAAGGCGTTGCAGCGGAATCTGAAGATCACCGCGACGGTCGGTCTGACCGCGATCACCGTGTCGAACCTCAAGTCGACGGGTGAGGCCTCGACGACGATGCGGCTGCCGACGCAGCTGATCTCGCCGCAGGCGGGTATCTTCGATTCGAACTCGATTACGCTGAACAAGGCGGGTGTGGCGTTTGTGAATCGCCTGGCAGCATTGCTGCCGAAGACGCCGAAGCAGATGACGTTTATTGGCTTTGCCGACAACACGGGTGTGCCTGGTGACAATCGTTGGCTTGGTGATCGTCGTGCCAAGGCCGTGCGCGATGCGCTTGAGGCCAAGGGCATCACGGCGGCGAAGTCGTCGATCGAGACGAAGGCCGCGCGCTCGCCGCGTGACGACAACGCGAAGCAGTCGGGGCGCGAGCGCAACCGCCGCGTCTCGATCCGCATCACGTATTAGTGCGATCCTCCGGGCCGGCCACGAGGGCCGGCCCGGAGAGTCTCGTTCACGGTGCACGTCTCAGGCGCATGTAGGCACCCGTAGACTCCCCGCATGGGTGGCCTCTTCGCACAGACGATTCCACTCGCCTTCGCAGCGGCCATCAGCCCGCTTGTTCTGATGGGGATCCTCGCGATCCTCGGCGGTGCGAACCCGAAGAGGCACGCGATTGCCTACACGCTCGGAGTCGTCTCGGCGATCGCGGGTCTGCTCGTCGTCGGCATGCTCCTGATCGGCGCGCAGAACAGCACAACCGATCCTGGCCCACTCGGCTCGACCACGGCGCACACCATCGTCGGCATCGTGTTGATCCTCGTCGCAGCGCTGATGGTTAGGCCATCCCACAAGGATCTGCAGCAGCACGCTGAACACAAACACCGCCAATTGATCAAAGCCAATGCGCCCCTGATCGCCTTCTTCGGCCTCGGCATCGCGCTGATGTTTACGAACTTCTCGACGATCGTCGTGTTGCTCGCCATTCTGCATGGCGTGGCGCGTGCAAACGAGGGACTCGCAGCGAACGTCGTGGCGCTCGCGGCCGTTGCGTTCATCACCGCCCTACCAGCGACAGGCCCACTCGCGGCGGCCCTGTTTGGTGGACCGAAGCTGGCGGCCGACGTTCAACGCCTCGGCACGTGGACGACAAAGAACGGCAAGTACATCCTCGCCGTGCTGTTTCTCGTGTTCGGCCTGCAAGACATCTTGCAGGCGCTCGGGCACTAGCGCCGCCTAGTCACCGCTAGGCGCGGAGGTCGTTTCGCGCTCGTGCACGCCGCTCGGAATCAGCAGGCCACAGACGACTGCGCTGACGGCGAAGACGCCGGCCGACACCCAGAACGCGACGGAGTAGCTATGGACGGCCGCGGCCATCTGGTTGCCAAGGCCGTCGGCCATGAAACTCACAACGGCACTGGCAGCAATCGTCGATAGCAACGCGGTTCCGATCGAACCACCAATCTGCTGCGTGGTGTTCGCCATCGCCGAAGCGACCCCGGCGTCGTGCGCCTCGACACCACTGGTGCCAACCTCAAAGCACGTCGCAAACAACATGCCGAGTCCGAGGCCAAGGATGACGAGACCAGGGAGGACGTGCGTGACATAACTCGTGTCGACACCGATCTGCGTCAGCAATGCCATCCCGACTGCAGAAAACACCATGCCGGCGAAGACCGGTACACGCGCACCAACCTTGGGCAGCAGCACGGCGGTCGAGAGGGTCGCCATCACCATGATCCCGCCAACCATCGGCAAGAAGGCGAAGCCTGTCGTAATCGGCGAGTACTGCAGAATCGTCTGCAGGTAGTACGTCAAGAACAAGAAGACACCAAACATGCCGACACAGGCCAAGCCGAGCCCGAGATAGGCACCGCCACGCGCGCGGTCGAGTACGACACGCATTGGCAGCAGCGGATTTTTGACGCGCAGCTCGATCAAGACAAAGATGACCAGCAGGACGAGGCCACCGATCAGGCAGCCAAGCGTGGTCGTAGACGTCCAGCCGTTCGTCGCGGCCTGCGAGCAGCCGTAGACGATGCCGAGCAGACCAACAGAGACGGCCACGGTGCCGAGCAGGTCGAGGCGAGCCTTGCCCTCGGGGCGCTGGTTCGTCAGCAGCACGACCGCGGCGATCGCTGCGGGGATCGCGAGCACGAGGTTGACGTAAAGACACCAGCGCCACGACAAGTACTGCGTCAGCACACCACCGAGGATCAGACCGAGAGCAGCGCCAGCACCCGCGATCGCGCCGTAAATACCAAACGCCTTACCGCGCTCCTTAGGATCAGTAAACGTCGTCGTCAGCGTCGACAGCGCAGCCGGTGCAAGCAGAGCACCAAACAGGCCCTGCGCAGCGCGAGCAATCACCAGCACCTCGAAGTTAGGTGCACTACCGCCCACTGCGGAGGCAACCGAAAAGCCAATCAAGCCAGCGAGCAACAGATGCTTGCGGCCGAAGACGTCAGCCAGGCGGCCACCAAAGAGCAGCAGCGAACCAAACGCGAGCGTGTACGCCGTGATCACCCACTGGCGATTGTCATCCGAGAAGCCAAGATCCATCTGCGCCGACGGAAGCGCGATGTTGACCACCGTCGAGTCAAGCACGACCATCAACTGGGCAATGCCAAGCAGAGCGAGAATCGCCCAGCGGCGCTGGTGATGAGGGTTGTGGGCGTGGTCGGACATGTGTGCTCGTTTTAAATAGGAGAGTGAAATGGCGGAGAGGGAGGGATTCGAAAGCCGGCCTAATGGCTCTGGGGTTTTAGAGTGGGTTCTGGCCGGCGCCTTCGTCGATGCTGCTCAAGGCGAGCAAGGCTCGCCTTGACTGAATGGTAGGCGCATGGGCCTTGGTGGCGAGCAGCACTCGTCGAAAACCCTCGGTGTAACCGAGGATTCAGCGGTGGCTGGGAGCTCCGTCTCGCGGATCCGAGACCGGGGGGAGTATGTGGCGGAGAGGGAGGGATTCGAAAGCCGGCCAAGTGGCTTAGGAGTTCTGGGGAGGGTGCTGGCCGGCGCCTTCGTCGATGCTGCTCAAGGCGAGCGTAGCTCGGCTTGACGGAGTGGTGGGCGGATGGGCCTTGGTAGCGAGCAGCACTCGTCGAAAACCCTCGGTGTAACCGAGGATTCGAGCGGTGGCTGGGAGCTCCACCTCGTATGTCCATCACGGGGGAGCAAAAGAGGCGGAGAGGGAGGGATTCGAACCCTCGGTTGAGGAATATCCCCAACAACGGTTTTCGAGACCGCCGCATTCAACCGCTCTGCCACCTCTCCGCGTGTCGGGTA
>JBAXOM010000155.1:0-3580 GCA_037133215.1 Thermoleophilia bacterium | reverse complement strand
TCGAGCATGCGGTCGTCCCACCGCAGCGGCGAGTTGCAGTTGACGAGCGAGATCATCACGGGCTTCGTCTCGAGCACCTCGCGACCACCGAAGACGATGCCCGCCATGTTCAGGCAGTCCTCAGCGTTCTCGCCGCGCACGACGTTGCCCATGTAGATCTTGTCGGTCAGCGTCTGCAGGGCGAGCGTCATGTCGAGATGGCGCGAATCCATCGCGGCATCGTCGGGCTCGACGATCACGCCGCCGGCCGAATCCATCTCGGGAAAGACCTGGCAGAGCTTCGTAAAGTTGCGGAAGTGCTCCATCGTGCCGTTGCCGCGCTCTTTGCCGCGCATCGCGAAGGGAGGTCCGTAGACGCCCGAGAAGACCATGTTCTTGCCACCGATGGTGACCGTGTTCTCCGGGTTGCGTGCGTGCACCTGATATTCGGACGGTGCCTTGGCGACCTGCGCGAGGATCCACTCGGGGTCGAACTTGACGTTGTCGCCCTCGACCTTCTGGCCGGCAGCGGCCAGCATTTCGAGTGCCCAGGGGCTCATAAACTCGATGCCGATCTCGGTGACGAGGCGCTTCCAGCCCTTGTCCAAAACCTCGAGCGCGTCCTCCGACAGAATCTCGTAACGTGGGGAAGTATTGACAAACATGGTGTCCCTCCAACGGTGGGGGCGCGATCGCTTGACGCGCGTGGGACAAGTATCGTACACTCACCATCCGAAACGCAAGTTCCACATAATGGACACACTCACCGCTCCCACTGGCACCCAAGCGATCGATCGCGCGGCTCGCATTCTGACCTACGTGTTGGAAGGCGAAGGGCGCATGACGGTCGGCGCATTGAGTGAGGCAGCCAACCTGCCGAAGAGCACGACGTCGCGCCTCGTCGGTGCCCTCGAGCGCCAGGGACTCTTGCGCCGCGACCTCGATGACGGCAGCCTGCAGGCCGGCCCGGCGATCGACGCCTACGCGCGCCGCGCCCGCCTCGACCCCGATCTACCCAACATCGCCCGCGACCTGCTCGAGAGCATCGCGACGGTGACGGGCGAGACCGCCACCCTCTCGATCCCAACCTCGAAGGGCGTCGATCAGATCGCCCAAGCCGAGGGCGCCTACCTGCTGGGGTCGACCAACTGGATCGGGCGCACCGTGCCGTTCCATGCCTCGGCAATCGGCAAGACATTTCTCGCCTTCGGCGCGGCCACGCTACCTCCCGGCCCACTCGAAGCACTAACACCAAAGACCTTGACCGTTCGCGGGGATCTCGTCCGCGACCTCGAGCAGACACGCCAGCGCGGCTGGGGTATCAGCATCGAGGAGATCGAACCAGGGCTCGTCGCCATCGGCGCGCCCGTCCGCGGCCCGGACCTTCGCGTGATCACCGGCATTGCACTCGCCGGCCCGAGCATGCGAATTACTCCGGACCGTTACGAACAGATAGGCGAACTACTCATCCGCTCCGCGGCCGAGCTGACCGTTCGCCTAAGCCATCACCACCTTGAGGAGGGTGCAGCATGACACCAGAAGAAATTCTCCAAAACCTCTATGACGAGACGATGGTCGGTAACGGCCCCGCCGTGATCGAGCTGACCAACGCAGGCCTCGAGATGGGCATGGATCCGGAGACGTTGCTCTTCGATGCCTTGATTCCGAGCCTCGAAGAGGTCGGCGCGCGCTTCGAGCGCGGCGACTGGTTCGTCCCCGAGATGCTGATCGCTGGCAAGGCGATGGCCGGAGCCCTCGAGGTTCTGCGCCCGCTCTTGGCCGCTAAGGGCACCGAGACGATCGGCAAGTTCGTGATGGGCACCGTCAAGGGCGACGTCCATGACATCGGCAAGAACCTCGTCAACATCATGCTCGAGGGTGCCGGCTTCGAGGTTATCGACCTCGGTGTCCAGGTCTCCCCCGAGAAGTTCATTGCTGCCGTCGAGGAGCATCAGCCGGACATCCTCGGCATGAGCGCCTTCCTGACGACGACGATGCCGATGTTCAAGGCGAACATCAACGCGCTCGAGAAGGCTGGCCTGCGCGACAAGGTGATCGTCCTCGTCGGTGGCGCCCCCGTCACCCAGGAGTACGCCGATGCAGTTGCCGCCGACGGGTATGCCGCCGACGCCTCCGCTGCGGTCAAGCTCTCCAAGGAACTGATCGCCAAGCAGCGCGCCGCGGTTACCGCATAGGCGTATCGTGAAGATCATCGCCGCCATCGAGCACGTCATCAAGAAGCCAATCTGGGATTGCCAGATGTGCGGCCAGTGTGTGTTGCATGACACTGGTATGACGTGCCCGATGACCTGCCCGAAGACGCTTCGCAACGGACCCTGCGGTGGGGTGCGCGAGGATGGGCATTGCGAGGTCAAGCCCGAGATGCGTTGCGTCTGGGTCAAGGCCGAGGATCGCTCGCGCAACATGCCACTGTTGCCGACCGTCTGGCGCGAGCATTTCAACAACCTCCGCCCTCCCGTCGACAATCGCCTCAAGGGCGATTCGTCGTGGAAGAACGCGATCAGCGGTCGCGACAAGGAGACCCCGCCCGGTTGGACGCCGGCGGCTGAGGCCCCCGAGGCCGAGGCGAAGGCCTAGCGTGTCGCGGCTCGGCGAACTGCTCGACAGAGGCGACGAGCTGATCATCACGGGCGAGGCGCCCGTGATCGATGGTGGCACGCTCGAGGACTACGAGGCCAAGCTCGCCGAGCTGGCCCCGTGGTGCGATGCGATGAACGCCACCGACAACACCGCTGCCCACGCGCATGCATCGAACGTCGCGATGGCGATCGCCATGCAGCGGGTCGGCGTGGAGCCAATCCTGCAGGTCGTCTGTCGTGACAAGAACCGGATCGCCCAGCAGGCCGACATCATGGGCGTCGCACTGCATGGCGTCGAGAACATCTGCTGCCTGACGGGCGACGACGTGACGGCCGGCGACGAGCCCGAGGCGCGCCGCGTCTTCGACCTCGACGGCCCGCAGCTGATCCGCCTCGCCAATAGCCTCAAAGAGGGCCGCTACCTGTCGGGTCGCAAGATCGACCCCGCTCCGAGCCTCGTGATCGGCGCCGTCGAAAACCCGGCCACGCATCCGCTCGACTATCGCGCCCAGCGCGCCGCCAAGAAGATCCTCGCGGGCGCACGCTTTCTGCAGCTTCAGATCTGTTACCACCCCGAGCGCCTCGAGGCGTTCGTTGCCGCGCTGCACCTAAACGGCTTTACCGACAAGTGCGCGATCCTGCCCTCGGTCGTCGCCGTCAAGGGCCCTGGACCCCTCCGCTTTATGGACTCGAGCGTCCCCGGCATCAGCGTCCCCACCGAGACGATTGCCCGCGTGGCCGATGCCGACGATTCGGCCGAAGAGGCCTACCAACTCGTCCTCGAACAGTGCCAGCACGCACTCGCGCTCCCCGGCGTGCGTGGCCTCCATCTGACCGATTTTCGTAAGGACGGCTCGATGAGTCGTCTCTGTACCGATCTAGGAATTCGTCCGCGTTCTGAAAGGGAATCTCGTGCAAACGATTTTGCGCTCGCAAACTAAGACCGTCACGATTGGTGACGACCAGCCGTTCTGCATCATTGGAGAGCGAATCAATCCGAC
>JBAXOM010000154.1:0-3624 GCA_037133215.1 Thermoleophilia bacterium | reverse complement strand
CGACACCGCTCGGCACCATGCCAGCCGCGCGCATGCGTCGCACGCCTACCTCGCGACTCGACGACGTGCGGCTGGCGATCGCGTCGAGTGCGACGTGCGCCTGGCGACCACCTCGCAAGATGTCGGCAACGGATTGCTGCACGCAGACGTGGGCCTCGATGCCACAGACGATGACCTGGTCGCGACCAAACTGGTCGAGCTGCGCGACGACCTCGGGTGCGCCGAGCGACGAGAACGCACGCTTCTCGATTGGCTCGACGCCGGTCAGACCCTCAGCGAGCTCTTCGATCGTGTGGCCGAGCCCCTTGGGGTACTGCTCGGTGACGATGATCGGCACGTCGAGCGCGACGCAGCCTCTGATCAACGCATCGACGTGAGCAACCATGGCGTCCCAGCCGGCGATGTGCGTTCGAAACTTTTCCTGCACGTCGACGACGAGCAGGAGTGCACGGTCTTGGGCGAGGGTGTCGGGTACATGGCGCATGATGAAACCCTAGCGCCGGCAGGATTTACTCGCCGCTAGGCGTACTTCATGGGGTAGTCATTTATCGGAGGCACCATGTCCACTGCCATGCCGGGGCTCCCCCCGGAAATCAAGACCGCGCTCGGAAAGAGCTGGAAGCTCCTGCTGACGGCCGGCATCATCTCGGTTGTGCTCGGCGCGATCGCCATCATCGTGCCGCCGCTGGCCTCCGTGACGATCACGTATCTCGTCGGCATTCTGCTGCTGATTGGGGCCGTGGCGTACGTCGCAGAGGCAATCTCACGTGGCTCGACCGGGCATCGCATCTGGAGTGCGGTCCTCGCCGTCTTGTACGTCTTTGCCGGCGTCTGGCTGATCGTCAACCCCGTCTCGGGCACGATCACGCTGACGTGGATTCTTGCGATCTTCTTCCTGATGATTGGTGTGCTGCGCCTGATCGCCGGTATCGCGTCGCGCGGCAAGGTGCCGAACTCCGGTTGGACGATCATCAACGGCGTGCTTTCGATCTTGATCGCCGCACTCGTGATCGGCAACCTGCCGTCGTCGGCCGCCTGGGCGATTGGTCTGCTCGTCGGCATCCAGCTCTTGTTCGACGGAATCGCCTTGATCGCAACGGCAATGGCGGGCAAGCAGCTCGCCGAATCCGGCTCTAACTCGTAGTTTTCTTCGGCGCAAGCCGGGTGCATGCGTAAGGTTCGGCGGGAGGCTCGCGACAACAGTCGCATAGGCCTCCCGCCTGAGCCCACCGCATGAGCAATCGCTTCATCCACGCCGCCGACCTCCATCTCGATAGTCCCTTCGTGGGCATTGGGACGCTGCGCGAGGGGTTGGACGATGTAATGCGTGACGCGTCGCTCGACGCCTGGGACGCGCTGATCGACTGCTGTCTCGAGGAGGACGCAGCGTTTCTGGTTTTGGCTGGCGACCTCTTTGATCGTGCCGATGGCACGCCACGGGGGCGCTCGCGCGTCCGGCGGGGCATCGAACGCCTGCACGCTGCCGGCATCCGCGTCTTTGCGATCCACGGCAACCACGACCCGCTCAGTGGTCGCTCGCCGCTGCAGGGGGTGGAGGGTGTGACCGTCTTTCGCAAAGACGTGCCGACGAGCGAGACGTTCGAGGGGCCCACTGGTCCCGTGACGGTTCACGGCGTGTCGTTTGGCAAGCGTGAGGTGACGGACAACCTGGCCTTGGCCTTCGAGCGTGGCGACGCGCCAGGTCTGCACGTCGGCGTCTTGCACTGCTCGCTTGGCGAGCGCGAGGGTCACGGCCATTATGCCCCGTGCAGCGTGGGCGATCTCGTCGCCGCGCGGATGGACTACTGGGCGCTCGGCCACATCCATGCCTACTCGGAAGAAAATGCTGAGCCGCCGATCCTCTACGCCGGCACGTTGCAGGGTCGTTCGCCGAAGTCGGGTGAGCGCGGGCCGCACGGAGCCGTTGTGGTCGAGTTTGAGGGCGATCGCGTGCTCGGCCACCGCCGTGTCGAGTTGGACCGCGTGCGCTTTGAGGCGATCGACGTCGCCATTGACGAACTGGACGACGAGGCTGCGCTCGAGCGCGAATTGCGCCATCGCGCCGCAGCTGTCGTGGCAGCAGCCGAAGGTCGACTCGTGCTCTTGCGCGTCACGTTGACGGGCCGCGGGCCACTGCACGAGGTGCTCGTGCGCGACGACTATCTCGCTGGCCTACGGACAGCCCTCGACGATCAGGAGGATGCCGAGCTCGTCTGGGAGCGGATTGCCTCGACTGCGGGCCCCGCTGTCGACCTCGACGATTTGCGCCAGTCAAACGCCTTCGCAGCCGAAGTGCTGGCCGTGTTCGACGAGCTCGCGGCCGATCCGGCGGCAGCGGAGCAGCTGCTCGAAACGCTCGCTGGCTCGTTTACCGATAGTGCCCTCACTGGGCTGGCAACAGAAGATTCCGGAACGCGACTCGCAGTCGCACGCGATCTCGCGCTCGGACTGTTGCTCGAGCAGGGTGGCGGGGCATGAGAATCGCGCGCATTGAGGCGATTGCCTACGGCGCAATTGCCGGACGTGTGGTCGAGCCCGAGCCGGGCCTCACCGTCATCCATGGCCCGAATGAGTCGGGCAAGAGCTCGACCATGCAGTTGATCCGCGGCGTGCTGTTTGGCTTTCCGCGCCTGCAAGGCGAAGGTCCGCGGCGCGAGCCCAAGGGCGGCGGCCAGCGCTCTGGGCGCGTCGACATCGTCACCGACGATGGTCGTCGATTACGGATCGAGCGCGCGGGTTCATCGCTGACGGTGACGGACCACGAGGGCGTGCCGGTTGGGGACGCGGCCTTTGCCCACGCACTTGGCATTGCGAGCGCCGAGCTGTTCGATCGCGTGCAGACCTTCGATGCCAAAGATCTCGCCTGGATGGGGCTGCTTGACGACCCGTCGGTACGAGCTAGCGTGCTTGCCTCCGCTGTGCTCGGCGGCGGGGCGGGGGCTGGCCCTGTGCTCGAGGGACTGCAGAAGCGGGCCGATGCGCTCTATCTGCGGCAGGGCGAGAAGCAACCGTATGCGCATGCGCTCAAGCAGGCCACGTCCGCACGGCGAGCGTTGCGCGATGCCGAGCGCGAGGCCGGCACGGTCGAGCGTTCGAGCGATGCGATTGCCGAAGCCGAGCAGCGCGTCGACGCTGCACACGAACAGTTGGTTGTCTCCACACGCGAGTTGCAACGGCTCGAACGGTTGCTCGAACTGCGCGAAGCACTGCGGGCACTCAGTGCGCTTGAGGCACCCGCCGACGGGGTTGTGGAAGAGCCGACCGCCGATACGTTGAGCACCTTCCGGGCGCTGCCGGGCGATGTGCCAACGGCCGTCGAGGCGCGACGGCGTGCCGAGCAACTCCGTACCGATGCTGCCGACGAGAGCGCACGGGCGCAGGCCGGGCGAAGCCACCTCGGCTTGTCGACAACCGCTGTAGTGCCTGCACTTGGTGACGAGGCCGCGCTGCGAACAGCAGCCGAGACCGTCCGAGAGGCAGAGCGCGAGGCCACCCGACTTGGCGATGCCGCTCGCACAATCGCTGCCCACGTCCCTGTTGTCGTCGAGCAGCCCTCGGCGACGCCACGGCGCGGACTTGGTGCGGCCTTGATCGTCATCAGCCTGCTCGCGATCGGTGCCGGCT
>JBAXOM010000153.1:0-3626 GCA_037133215.1 Thermoleophilia bacterium | reverse complement strand
GCGTGTTTGGGCGCATCACCCCCGACCAAAAGCGCGAGCTCATTGACGGCCTACGACGGCGTGGTCGCTACGTCGCGATGATCGGCGATGGCGTCAATGACGTACCGGCGATGAAGGCTGCGCGCATGTCCATCGCCCTCGGCTCAGGTTCGCAGATCGCCAAGAGCGTCAGCGACATGGTGCTGATCAACGGCTCCTTCGCCACGCTCCCTGCGGGTGTCGCAGAGGGGCGCCGAATCCTGGCCAACATTCGTCGTGTCGCCAAACTCTTTGTCGTCAAGAGCGCCTTCGCGGCGACGCTGATCTTGACGATTGGTGTCGCGGGAGCCGAGTATCCATTGTTGCCACGACACATCACTCTGGCTGCCGCCTTCACGATTGGGATCCCTGGCTTTGTCTTGGCCGTCGCACCCAGCGTTGGTCGCCCCACCGACGTGCCCTTTCTGCGCGACCTGCTGCGCTTCAGCGTGCCAGGTGGAGTTGTGAGTGCGATTGGCGTGATGGCCGCGTATGGCATCACACGCAGCCTGCCTGGGCGCACCCTCGAAGACGCGCGCTCCGCCGCGCTGCTGGTGCTTGTCTTTATTGGGCTGTACTTGATCCTGCTGCTCGAGGACGAGGCGATCGAGCAGTCTCAGGTACGGGCTTGGGGTGTCGGCATGCTGATGCTCGCGCTCATCGTCGGCTTTGTTGCGGCCTTCGCGATTCCACCGATCGCCGACTTCTTCTCGATCAACCCTCCCAACTTCACCGAGCTGCTCGTGGTGATGGGATCACTCGCGATCGCGATTGGTGTGCTGGGTGCGCTGGGCTTCCGTGCGCCACTGTTCCTACGCTCGCTCGTACGGCGTAGCGGTGATCTTCCGACCTAATACCGGGCGATGCGTTAGGGCCGTGCGTGACGCCAGGCGCTAACCGCGCGTCCGTGCCCGACGGTACCCGTGGTCCGCAACCATGACGCCTTCAATTTGGCGGTGTCCCCTGCCCCCCGCCGCAACGTCTGCCAGACCGGCAGCACAGTGAAATCATCTTCGCTGACGTACGTCGGTACATAGTCAATGCGCCGAAGCTCAGACTTTCCGTTGGGATTGACCCGAATCCGCAGAAGGCCGATCAGACCGTCGCGCGACGACGGAACTAGGTCGGCGTACGCTCCCTGATTTGCCAACAAGTTGCCTTCACCAAAGACGACGAGCTTGCCGCGCACGTATCGAATCGGCTGCACCACGTGCGCGTGCTGCCCCACCACAGCGGTGATGGCGCGCGAGCGATTGAGCACATTCGCCAAGTCCATTTGCAGGGCCGTTGGCTTACTCACAAACTCTTGGCCCCAGTGCAGGGTGACGATCACAACATCTGCACCCAGCTTGCGGGCACGCTTAGCGTCCGAAATGATCGTCGGACCGTCGGCCCACTTGAGACTCCACGGGTGTGGCTGTTTCTGCCCGTTGCCAAGTTGGGTGTAGGCGAGAAACGCAACCTTGACACCCTTCACCTTGAGGATCGTGATGCGGCGGGCCTGCTTGGCGGACACTGCCGATCCCGTGTGTTTGATGCCATGTCGACGCAGCGTGGTGATCGTGCTGTTGATTCCGTCCTGGCCATGGTCAAGCGTGTGGTTCGAGGCTGTCGAACAGACGTCCCACCCGGTCACCCTGATCGCACGAGCGAGGGAACGTGGTGTCCTGAACACCGGGAATCCGACCGGGTCACCAGACATCAGCGGCGTTTCGAGGTGACACAGAGCAAGATCTGCGCCTCTGATGAAGGGCCGGATTTTTGCGAACAGCGGTACGAAATTGAAGCCCTTGCCGTGGGCGTAATCGTTCGCAATCTCCCAGATCGCTTTGTGCACGAGCAGGTCGCCACTGACGGAGATCGTCAAGTTGACAGCCCGCGGCTTTGGCTTTTCCTGCTTGTGTCGTACTGGCGGCACCATCTCGCTGTTGCTGAGCATTGGTCGACCAGCAGCGGTTGGAGCACCGCACGCCAGCAGCGCGCTACAGATGACCAACCCCGCGATTAGGCGATTTTTCCGCACACGTGATGCTACTCACCGAGTCCCCGAACTACCAGCCTCCACGAACGATCCTCGTACTCACCCGCGTCGTGCTGCGCCGAGCTAGTCGGCAGTCACAGCCACGGGAGCGTCGCCGCTACCCGAGCCTTCGCCACCATTGCCCTTGCCGCGTCCGCGACCACCACGACGACGACGCTTCTTTGGCGCATCGCCTTCGACGCGCGGCTCGGACGAGCCCTGCTGCGAGTTCTCGTTCTCGACCACGAGCACATCGACCTCGCCAGACTCTTCGGCTGCTTCGATCTCTTCGGCAATCGCGATCTGCTCGGGTGTCAATGGCTGCACAGGCTCGTCGATGCCCCAGCGCTGAATCTTGCGCTTGAGGAGCCGTTCGACAGCATCGAGCTTCGGCTTCTCTTTGTTGGCAACGAACGAGATGGCGAAACCCTCACGACCAACGCGGCCAGTGCGGCCGATGCGGTGGACGTACACCTCTGGCTCGTCGGGCAGGTCGTAGTTGACGACGTGCGTGACGTGGCTGACATCGAGGCCACGCGAGGCGACGTCGGTCGCCACGAGGATCGGGATGCGCTTGCCGCGGAACGCGATCATCACGGAGTCACGGGCACCCTGGCCCATGTCGCCATGGAGGGCACGCACCTTATGGCCGCGCCGCTTGAGATCGTCGGCCAGCTTCTGCGTGCCAACTTTCGTGCGGGCGAAGATGATCATCGTTGGTGGCTTCATCTCTTGGATAAAGCGCTCCAAGAGCTCGAGCTTGTCGCGGCCCTCAGCAAAGGCAACGCGCTGCTCGACCGTGTCGACCGTGATCTCTTTCGAGGCGACCTTGACGAACTCGGGCGTGTGCAGTTCTTCCTCAGCGAGCTTCTTGATCGGGTCGGGCATCGTGGCGCTAAAGAGCGCCGTCTGCTTGCCCCACGGCGTGCGCTTGAGGATGTCACGGACGTCATCGATGAAGCCCATCGAGAGCATCTCGTCGGCCTCGTCGAGGACGACCATGCGGCAATCCGACAGGATCATCTTGCCGCGGCGCAACAGGTCGAGCACGCGACCGGGCGTGCCAACAACGATCTGGCCACCACGGTTGAGGGCGGTGATCTGCTCGACGATCGGTGCGCCGCCGTAGACGGGCACGATGTTGACGTTGTCGAGGTACTTGGCGAAGGAGCGCGAGGCGTCTGCTACCTGCAACGCGAGCTCGCGCGTCGGGCAGAGGATCAGGGCCTGCAGATCCTTCGAGTCGGGGTCAATACGATCAAGGATCGGCAGCATGAACGCTGCGGTCTTGCCGGAGCCCGTTTGGGCTTGGCCGACCATGTCCTTATCGCGCAAGAGGGCATCCATTGTGCCCTCCTGGATTGGCGTTGGCTCGGTATAGCCGAGGTCAGTCAACGCGCGTAGGATCTCCGGCTGGAGATCGAAGTCTTCGAAACGCAAGATGTGGTCCTTCCGAGTGATGACGCGCGGCACTCGGCAGCACGTCCCGCTACGAGCCCCCAATGGGCTCTGATGTGACTAACGATACGTGACGAGTCGGGAACTACCTGCCGGTTAGACCGATCACGACGGTTCGAGGATGCGACGA
>JBAXOM010000152.1:0-3689 GCA_037133215.1 Thermoleophilia bacterium | reverse complement strand
TGGGGGTTGAGTGGCGTTGCACAAGCAACCTCACTCAACCCTCGACCGTGCGTCTTAGGCCTTCTGGCGCGAGCCGTTTACGACGCGTGGCGTAGGAGCCGCGGGGCGTGTGATCCGCGGGTTGGATGTGACGAAAGTGGGATGTGACGATGGGGCGAATGTCCAGAAGGGGTCTGACCCTATCTGGACATTCGCCCCATCCAACCAGCGCCTCACACAACCCGAAGCAGAACTCCTAGTACGTCAACCGACCGCCCGAGAGGTCGAAGGCCGCGCCGGTCGAGAACGTCATCCCATCACTCGACAGATAGGCGATCAATTGCGCAGCCTCCTCGACCGTGGCGAGTCGTCCCATCGGAACGCGGGACAGCATGTAGGCGACGTGTTCATCGGATAGACCCCGCACCATTGGCGTATCAATCGGTGCCGGCGTGACGCAGTTGACCAGCACCCCACTCCCGGCGACATCCTTGCCGACCGACTTCGTCATGCCAATCACGGCGGCCTTCGAGGCCGAATAGGCGCCCGCCATCGGGTTGCCTTCCTTGCCCGCCACGGAGGCGACGTTGACAATGCGGCCATAGCCGCGGTCGACCATGCCCCGCAACGCGGCGCGCATGCAATAGAACGTGCCGGTCGAGTTGATCGCCATCACGCGCTCCCACTCCGCATCCGTGACGTCGAGGGTGCGGAGCGAGTCGCCTGCAATACCGGCTGAGTTGACGAGAATGTCGAGGCCCCCGAAGGCTGCCTCAGTCGTGGCGACGGCCGCATCGACATCGGCAGAGCGCGTCACATCGGCGGCGCAGAGCACAACGTCGGGGCCGAGTTCGACCTTGGCCAAGGCAAGCTGCTCCTGCTTGAGATCGAGCAACGCGACCCGCGCACCCGACTCCAAAAACAGACGCGCAGTGGCCAGACCGACGCCACTCGCAGCGCCAGTGATCAGGGCTGTGCGCCCCGTAAAATCAAATGTGAGTTCAGACATGAGGGAATTCGTACCATGTCTGGTCTGACCAATCTAGAGCGAACCACAGAAGGCCTGCTGGTGATTCTCGCGCGTGGTGCGGCAAATCCGCTGCTGTGTCGGGCTAATCGTCGCCCGGCGCGCGGCGCAACTGCTTACGTTCGGCCTGGCGCTGCTTGCTCTGCAGGCGCCGCTCGCGACTGCCTTTGGTCGGTGCCGTCGAGACGCGGCGAGGATCGACGCGCAACGCATCTTCCAAGACGCGAAGCATGCGCTCTTCGGCGGCGCGACGATTGTCGGCTTGCGAGCGGCGCTCACCGGCCCGCACCACGATCATGTCATCAACGATGCGCGCGCGTAGTCGGTGCCGTACACGCTGCAACTCCTCGGGCGTCAGCTTGATCGCCGATAGGGGCAGGCGCAACTCGACGCGCGTCTGTACACGGTTGCGGTGCTGCCCGCCTGGGCCAGATCCCGTCGAGGTACGCAGCTCGGCCTGCTCGATCGGAACGTATCTACCATCGGCCAGGCGCATGGACGAACTACAGCACACGGCTGGCGCGGGCGCGCTTGGCGCCACCGACGATCGTGGTCTAACTAACCTGTCAGTACGATTGGTACAACAGTAAGCAAGGGAGCGCACTCATGTTGAGCACGTGGATCGGGATCGGGATTGCCGTGATTGTGCTCGCGCTCCTTGCGCGTGCATCGATTCGGATCGTCACTCAATACGAGCGCGGCGTGCGATTTCGCCTCGGCAAGGTGCGCTCGGAGCCGTTCGAGCCCGGCCTCGTGTTGCTGATCCCAATCGTTGATCGACTGCAGAACGTCTCGCTGCGTATCGTCACGCAGCCGATTCAGAGCCAAGGCATCATCACCCGCGACAACGTCTCCGTCGACGTTTCAGCCGTCGCCTACTACCGCGTCGTCGATGCCATCAAGTCCGTCGTCGCAATCGAAGATGTCAACTCTGCGATTGGTCAGATCGCCCAGACGACGCTCCGCGCTGTCGTCGGTCGCCACACGCTCGACGAGACGCTGTCGGAGACCGACCGCATCAACGTCAACATCCGCGAGATTCTCGATGTGCAGACCGAGGGTTGGGGCGTCGAGGTGACGCTCGTCGAGTTGAAGGACATCCAGCTGCCCGAGACGATGAAGCGCGCGATGGCACGCCAGGCCGAGGCCGAGCGCGAGAAGCGCGCCAAGATCATCGCCGCCGAAGGCGAAGCGCTCGCCGCCGGTGAACTTGCGCGGGCCTCCGACGTGATGATGGCCCACCCGTTGGCACTCCAGCTACGCAACCTGCAGACCCTCGTCGAGATCTCCGTCGACAAGAACTCCACGGTCATCTTCCCATCGCCACTGATGAGCACGATCGAGGAGATCGGCTCGTTTCTCAAACGGGAAAAGGTGTCGTCGACCGACCTCAGTGCCCTGATGGAAAAGCTCGCGCCGCCTACCGATAAGTAGCTGGCACGGATTAGATCGAGAGACGCGTCGCGCGTACTAGAGGTGACGCGTGGCACTCAGGCGTGCGGTTGTTTTCGGCGTGAGAGTTCCGATTGTGATCTTCATGCCGATGGTTTCCTGCGGCTGCCAGCCTGGCGTCAACCCTGCTGGTAGCCGCGGGATCCCCTTAATTCAGACGAATGTGTGCCCGGTGCTGTTGCGCCTTAGCGCTTGCCGCAGCGCAGTTGGAACTGCACCACAGTTGGATTCTTGGCCCGAGTGAGCGTCATCGTCACGCTGCCAGCGTTCTTACCCTTGGCCGTCATCTTCACGTCAACCAGCGAGCGATTCTTCCACGAGAACTTGTTGTTGGCAGGGAACTCCTGAACGGTGTAGGCGAGATTGCCCCTCCGCACCAGTCCTGCAGGGCAGGTACGGGTATCGGTGCGCGTGACGTTCTTCTTCAGCGCGTACTCGCGAGCCAGAAACGCCCTACCCTTCTTCTTGTCCACGGAGTCGATCGTCCTATCGCGGACGCGCACAGGGGCGGCGCTTGCAGCTCGACCTGAGAGCTTGTAGGGGTAACCGCCGCTCGCAGAGTTGACACACGCGATCGCGGCCTGCCAGCCGCCGTTGCCGCCCCAGTTCGTGACGCCCGCGCCACCGTACCCGTAGGTGCCAGTGGCATTGCTGCCTGTCTGGGTTGCGCCGGAATAATTCTCTGGAGAGAGGTCCGCGTCCCCGCCATCGCCAGTCTGCCAACCGACGACGTTGCCGTAGGCTTCGTACCATGGGCCATCGTTCGCGTAGGCTTGACCATCCGTGCTGTACGAGAGCCCCGATGAGCTGTCGTTGTTGGCGCAGCTGATCGCCTGCTGTTGAGTCGCCCCCCCGTTGATCGTGATCCAGCCGGTCACCGACTGCATGCAGTAGGTGCCGAGCTCGGCCCCGCTCTGGCCCAAGTCGCTGTTCACAGTGCTGCAGGTGCCCGAACCGTTGTCGCCCCAGTTCGATGAGTTGGCCGATGCGCTCGATGCACCAACCGCGAGAGCGGCGACTGCGAGCAGGACGGCGAAAAGTACTGCGCGATTACGGATACGTGTCATGAGTTATTGCTCCTTATCGCTTGCCGCAGACCAGTTGGAACTGCACCACCGTTGGGTTCTTGGCCCGCTTGAGCGTCATCGTCACGCTGCCAGCGTTCTTGCCCTTGGTCGTCATCTTCACGTCAACCAGCGAGCGATTCTTCCACGAGAACTTGTTGTTGGCA
>JBAXOM010000151.1:0-3706 GCA_037133215.1 Thermoleophilia bacterium | reverse complement strand
CCACCAGGTCGGCCATGATTTGGGCGGCCTCGGTGGGGTTTGTGCCGACGCGGACGCCCTTGGCTTCGAGCGCCTCTTTCTTGGCGGCAGCCGTGCCCGCCGAGCCGGAGATGATCGCACCTGCATGGCCCATCGTCTTGCCTGGGGGCGCCTCGAAGCCAGCGATGTAAGCGACGACGGGCTTCGTGATGCGCTCGGCAATCACCTCGGCCGCCTTCTCCTCCTCGTTGCCACCAATCTCGCCAACCATCACGATGTACTCGGTCTCGTCGTCGGCCTGGAACATGTCGAGCGCGTCGATAAACGAGGTGCCGATGACGGAGTCGCCGCCAAGGCCGATGATCGTCGAGTTGCCGAGACCTTTGGCTGCCAGCTCGCCACCGATTTGGTACGTGAGCGTGCCAGAGCGCGACATCAGGCCGATCGGACCGGGCTTGAAAATTTCGGCCGGAATGATGCCGATATTGGCGATGCCCGGCGAAAGCGCACCCGGGCAGTTCGGCCCAAGCAGGTGAATGCCGCGTGGTCGAATGTAGTGGTAGACCTCGAGCATCTCGTGAGCAGGGATACCCTCCGTGATGCAGATGATCTGCGCCACGCCCGCCTCGGCGGCCTCGAGAATCGCTTCGGCCGCAAAGCGCGGCGGCACGATGACGAGCGCCGTATTGGCACCCTCGTGCTCGACGGCATCGGCCACAGAGTCGTAGACCGGGATACCCTCGACGTCCTGCCCGGCACGGCCCGGCGTGACACCCGCAACGACATTGGTGCCGTAGTCACGGTTGCGCAGCGCGTGGAACGTGCCCTCACGGCCGGTGATGCCCTGGACAACCAGGCGCGTTTCCTTCGTCGCAATGATGGCCATGGCTAGCTCGCTTCCTTGGCGAGGCGAACAGCAGTCGCTGCGGCCTCGAGCATCGTCTTCTCGACCGTAATCTCTGGGCGGGCCGCCTCTGCAAGCAGAGCGCGTCCCTCCTCGGCATTCGTGCCGTCGAGACGCACAACAATCGGTGCGCGAATCTCGGTGGCCTCGAGTGCGCTGAGCAAGCCCTTGGCAACCTCGTCGCAACGCGTGATGCCACCGAAGATGTTGAACAAGACGCTATTGACCTTGTCGTTGCTGAGCACAATCTCGAGCGCCGTCGTGATCTTCTCGGCGCTCGCGCCACCACCAACGTCGAGGAAGTTAGCGGGACGGCCGCCAGCCTGCGCAATCACGTCAACGGTGCTCATCACGAGGCCAGCACCATTGCCGAGAATGCCGACGTCGCCATCGAGCTTGACGTAGGCGAGATGGGCCTCGCGCGCGGCCTGCTCCTGCGGATCCATCGCAGCAAGATCGCGCATCGCCTCGATATCGGGATGGCGATAGAGCGCGTTGTCATCGATCGTCACCTTGGCATCGGCTGCAAGCAGCGTGCCGTCTTCGAGGAAGACCAGCGGATTGACCTCAACGAGCATGGCGTCCTCGGATTGGAAGACGCCGTACAGCTCGGCGAGCATCACGCCAAGCGCCTTGCGCTCATCGACCGGAATGCCCGCGGCGGCCATCAGCTGCACACCGTGAAAGCCGCGATAGCCGAGCGCCGGATCGACGTGCAGGCGCGCCAGCATGTCGGGATGGTTCGCCGCGACGTCTTCGACGTCCATGCCGCCCATCGTCGTGAGCATCAGCAACGGCATCTTGGCCGAGCGATCGAAGGTGACCGAGACGTAGTACTCCTTGGCGATCGCCACGCCACGCTCGACCCACAGGCGGCGCGTGATGTGCCCCTTGATGTCGAGACCGAGGATCGCCTGGGCTGCAGCTTCGGCCTCGTCGGCGTTCTTGACGACCTTGACGCCGCCCGCCTTGCCGCGACCACCAACGAGCACCTGGCTCTTGACGACAACGGTGCCGCCGAGCTCTTCGGCCGCTGCGCGCGCCTCGGCGACGGTATACGCAACCCGACCCTCGGCGACAGGGATGCCTGCTTTCGCGAACAGTTCTTTGCCTTGATGCTCGTATAGATCCACGGTGCCTCCCGGCTTACATCTTCTGGTATTCGGGGCCGCTGCCGCCCTCGGGCGGGGTAAAGCGACCACCCTTGGCGGTGATGGCACCGCACTGAACGCAATTCGACGGATCCATATGGATGCGCACCATGCCGTCGCGCGACTCGGAGCCCTCGACGATTTCGTAGACCTGCGCCGGGCACATATTGACCCACGCCTCAGCGAGCTCGACCGGCACGCGCGGCTCATGGATGCGCAGGTGGTTCGGCTGGTCGTCGCGCGTCTTATTACCCGACAAGAAGACGCTCGACAACTTGTCGAACGTATACGTGCCGTCGGGCGCCGTGTAACGACTGTTGAGATTCTCGACCTCGTGCTTGGCGTCGGCCGTAAACGCGGTCGCGCCACGAGGAACCTTGCCCTTACTGGCCGTGATCAGCGGCACGATCGAGCCGCCCATGATCAGACCCTTCTGGAACTGCTGGCGCATGTTGCGAACCTCGTAGAGGTCCTTGCCGATCTCGCCGTTACGGACCGACGAATCGTACGCAGCCAACGCACCTGGTGCACTGATGTCGTGCCCAGCCTTAAGCGCAGCGTGGATCGCCTGTGCGGCCAGAATGCCCGAGCGAATCGCGTAGTGCACGCCCTTCAGGCGCGGCACGTTGACGAAGCCGGCGCTATCGCCGACGAACAGCGCACCCGGCAGGCTGAGCTGATCGGGCATCGCGTAGTAGCCGCCCTCGGGGATGATCTTCGCGCCCCACTCGAGGCGCTCGCCACCCTCCAAGATATTGCGGACCAGTGGATGCAGCTTGAGCTCTTGCAGCAGGTCGTGGACGCTGAGCGACGAGTCGGCCCAGTCGAGACCGACGACGAGGCCGATCGAGACCTGGTCGGGGCCCATCGGATAGATCCACGAGCCACCGAATTCGCGATAGCGGCCGGCACCGCGCAGCGGCCAGCCAAGCGTGTGGATGATGCGATCGAGCGGCTTCGTGACTTTCCACAGCTCTTTGACGCCAAGCGCATAGATCTGCGGGTACGGGCTGGAAACGTCGAAGGCCGTCATCGCGGCTTCGCGCAGCTTGCCCTGCGCACCCTCGGCGAGCACCGTCACCTGGGCCAGCACCTCGGTCGCGGGAGCCGCACCGAGCTTCTCCACGCCTTCTTTGTCGAGACCCTTGACGCCGGTACGAATGCCGACGACGCGACCCTCCTCGACGAGCAACTCCTGAGCATCAGTCTCGGGCAGTACGTACGCACCGAGCGCCTCAGCCTGCTCGGCCAGCCACTTGTTGAGAGTCGCGAGCGACAGCGCATGGTTGCCGTGGTTCTTAAACTCGGGCGGCGTCGGCAGCTTGATGTGCCGCTTCTGGCTGGTCAGGAAGTGCACCGACTCCTTGTCGACCGCGCCGTAGGTCGGAAAATCCTCGTCCTTGAGGTCAGGGAACAGATCGCGCAGCGGCTGCAGGTTGACCATCGCGCCACTCAGCGAGTGGCTGCCAACGGCCTTGCCCTTCTCGATGACGACAATTGGCACCTCGCCGAGCTTCTCGAGCGACTCGGGATCGTCGGCCAGCAACTGGCCGAGCTTGACAGCGCAGGCGAGACCCGCAGCGCCGCCACCGACGATGCAGACACCGGCGGGAATCTTGAGGTCTTCGGGCGCTGCCGGCTGATCAACCGCGTTCGCGGGATCGTACGGCGG
>JBAXOM010000150.1:0-3733 GCA_037133215.1 Thermoleophilia bacterium | reverse complement strand
GAAATACGGCGTACTGAGCGTCAACCCGTTGTGTCGCCACTCGGCGGTGGTCGCCCCGCTGAGTGAGACCGAATTGGTCAGCCCCGCTCCGCCCGAGAGCCCCCAGTAGACCTTCCACCCGGTGATCGACGCGGTGTCGGTTGGCATAGTCCAGGTGACGAAGTTGTAGCCCTGGAAGCCCCCGGCAGTCACGTTCTGCGCAGGGTTCTGCAGGTATTGGACCGTGGCGGCCTTGGTGTCGTTCGGCCCTACGCCGGGCCCGATCACGCCGTCGCTATCCGCAAACGAATTCGCCGCGACATCGAGGATGATCGAGCCGTCCGTCGGCGACGTGCCGGTGATGACGACCGCGAACTGCGTGTTGTTGGTGCCGACGACCGCCGTGACGCTCGTCACCGCCCAACCCGTCGACGTACCGCTGAGCACGAAGTCCGCGGTGGAGATCGTGGCCGGGTCGATCGGACGATTGAACGACACCGTGTACGTGCCCGTCGTCTTGTAAAGGGTCGACGTCGGTGTCAGGTACGCCAGCTCGCCCGGCGGGCTCTGCATGACGGAGGGGAACTGCGTCGTGGTGCCCGCCGTCACCGTTGCCGGGCTGAGCGCGGCCAAAGCGCCGCTGACGATTGAGTACTGATGCACGCTCGTGGCGCTGTTGCTGCCCGCATACAGGTTGGTGCCGTCCGGCGTAATTGCAACGCCCAAGGTGGCGACCGCCGCGGCTACACCGGCCGGCGATTTCGCCGCCAAGGTGCCAGAACCGCCGATCGTGTACTGCAGCACCTGCGCAGAACTGTTGAGCCCCGCGTACAACGTGGTGCCAGTGCTGTCGATGGCGAGCGCCCTTGGGGCAGTCGCCGCGCCCGTCGTGATCGAGGTCGGTGACAGCGCGGATAGCTGGCCGCCGGCGGCGACGGAGTACTGGTAGATCGCGTTGCTGCCGAACGAGGCGACGTATGCGTACCCACCGCCCGGCGCAATCACGACATCCGTCGACGAGGTACCTGCCGCCGCCACCGACGCCGGCGACAGTGCCGTCAACGCACCGCTCGCCCCCACCGCGTACTGGTAGACCTTGCCGTCCGCTTCGCCGACCGCGTAGACATTTCCGCTATTCGGCGAGACCGTGATGCCCTGCATCGATGCGCCTGACGCCACCGTCGCGGGTGTCAGCGCAGTCAGTGCACCGGTGGCGCCGATCGCGTACTGGTAGATGCACGAGCACCCATAGCCCGTGGCGTAGAGGAAGCGGCCGTTCGGCGCGATCGCGAGCTTGTACGCCGCGCTCGCCGTGACGGTGGCGGGAGCTAGCGGCGTCAGCTCGCCACCCTGCCCGGCACTGAACTGCGAAATCGCGTTGCCCGAATAGCTGGTCACGTAGACGAAGCGGCCATCCGGCGAGATGACCGACTGGCGCGGGCTGGCCGCCACGGTCACCGTCGCCGATGCAACCGGGCTGATCGGCGTCAGCTGCCCGTTGGCCAGCCGGTTGAAGACCGAGACCGTGTTCGCGCCGGCGTTCTGCGTGTAGACCACGAGCGATGGCAGGATGAACGCCGATGCGGAGGCGCTGCTCGAGTACGCGGTCGCGGAGCCGTACGTATTCGTGGCGGTGACGGCGACGCGCACGTACTTGCCGACATCGACGGCCGCGACTTTGTACGACGCCGTGGCGTTGCCGTCACCCGTGGCACTCGCCCAACCCGTCGATCCGTCGGCCGAGACCTGCCACTGGTGCGCATACGTGATGGTCGGAGCCTGCGGCCAGGTGCCGCTCGTAGCGGTGAGCGTATTGGCCCCGCGCAGGGTGCCCGAGACGACCGGCGCAACGGTGTTGACAGGCGTGCCGAACGACGTCGACGAGCCGACCAGACGCACCGACTGGTTTGCCGCTGCATCGCTGCCGGCACCGAGCACGACAGTTGGAATCAGCGTGCCAGCAGGGGCACCGCCGGACGTGGCATTGGCAAGCGTAAACACATACGGGCCAGCACCCGACCCCGTCACCGAGGCCGAGATCGTCCAACCCGTGCTGGTGCCACCCAGCGTCAGCTTCGTCGACGTCACACCCGTGACCACCTCCGAAAAGGTCACGCTGTACGTAGCGGCCGTGCGCGAGGTCGACGCCAGGGTGATCGCGGTGACGGTCGGCGGCGTTGTGTCCGCCACCGTGGCCCCGACGGAGCGCAGCACCACGGGCGCGTTAGCAGGCGCGAACGAATCGGCCGCTGGCACGTAGGCGACAGCAGATCCGGCGCTGGCAGCGAGCCCCACCAGCGCGCAGGCGACCGCCACGAGCAGGCGACGGCTAAGGCGCGGGATGCGGGGATGCTGCGGTTGTGGCAATTCGAGCCGGAAGCGGTGGGTTAGAACCCTTCCGGCATCTCTATTTTGCCCTTTATCTACGCCAAAAGTGTGCTACTTTGAGGCATCTGCTACAGCTGTAACGTCAACTAGATACAGCTGTAGTACGCGATGGCCCGATTGCAGTAATCCGGGCTACGAAAATGTCTCTGGTGCGCTCGTTTTACCACCCACCACAACCTCCAACACGGCCCCACCCTGCGGACCCGCTCGGAGCGACCAGCCACCACCGACCGAATCGAGCCAGGCGTTGATGATCGCGACGCCGTCGCCCGGCTTCCAATTTGCAACCGGAGGCTCGCCATTCGTCGTGATCGTCAGGCGAATTTGCGCTGTGCCAACACCCATCAACGAGACACGCGCAAACGTGGAACGCCCGTGCTTGAGCGCATTCTGCAGACCCTGCTCGGTGATGCGATACAGGGCCAAGGCCTCCTCATCGCCATCGTCTGGCAGCCGAAATCGCTCCTGCGATGCCTCGTCAAAGGCAAACTCGACCTTCATCACGTCTCCGTAGAGTGGCGCGATGTCACGCAAGGAGGCCAAGAGGCCAACCGTGCCAAGGCCCGGTGCTAGGGTGCGCCCGAGCGCACGAACCCCCGTCTCTCGCACACGATCGATCTCGGTCAGCGACGTATCGAGCAGGGCGAGCGCATCGCCGGTGAGGTGCTCGCGCACCTCCTCGAGGCGAATCGTGGAGCGCAACAGCACCGACTGGATGTCGTCGTGCAAGGACCGCGAGATCTCGGCCCGGATGCGCTCATCGGCCGCTAGCAAGAGGGCGCGCTCCGACCGCACCACGGCCAGACGATCAGTCAGCAAGGTCTCGTTGCTGGCAATGCGTGCGCGCAACCGAGCGTAGAGGCCGTTGACGATGAAGATCGCGACAATGAAAAAGGGCCACGAGACAAGCGATCCCGAAAACTTCGGTGAGAGCGCCTCGCCGGGAACACCCGGAATCACGAACGCCACGAGCACCGTGAAGAACCACGCCACAACCGTGGCGGTGGTCACGAGCACGACGATGTACCACGTTCGTGTCAGAACCGGACCGCTCGCTAATCGCAGACGCCGCAGGAGGCAAGGAAACCCCCACAGGCAAAGCGCGAACGCCAGACTCGTGCAGATTCCAACCGCAATGTTCGGAAGAAAATTGGCGAGGAACTCGCCGGGCGAGTTTGACACCAAACGGGCCTGCGACGTCGAGCGCACATACAGCCCAAACGCCGCGACCAGAAAGACGATGCTCGAATAACACGGCCACGGCCCAAACAGCACGTGGATCGGTTCGGTGACGATGCGTCTTGGCACCGTGCTACCTCATCACGACAGGCGCTGAGAGCTACCCGAGGTCGACGTGATGCGCATG
>JBAXOM010000149.1:0-3750 GCA_037133215.1 Thermoleophilia bacterium | reverse complement strand
TTTTTATTATTATTTTAGATTTGTTGAAGTTATAATTTTAGATTTTTATTTTCATTTTATTTTCATTTTATTTTCATTGTTTAGAATGCTAGATTTTTAGATTTCTATTTTACTTCATACGGGCTTTATGCGCGCTACATGACATGCTCATCGCCTTCGGCGTTCACTGTTTCTTCGGAAGTGCTCAGCTCTTCTTCAGCGACAACCATCTGCACGGCGAGCTTGGACAGGTCTCGCACCCCGATGGGTGTTGCGATCGTTGGCGCCGCCGCGGCAACCAGAGAGTTGGCGTCCTCGATCGGGCGTGGTTCCGGCGAGACGAGGACTTCGCGAGATGCGCCAGTAAGGCCGCCAGCTTGTTCGGGCTCGCTGTTTGCGGCTGAGAGTGGGTTGGGTAACGAGCTGGGCAATGGCGTACGCAGGCCTCCATCTTTGTTGAAGATTGCTTCGATTAACGCCTTGTCACCTTCGATTGAGCGGCCCTTCTCACCGTACGAGACTGTTGTCAGAGCGGCTTCCTTGCCCGTTCGCGACGTGAGGGCCGACGAGATTCGTCCTTCGCTGTCGTAGACGAGTGTCGATGCAGCAGCGTCGGTGATGAGCGCGGCGGGGCGCCCGGCCTGGTCGAATCGAATGTCGCCCACGACTTTGTCGACCTCGAGATGGAGCGACTCGAGGTATCCGTTGTCTTGTCGGCTACCGGTTATCGAGGTCTGGTCCGACGAGTAGGCCGCAAGATAGCCACCTTTGAGTTTGTATTGTTGCGCTGCTTCACTGTCGCGTTGGCGTAGGTCAAGAGTTGTGCCGTCGTCCGACCATGCCAGTTCGATAGCTGTCTCGGTGTTCCAATCGATGTCGGTGAGGCGCCCCTGTTCGTCGGTCGTGACCCGAAGGGGATCGCGACCCGATGCCTCAACTTTCGAAAGATGGTCCGCTGTCCATGTGGCCTTGATCGATTTCTCTTGCCCCGTGATCGATTCGACTCGTCCGGTCGTGTCGTAGCGGATCTTGAAGACGTCGGAGCCGGATGTGACGGACGTGATGTTCCCGAGCGCGTCGTAACCCCACTGCTCTTTGTCGGACCCGTCAACGCTGACCGGCCTTCCCGTGGCGTCGTAGACATACTTGAACTCACCTGCATCGGTCTTCGCGGAGAGGAGCAAACCACGTGAGTCGTAGGCGAAGCGGTCGTCTCGGTCGTTTTCGCTATCGGTGGTACGAACTCGGGTAACTGAACCAAGCTCGTATTCATAGGTGGTCAACGCACCTCCGGGTTCGGTCGCTTCGGTGATGCGACCGGCTTCGTCGTAGGCCCACGTCCATCGACTGCCATCGGGGGACCGATACTCCTCGAGGTGATCTGCGGCGGACCAACTGAAAGATGCTGCTGCATCTCCAATGGCACGGCCGATCGAGCGATCAGCGTCGTCGTACGTCCATTTGGTTGTGACGTTGTCGGCTTTGGTAAACGAGTTTGCGCGTGCGTCGATGTCGTAGCCGATTCGTGTTGTCTCGCCGTTGTGACTGGTGGCTGACAATTGGCCACCTAGGTAAGTCGCCTCCCATGTCTCCCCTGCGTCGCTCACCTTGAGCAACCGACCTGCTGCGTCGTAGCTGTACTCGACCTGCGCCCCATCGCTGGTCGCTCCGGTCAGGTGGCCGCCCTCGAACGCGTATTTGGTGTTACCGGTCGGGGCGCCATCAAGGGTGTCGGCGGTCTCGATGACTCGGCCGAGTTGGTCGTATGTGGTCAGTGACTCGAAGACGCTGGAGCCGCGAGTAACTGTCGTGGCTGTGGGGCGTTCGAACTCAAACGTGGACCGCGACGTTTCGACGATGCTGCCGTCGGTATTGATCGAGCGACGCCCGACTTCTCGGCCGACGGAATCGATGGTGGACTCCGTCGTGGTTCCGTCTGGAGCAGTGACGGTAACCACTTTTGAGCCGGCTTCTCGCAGACCAGTCGAGGAACGCCAGATCCGTTCTCCCGGTAGCAACACGGCCGAAGGCGAGCCAGTGGAGTCGTACTCATATCGCGTGATGAGGCCGTCGGGACTCGTCTCCTGAGTGAGGTACCCCGAAACGTCATAGACATATGAACTCGAGGTCCCATCCGCAGCAGTGAGGGCCACGACGCGGCCTGCGCCGTCGCGGCGATAGCTCGTTTTTCGACCGAGGGGGTCCAGTTCGCTCAACAGCGTCGACCTTGGGCCCCATGTGGCCGACCATGTCCTCCCACTCGGCGCGGTCGTGGTCGTCACATTGCCTTCGGCGTCGAACCCGTACGTCCAGGCACCTGCATCACCTGCGGCGACTGAGATCGGGTTGCCGAGCACGTCCCGACCGGTGTTCGTTGAGACACCCGTAGCGTCCGTGATGCTCGCGACAAACCCATTGGCGTAGACGAACTCATCGCGGCCGCCGCTTGTGGTGGTCACGGCAGATGGCAGCGGCTGATCTTCCGGATACTCGAACGATGTTGTCTCCCCTCCCGCGGCGACCTCGGTGACCCTCCCGAGCGCGTCATAGCTGAACTCGGAGGTGATGCCACTCTTGGTTTCCTTGGCGAGTCGATCGGCCTGAAACTCCCTGGTCATTTGACTGAGGAGTTGCTTGCCTGGGTAGCTGTACTCAACCGCCTCGATCATCCGTCCAGCACTGTCGAAGCGACGGAACGAGAGCTCCTCCGAACCATCGAGGACGCTGACGAGGCGACCGGATTCGTCATGTTTGTACGCCAACGTGCGCGTGTTCTGGACGGTGGTGGTGAGACCGTCGTACGCGAGCGTGAACCGCTGACCTGACGCCGTAGTTTGCGTCGCCACGTCACCCGAGCTGTAGCTGACGGACGTAGTTCCTGACGGCCCGACCAGCTTCACCATTCGTCCATCGCCGTTGTAGTCGTAGGAGAAGTCGGCGCCGGGCGACGATGCCGTCGCGATATGTCCGTCCTCGTACGAGAACTGGGCCGACCGGCCGTCACCAGTGCTTGCTGACACCACGCGACCCGCTTCGGTTTCGAACGTGATGGTCGGGCCTTGTGAAGACCGGAGAGCGCTCGGCGCACCGTTGATTCGCTCGATCACAATGGTTTGTCCGAAGGGGGAGGTCATCGAAGCCAGTAGTCCGGCTTGGTCGAATTTCCACATCTCCCCGGTTGGCCACACCAACTCGTTCAAACCACCAACACCCAACCGGACCGAGACCGCGCCGGCAACATCCCAGCCTTCGCTCACCTCCGGATGCCACATCGGCGTCAGCCCTGCAGGCGCATCGATAGTCACCCCTGAGTCACCAGAAGTCGCCGTCGTCTCAAACACCGTCGACCAGCCGACGCCGAACCATCCTGAGGCAGTTCGATCCGAGCGATAGCTCCGAACAAGTTCCAGCCCGAAAACGCCGGACGGAAACAGCAAATCTTCACTCGCAACGGTGTACGCACCCGCTGCGGTGTCGATTCCCTCGCCGACACAGCCCGCTAACTGACACGAGTTCGGCGCTCTCACCACTACGGTCTGACCCGAGGGCTTGCCGTCTTGTGACGTCGAACACGACGAAACAAACGAAAGCGCCACAAAAGCGGCTACAAGGCGAAACGCGAAGGGCTTTGCCCCTCGCCCAGACAACTGCAAACCACCCGACACGGTTTGAACCCCTCGCTCACGAATGGGTCTGCCCCCAGTTCAGTTGACTGGTTGACCTGCCCCACGATTTCTTACCCTTTCGGTTGTTGAGGTTTGGCCTGACTGA
>JBAXOM010000148.1:0-3780 GCA_037133215.1 Thermoleophilia bacterium | reverse complement strand
GTTCGAAACGGCATGCGCATCCATCCAAAAGGGTGCGACCTCAACGGGGCGAACCGGCCCCTCACCGTCACCTTCCCGAGCCTGGTCGTCCTCATTGCCAATCAGGTAGGTACCACCAGAAATCGGCATCAACTCGGCGCCATGCGTGGTCGGTGGGGTTGCGGCGGACACCAACGCAGCATAGCCACGAGGCAGCCGCGTGACCGCTGGCGTGGTGCCCGCTCACAAACCCGCGTGCCCTCCGGCATGATGGTGAGGAGATGCAGCTCTCCTACCGCAAACGCGTCTTACTCATGCTCGCGCTGCTGGTCCTGTTTATGGCCGGCCTCGCCATCAGCAACGCGGTCAATGAGGTGCTCGGACTCGCAGTCTGTGCCGTCGCCGTCGGTCTGACAGCGCTAATCGTGTTCGGCCTCAACCGAGGGCGGTAAAGGCGAGTCCTCAGCCGAGCTCGGACAGGACACGCTTGGCAGCAGCATGCCCCGTCCAAGCACTCGTCTCGCCGTACCACGAGCCGAGATAGTCGCCCGCGATGTGGATGTGCTCGGTTGGTTGCATCAAGGTTGGCTGGAGCCGGCCACGGCCAACGAAGGGGAAGGGGATACCGGGGCTGACACGATGGATCTGCCGTTCAACGACGTGGCCGCGGAGCTCCGGGAGGACCTGCTCGAGGTCTGCTTGGAAGAGGTCGAGGGTCTCCTCATCTCCGAGGTGTTTGACTTTGCGGCCAAGGTTGGCGGGGGCATAGACCATGAAGCTCGAGCCGGGTGGACGCGACGAGCGTTTTTCGGCCAGCACGTTCGCCATGTTGAACAGCATTGACGTCGACCGTTTCGGCGTTGCGATCGCGTAGATATCGTCCCACCGCTGCGGCCCCGTCTCGTCGGTCAGGAACGCTGCAGCAATCGAAGGTCCATAGACAATCGACCGTAGTGCCTCGCGAAGGTCTGCAGGCAAATCGTCTACCAATGCTGCGATCTGATGCGCGTCGATGGCGAGAATCACGGACGTTGCGGTCAGGGTCCGAGGCCCGTCTAGGCCGGTGCATTCGACAACCACGCCTTCCCCGGTTCGCACTACACGCGTCACGCGAGTGCCAAATTGGAGTCGGTCGCCATGCGGTGCTGCCAAGGCATCCATCAGACGCTGAGGGCCGCCAACGATGGCGCGCCCGAGCCCCTCATCCTTGTTCCAGACGAGGTGAAAGTAGCCAACGCCGTAGCCAGCCGAGATCTCCTCTGGCTCGCCCGTGCCGCGCGTCAACGTGCAGCGGAAGAAGGCGTCCACCTCGGGGGTGAGGGGGCCAACACAGTCGCTAAATGACTCGTTGTCCATAAAGTCGAGCATCCGTTGCTGCAGGACGGCAGGATCTTCGCCTGGAATCGGTCGAGCAACGTCGCCATATTGCTTGACGAGCCGCCGCAGCTTGAGACCTACGCGCACAAACTCGATGCGGGCACGCGTCGAAAACGGCAGGCGCAACGGATACAGCTCGATCGGGCCATCCGAGACGAGGTGCCCGTCGTACGACACCGCCGTCAGGATGCCTGGCACGTCGACAGCCTCGACACCCGTGGCAGTAAGCAGACGGCCCAACGCGGTGTCTTCGCCGCCGAAGACGTGAGCACCGAGGTTGAGCCAGTGCTCGCCCCGCTCGAGCGAGCGAATGCGACCACCGGGGCGTTCGGTTGCCTCGAGAATGACGATGTTGCGGTCGCGAAGCTCCCAGGCCGCCGAGAGCCCGGCGATGCCAGCCCCAACGATGATGACGTCGTGGTGCTCGGTGCTCATAGTGCGATCCTAGAGCGGGTGGTGACAGGCCACAAGGTGCTCGCCAGAATCCGCAGTGCGCGGAACGAGCGGTGGACGATCGGTTCCACAGATCGACGTCGCCGCTGGGCAGCGTGGGTGGAAGGGGCAACCGCTGGGAGGGTTGGCAAGGCTCGGCACGTCGCCGCGCAAGACGATGCGTTCGCGCTGTGTCACAGACCCAACCTCGGGAATCGGGACAGCCGACAAGAGCGCGTTGGTGTAGTGGTGCGCGGGTCGATCGCAGACCGTCAGCGAGGGCCCGAGCTCGACAATGCGACCGAGGTACATGACGGCCACGCGGTCCGAGATCTGACGGACGACAGCAAGGTCGTGTGCGATAAAGACGTAGGTGAGGTCGAGCTGCTCCTGCAGGTCGGCCAGCAGGTTGACGATCTGCGCCTGGATCGAGACGTCGAGTGCCGAGACGGGCTCGTCCGCCACGACGAGGCGCGGGTTGAGCGCCAACGCCCGTGCGACGCCAATTCGTTGGCGCTGCCCGCCCGAGAACTCGTGTGGGTAGCGACGCGCATGCTCGGGTCGCAGGCCGACGAGTTCGAGTAGCTCAGCAACGCGATCGGCGATCTCCGTCTTAGATCCGTAACGATGAATCTCGAGTGGCGCGGCAATAATCGCACCGACCTGATGGCGCGGATTGAGCGACGACGATGGGTCTTGAAACACGATCTGCATGTCGCGTCGCAGGCGCCGCAGATCTTCGCCGCGGAGGTTGGTGATGTCGCGGCCAGCGAACTCGATCGTGCCGGCATCGGCATTGAGCAGCCGAAGCAACACGCGTCCGAGCGTCGATTTGCCGCAGCCCGACTCGCCCACGAGTCCCAGCGTCTCGCGCTCGCGCACCTCAAGCGAGACGTCGTTGACGGCATCGATCCAGCCCGTCGTGCGCCGCAGGAGACCCTTGCTGCGCAACGGGAAGCGTTTTGTCACGCCGTCGGCTCGCAGGATGATGTTGTTGCTCTGCTCAGCGCTCATGCTCGGCTCCCGTCGGAGAGATCACCGCTGCGCGCAGGGGCTCGCGCTCATCGAGCGGCAGGATGCAGGCATCGAGGTGGCCATCGCCGGTGCGCTCGATCAGCGGGGGCGAGACATCGCAGGCGGGCTGATGGTGCACGCAGCGCGGTGCGAACACGCAGCCAGGCTGGCGATCGTGAGGGGAGGGTGGAGCACCGGGGATCGTCGTCAGGCGATCGGGGCGCGGGCGATCGACCCGCGGCATCGAGCCAAGCAGGCCCCACGTGTAGGGGTGGCGCGGATCGTTGAAGATCGTCGCCGTCGTCCCCGACTCGACGATGCGCCCGTCGTACATCACCTGCACCGTGTCGGCCATCTCGGCGACGACGCCGAGGTCGTGGGTAATCAGCACGACGCTTGCCTCGGTCTCTGCGGCCAAGGTCTGGATCAGCTCGAGAATCTGAGCCTGGATCGTGACATCGAGCGCCGTCGTTGGCTCATCGGCAATCAACAGCCGCGGACGACACGACAACGCCATTGCGATCATCAGGCGTTGGCGTTGGCCACCCGAGAACTGGTGTGGAAAATCGTCGATTCGCTGCTCGGCATCAGGAATACCAACCTGTTGCATCAACTCGAGGACGCGCAGGCGTACGTCTTTGCGCGACAGTGAGGTGTGGGCATTGATCTGCTCGGCGATCTGCCAGCCGACGCGATAGACCGGATTCATCGACGTCATCGGGTCTTGGAAGATCATCGCGATCTCGGTTCCACGGATGCCACGCCATCCGTCGCGGTCTAAGGCGAGCAGGTCCTGGCCGCGGTACTGGATCGAGCCAGTGATGCGCGCGTTGGGGTCTGTGATCAGCCCCATCACGCTCATCATCGTCACGCTCTTGCCCGAGCCGGACTCGCCAACAATGCCGAGCACACTCCCGTCGTCGACGACAAACGACACGCCATCGACAGCCGACACTGGCCCAGACTCCGTCTCAAACT
>JBAXOM010000147.1:0-3824 GCA_037133215.1 Thermoleophilia bacterium | reverse complement strand
CAGAGCCCTCTCGCGGGATTGAACCGCGGACCCCCTCCTTACCATGGAGGTGCTCTACCACTGAGCTAAGAGGGCATAGCGTTGAAGACGCGCTGCGCAGCATAACGCGCAATGAGGGTCTGTTGCGCGGTACGCTTGCCAGACGCGCGGCGAGACCCCAGCAGGCCGGAGGAACACCAATGAGCGAGCCACTCGACCCGATGTGGGTCTACAACGAGACCGTCAAGATGTTTGCCATCGGCGGCGAGCCCACGTTCGAGGACGAGGCCGAGCAGACTGCGACGTGGGGTCGCACCTGGGGTGTCAACAACGACGTCGGCACGATCCGCTCGATCCTGATGCACCGGCCGGGTGTTGAGATGAACATCGTCGATCCCAGCAAGCGCATCGATGCGATTGGCTCGTTCGGCGACCTCGCCGAGCACTGGTACTTCCAGAGCGAAGACCCGCCGAATATCCCGGTCATGCAGGCACAACACGACGGACTCGTGGCCGCACTCGAGCGTCGTGGTGTCGAGGTGATCTACCAAGAGGGCGTTGGTGATCGCCACCTCAAGGCCATCTACACCCGCGATCCTGTCCAGATGATTAAGGGCGGCGCGATCGTCAACCGCATGGGCACGCGTATTCGCCGCGGCGAAGAGCTCGCAACGACGCAAACGCTCGCCAAGCTCGGCGTGCCGATCCTGCGCACGATCTCGGGCTCGGGCGTGATGGAGGGCGGGTCGTTTGCGTGGCTCAACGAGACCAACTGTGCGATCGGCATTGGCGTGCGCGTCAACGCCGAGGGCGCGCGGCAGGTCGGCGAGGTGCTGGCCAGCCAAGGCGTCACGCTCCACGTCGTCGAGTTGACGGGCTACGACATCCACATCGATGCGAACTTCCTGATGATTGACAAGGACCTCGCACTGGTCAATCCGATGGGGCTGCCCTACACGTTTTTGCAGACGCTCAAAGAGCTCGGCATCCACACCGTCGAGATCACGCCGCTGGATGACGGCTGGATCGTCAACGGCCTGGCGGTGGCACCCGGCGAGCTGCTGATCCCCGACGGCGCATCCGACCGCACGCTCGCCGCACTCGAGGCGCGCGGTGTGACGTGGGAGGTCGTGCCGTTCGACAAGGTGCACCTCAACGGTGGCGGCATCCACTGCTCCACCACGCCGCTCGTGCGCGACACCGTCTAGCCCACGCAGGAGTCGGGCTCGTCCGTGGCGAAGGCACGGGGATGAAATGGATCTTGCTCGCGATTTCCATCATCGCCGAAATCGTCGGCACGTCGGCTCTCAAACAGTCGGAGGGTTTTAGCAAGCTCGTACCGACGATCGTCGTACTGATTGGCTACGGCATTGCCTTCGTGGCACTCGCCTTTGCCGTCAAGCGGATGGACGTTGGTGTGGCTTACGCAATCTGGGCCGGTCTGGCCACGGCCGGCATCGTGCTCGTCAGCTGGTTCGTACTCGGCAATAAGCCCGCCGCAACAACATTGCTTGGCATCGGCCTGATTGTTGTCGGCGTGGTGCTCGTCAATCTCACGGCCAGCGTGCACGAGTAGACCTTGGCTTGGACATCGTCTGAGCATGCTCGGCCGAGCCCATAAAATCTGGTTCAGAATCTGAACCATAAATCGCACCACGTCTGCTAGATTGCGTGCATGGCTCCCACCACCGTTGATGTCGATAGCGAGCTCAAGGCCGAACTACTGGCTCATCCCGAGCGTTTTGGTGTCTCGGATGCACTCTCTCTGCGCCGCGCACTGACAGAACTCCTGATCGAGGGGATGCTGCTTCGACGGGCTCGGGTTGAGGAGGCGCGTCGCTGCGCGCTCTACGCCGACTACGCCGCCGACCCCGAGCACGCCGAGTCGATCGACGAGCTCTTTACGCTCGCAGCCGCCGACGCGCAGTAGGCGCGCGTGCTTCAACGCGGCACCATCGTGCAGGTCGACGGGCTTGGCCGCGCGCTTGTTCTGACCAAGACGTCGTGGAACCTCGCCATGCATGGGGTTGGAGTCGTGCCCGCAGTGCCACGCACCACAGCCTCTCCCACCGCCACCATCGATCCCTGGGACGACCAACGGGCATTCGATCCGACCCGCATCGTGGTCGCACCTCAACGTGCCGCCCAAGAAATCGTCGCCGTTGCCACGGACACGCTGCTCCACAGCGTCGAGCGGGGCCTTGCGGAACTGGTGCAGGCACGACGACTTCTCGACAGTCCCCCCAAGCTCACTCGTCCACCGGCCGGCCGCGTCGACTACCCACGCTGGGGCGACATCTATTACATCAACGCTGCTGCGACCGCGGAGCGAAAACGCTACGTCGTCGTCTCGTTCGACGAGTGGAACGCTGCGCACAAAACCGCCCTCGTCGTCCGCCTCACCAGTCGCCAAAAACAATCCGATGCGCAGTTTCCCGTCGTCGCCGACGGCGATGCGCGCGCGTGTTGCGGCGAGGTGACTGCCGTCTCGGTCGCAGCAATCGACCAGCGTGCCAGACCCCGCGACACCGTCAATCGACTCAACCTCAACGACATGGTGGCAATCGCCCGGGGCATCACGGCAACTCATCTCCTGCGCGACTATCTCACCGAGAGCGAACTCCTCGCCGCCGAGTAGGACCTAGCGCGACGCGCTCTGCCCAACCCGGAGCGCCTGCAGCAACTCGACTTCGAGCTCGGCGGCAGCGGGCGAGCCGAGCGTGGCAATGCCGCGCGGACGGGGCAGCGACACCTCGAACTCGCCGACCACGGTGCCGGGCCGTGGACCGAGGACGTAGATGCGGTCCGACAGTAGGACGGCCTCGCGTACGTCGTGGGTGATCAGCACGACGGTCCAGCGCTCGCGCGCCCAGATGTCACCGAGCCAGAGTTGGAGGTCTGTGCGCGTCAACGCATCGAGGGCGCCAAACGGCTCGTCGAGTAGCAGCGTGTCGCGGCCTTGGGCGACGGTGCGAGCCAGCGCCACGCGCTGACGCATGCCGCCCGACAGGTGATACGGCCGCGTGTCACCAAAGCCTTCGAGACCAAAAGTCGGCAGTAGCGCGCGGGCGCGCTCGCTGGCCTCGCGCCGACCAAGCCCGCCCGCAACCTCGAAGCCGAGCGCGATGTTCTGTTCGACGGTCCGCCACGGGAAGAGCGCGTCCGACTGTGGCATCCACGCAAACGGGCGCGGCTCGGCTGGCGCCGCGCCGTCGATCAAGATCTCGCCTCCGTCGGCCGGCTCGATCCCCGTCAGGATCGACAAGAGCGTCGACTTGCCACAGCCCGATGGGCCGAGGATCGAGACGAACTCGCCCTGCTCGACACGTAGCGATACGCCCGCGAGCACGTCAAGCTCGCCGTACGACTTCTGGAGATCGCGCACCTCGATCATTGCGGCACCCGTTTCGACTCGGCGTACCACGGGATCACGAGGGCCTGCACGACGTACGTCGCTGCAAACAAGACCAGTGTCAACAGGGCCGAGACGACGACCGCCGCCAGCACAAGGTCGGTCCGAAACGACGCCTTTGCACCCTGCATGTAGACGCCCAAGCCAAATTCGGCGCCCGCGTACTCGGCAAAGATCGCAGCGACAACCGCATACGTGATCGCAATGCGGAGGCCGGTGAAGAAGCCAGGCAACGCCGCCGGCAGCCGCACGAGGCGAAACGTCGTTGGCCAGCTCGCGCCCATCGTCCGCAGCAGCGTGATCGCATCGCGATCGCTCGACGCGTACCCCTCAACAAGTCCCACCACAATCGGAAAGAACGTCACGAGTGCGACCAGCAGGATCTTCGGCGTAAAGCCAAAGCCAAACCAGATCACCACGAGCGGCGCGAGGA
>JBAXOM010000146.1:0-3890 GCA_037133215.1 Thermoleophilia bacterium | reverse complement strand
AGAACATCAAAGCCCATGGCCTTGAGAGGTCAGGGGGACACCACAAACCGGGGTTTGTCATGTCCCCTAGCGTCGCGAGCGGTCCTGGCTCAACCGCGTTTAGCGTTACGCCATCGGGATGTGCCGCAGGATATGCGGCTCAACGCGCTCGAGAATCTCTTCGAGCGTGTCACCCGTGATCGTCAGGCCATGGTTCTTGAGGCCGATGATCGCGTGGGCGGGGTCGGGCTGGATGCGGACAAGGTCGGCGACGGCATCGGCGAGCTCGGCCGTGCCACACGGATAGTTGATCTCGGTGGCATCGACGCCCTCAACCCAGGCGTGCACATGCATGATCGCGCCCACGCTCGGGTGCTCCATGTAGACCTTCCAATGCTCGATCGCGTCGACGGACACGCGGCGCGGCTCGATACCGGGCGGTACCGACATCACCATTGCCTGCGCGGGCTCGTCGTAGTCGGTCACGAGCAGCATGTCGCGGCCAATGTCCTTCAGGTTCGACTTGTCGACACCCGAGGCGCTCATCCAGAAGCGCGTCTCGTCCTTGCGGGCAGACAGGTTGCCGTACGAGAGGCCACCAATCGAGTAGAGGCGCTTGACGTGCTCGAGGTCGCGCTTATCGAGGTACTTCTCGATCGGAAACGGCGCGGGCAGGAGGTTCATCGCGTCGAGACGCTGGCCAGCGACCGTCAGCGATTCGGTGATCTCATCGCCGTTCCACAACTCGGGCTCAAGGTCGGGATTCCAAATGTTGTCGATCACCAAATGGCTCTCGGCCAGTGGCGCGAGACGCTCGGCGAGCGTGGCAAAGAACGCATCGGAGCCGTCGTCGGCAATTGCGTAATTGCCCTGCTCCATCGTGCCGAAGCGAACCTCGGTGCCCGGCACGACGCGCACGGAGACGTTCGACAGGGCGCGCACGAGGACGGGGTAGTAGTCGCTGATTGCCTCGCCGAAATCGGCCGGTGGGGCGTCGCCCTCGTAGATTGCGGCGCAGAACGTCGTCTTGTTCTCGCGACGGTACGGACGCACGTTCTCGCGGTCGACGAAGTTGCAGACGAGGTTGGCAGTGCCAAGATCCTCGGTACGCTCGTAGCCACGTGCCACCAGGGCGGCACTGAGGCGGTCAGCAAAGGTGGACAACGTGTCGGAAACGCTCCCGTAAAAGGCAAATCGCATACCCTGAGGGTAGCAGCCGGCGTGCCGCAGGTTGCTACGCGCGACCTGCACACGGGTGTGTGCGCTACATTTCGGACATGTTCGGTGCCGTTGGGCACCGCAGATCCACCGAGTGGCAGCCGACCAGTGGTCGTGCTCGTGTCGCGAGGTGGTTGGAGGCGTGAATGCTCGAAGCCGGCAATACGGCTACAGGCACAGAGTTCGTTGATATGACGGGTCGTCCGACGCTCGACGCAGTTGAGCGCTGGATTGGCGAGTGCATTCGCGCGCCCGGAGACACCGACGACCTTCGCGCGGGTGGCCTCTGGGCCAGCGCCTACCTTGAGGCCGCTGACGAGATCGAGTCTGGTCTCGCCTCGCCATCGGCTGAGTATCGCCGCCGGTACGCCCTTCCGCTCGGTCTGCAGCGCGTCTTGGCCGAAGACGAGCCGCACCTGCAATCGGGCCTCGCATTGCGTCCACACCAGGTCGACGCGCTCGCGGGCATGCTCGCCGCCGTGATCGGCGACTTCGAGCGCTCGCAGCGCGCCGAGCAGGACGAGCTCGAGCAGCCTGAGAACGACGCGCCAAAGCTGGCCGACGAGAGCTCCGCCGTCGTAGGCGATTCGGGCGACGACGACGACGATGACGACGATTTTGGTTTCGAAGACGATGACGAAAACGAGGCGCCCGTCGAATTACCGCCGATCATCGACAGTCCGGTTGCGCGTGTTGCGCTGGCGGGCATCGACGAGCCCGACGACGATGACGATGACGACGACGATGACGCGACCGGCGACGAGCCGATCCACGACCCGGGCGCCGTTCGCCGTTATCGCTTCAAGCACCCAACCGCCTCGGGCAAGACCGTCGCGGCGGCTGCCTTTGTCGATGCGGCCAAGATCACCGGCGTTCTGATCCTCACCCATCGCCGGCTCTTGGTCGACCAGTTCGAGCGCGACCTCAAGGAACAGGGCTACGCGCACCGCCTCAAGGATCCCGTGCTCGGCGCTGCCAAGCCACCGCTGGTGCCGCCGATCACCGTCGAGACCTACGCGTGGTTTATCAAGAACGCCGATCGCCTCAACCGCGACGTCTACGGCGTGATCCTCTGCGACGAGGCGCACACGGCACTCGGCGATCGCACCTCCGCCGCGATTCGGCGCCTCGACACGCCGACGTATATCGGCATGACCGCTACCGACCAGCTGCTGCAGAAGCACGTCGGCGATGTCTTCCCAGCCGAGATCGCAGACTTTCCGCTTGGCGAGGCTGTCCTGACGGGTGTTGTCGCCCCGCTCCGTGCTGTGCGCGTGCCACCGGGCACGTCCCTCAAGCGTGTGCGCCTCGTTGGTGGCGACTACGACCAGCAAGAGCTCGCCGACGCGCTCGACCACGACGCCGTCAACATGGCTGCCTCGATGTACTACCTCGATATGTTTGGGCAGCGCCCAGGCATCGTCTACGCCGCCGGTGTCGACCATGCGGTCCGTGTCGCAGCCGCGATGCGCGCAATTGGACTCAAGGCCGCCGCGGTCTCCGGACGCACGCCGCCGCGCGAACTCGCCGAGACGCTTGCCGCCTACGAGCGTGGCGAAGTCAACGTGCTGGTCAATGCCCAGCTGCTCGCTGAGGGTTGGAACGCACCGCGCGCGACCGTCTGCATGCACCTCGCACCGACCGCCAGTCGACGCGTCTACCAGCAGCGCGTCGGACGCGTCATGCGCCTGCATCGCCGCAAGGAATCTGGGGTCGTCGTCGACTTCGCCGAAGCCGCCGCACCACACACAGACCGCACGATCACCCTGCACTCGCTGCTCGACGTCGATACGTTCCAGCCGGGCGCGCTCGTCACGCCGCGACCGCCGCGCGTACGACGCCGTTGGCGCCGATTGCCGAAGGCGCTCGTCCGCGAGGCGCCATGGGTCGTGCCCGTCACGCCCGACCCGGTGCGGCGTGCGCAGGTGATTTGCGACAACTGGAAGACCGTCGCCGTCGATCGTCTGCCGCTCGACGAGCAAGAGCTGTGGGCCGAACACGCGGCCGAGCGGGCCCAGCCGAAAGACATCGAAAAGTTGGCGCGCGTGCTCGTTGCCGTGCCACGCGAGGCGCGGATGGTGTTCTTTGCCAAGTGCGCGGCCGAGAACCGGCATCGTCAGCTACGACTCGAGGCGCTCCGCGATCTCGCCCAGAGCGGCCCGGGCACGAACCTCTTCGAGCAGGCCGTGCGGCTCGTCGAGCGCGCACCCACGTGGCGCCAGGATCGTCAGCAGGGTTCACGCACGCTGCTGCTCGCGCTTGGTGACGGCTTTGGCGAAGCGTCCGACCACTACGTCTCCGCCTGGGCCTGGCGACTCGCCGCGTCGTCGGGCGATGCGCAGCAGCGTCGCGTCATCACCGCACTCGAGGGTGGGCGCGATCTCGTCCGCAGCCTGTCCGGCCGCTCGGGCGATGCGGCGCGTCAGCAGGCCAAGGCGATCGTGGCGATTGCCGAAGAGCAGCCGCTCGATGTTGGTTCTGCCCTCCTCGCCTGTATCCGCACGGTCGACATGGGCGCCGAGCGTGTGCTCGAGGACGCCCGCGTCCGCATGTCGGCCGACCCGCGCGCACTCGCTGCCGCTTTGGGCTCCAACGTTCCATTGCCGCGTGGTGTCAAGCGCCCGACACGCTCGCGCGTGTCAGCAGCCGCACTCCAGGGCTCTGTCCTGCCGTCGTCGATTGGTGCCTTGCCA
>JBAXOM010000145.1:0-3892 GCA_037133215.1 Thermoleophilia bacterium | reverse complement strand
TGTCCAGATCGTGCCTGACCCCTTCTGGACATTCACGTTGGATAGCGGCCGGCACCTGCACGCCAAAGGGTGTTTGGTACTTGCACACCACACAACAAGTGTGCGACCATTCGCACATCTGTTGTGTTGAGAAGAGAGGTTGCTGATGTCTGTGACTCCGAGCGATATTCAAGAGGAGCTCGTTGCGCTTGCGCGCTCGTTTGCCGAGAAGGAGATTCGGCCCGTCGCTGCGCACTACGACGAGACGGAAGAGACGCCGTGGGAGCCGTTCAATAAGGCTTCTGAACTTGGCCTCACCTCGTACGACCTGCCCGAAGAGTTTGGTGGCGGCGGCATCACCGACCTTACGACCGCGTGCCTGATCCATGAGGAGCTGACGTACGGCGACGCGCCGATCGGCAACTTCATCGGCTCGGCCTCGTTCTTTGCGGGCGTCATTGTCGAGCTCGGCACCGAGGCGCAGAAGGCGCGCTGGGTACCACCGCTCTGCGGTCCTAACCCGAAGCTCGGCGCGCTCGCGACGACCGAGCCCGAGGCGGGCTCCGACGCCAGCGCGATTACGACACACGCCAAGCCCGTCGAGGGTGGCTACCTGCTGAATGGCTCGAAGACGTGGATCTCGAACGCCGGCGTGGCCGAGTACTACCTCGTCTTCGCAACCGTTGCCCCGGGCACGCGCTCGAAGGGCATCACGGCCTTCGTCGTCGAGGCCGGCGACGAGGGCTTTAGCGTCGGCAACAAGCTGCACAAGCTCGGCCAGCGCTGCATTCCGACGCACGAGATCTTCTTCCAGGACGTCTTTCTGCCCGAGGATCGTCGCATCGGCGGCGAGGGCAAGGGCTTTAGTGGCCTGATGAAGAAGTTCGACGAGTCGCGTGTGCTGCTGGCAGCGGGCGAGGTTGGCATGGGACGCGCATCGCTCGACTACGCCGTCGAGTATGCGAAGGAGCGCAAGGCGTTCGGCTCTGCGATTCACACCAACCAGGCCGTCTCGTTTCGGCTCGTTGATGCGCGGATGAAGATTGACCAGGCGCGGCTGATGGCCCGCCACGCGGCGGCGCTGGCCGACGCGGGCAAGCCGTTTAGCGCCGAGGCTGCGATGGCCAAGCTGGCCGCCTCCGAGGCCTGCTGGTTCTCGGCCTGGGCCTGCTGTCAGACGCTTGGTGGCTACGCCTACTCGCGCGAGTACCCGGCCGAGAAGTGGTTGCGCGACGCCAAGCTCGAAGAGCTCTGGGAGGGGACGTCGGACATCATGCGTCTGATCATCTCCCGCGATATGTTCCCCCGCGTTTAGGTCGAAGGAGACCCCGATGGACCTCTCTCTCAATGCCCGCGAGCTCGATATTCAGCAGCGTTCGCGCACGCTCTGCGACGACGTGTTGCTGCCGCTCGAGATCCCTTGTGACGAACAGGATGGCCTATCGCCGGCCGAGCTGAAGGACGCCTACCAGGCGATCATCGACGCCAAGCTCAACGCCGTTAACATGCGCGAGGAGTGGGGTGGCCAAGGCCTCTCGCTGTTCGAGCAGGTGTTGTCGCAAGAGCAGCTCGGTCGTTCGACGAATGCGCTCTGGGACATCGTTTGGCGCCCCGCGAATGTGCTCAAGTACTGCACGCCGGAGCAGCGCGAGCGCTTCTTGATCCCCGAGATCGCCGGCAAGCGTCGTTCGTGTTACGCGATTACGGAAGAGAACGCCGGCTCGGATCCGTCGGTCCTCGCCACCAAGGCCGTCCGCAAGGGCGACGGCTTCGTCCTCAATGGCGAGAAGTGGTACGTGACGGTTGGCGATGTCGCCGATTATCAGATCGTCGTGGCTGATGTCCCGGGTGAGGGCCCCGTCTCGCTCTTGATCGATCGTGATCAGGACGGCGTCGAGGAGTACCGTCGCCCTCGCTACATGCACCACTTCGTCTACGAGCATCCGATCTTCCGCTACCACGACGTCGAGGTCAGCGCCGATCGCGTGCTGGGCGAGGTCGGCGAGGGCTACAACCTGACCAAGGAATGGTTTATGGAGGAGCGCCTGATGATTGCGGCGCGCTGCCTTGGTGGGGCCGAGCGTTGCCTCGAGGACGCCTTTGGGTATGCGGTTGAGCGCGAGCAGTTTGGCGAGCGCATCATCGAGTTCCAGGGCGTCTCGTTTCCACTGGCCGAGGCCGTCTCGGATCTCGCGGCCGCCCGCGCCTTCACGTACCAGGTGGCGTGGGAAGTGACGCAGGGCACGCTCGATCCGAAGACGTTGCATGCCAAGGCGGCGTCGATCAAGTTGTTTGCCTCGGAGATGGCCAATCGCGTCGTCGACTCGTGCGTCCAGGTCTTGGGTGGGCGTGGCTACATGCGCGAGAACGCCGTCGAGCGCTTCTATCGCGACCTGCGCGTCGACCGTATCTGGGAGGGTACGAGCGAGATCCAGAAGGTCGTGCTCGTCAACGAGATGCGCAAGCGTGGCACGAGTCCCGTTGCCGCGTGGCCGAAGCAGGCCTGAGCGCGCGATGCCCCGCCTCTCGGTCGAGGAGTTACGGCGCGGCGAGATCATCAACGCCGCGATCCTGGTGATCGCGCGCGATGGTTACGAGGCGACGACGATGCGTGGCTTGGCGGCGGAGCTGCAGGTGTCGACTGGGACGATCACGCACTGGTTTGCGACCAAGGACCAGGTCTTGGGGGCTGCGTTGCAGGAGGCGGCCGAGCGTGTCGCTCGTCGCATTGATGCCGCCGTGGAGGGCATCGACGACCCCCTCGAGGTGCTGATCCGGCTTGGCGAGGCGAACGTTCCGGATACACCTGAGGCGATTACTGAGCAACGCGTCTGGACGGAGCTCGAGGCCCGAGCGGCCCGGACTCCGGCACTGGCCGAGCGCTACGCGTCACTCTATGACGGCTGGCGGCGGCGCATCGAGCGCGTCGTCAAAGACCTCCAACAGGACGAGACGTTTGAGTCGATCGATGCTGGCCTGTGGGCACTAACGTATGCGACGTTGATCGACGGTCTTGCGCTGCACGTGCTGCTCCATCCCGGCGCTGTGGCGCCTGAGGAGATGCGTGCTGTGCTCCGCGAGTACGTGCGTACGACCTTAGTGCGACCGTAGAACGCAACCCAGCGGTTGGTACACGTGTAGCAGGAGCGGCACATTTTCTGACGGGCCGACCTCAAACATGCACACTATGCGTATGACACCGTCTGCTGCGACCTCTGCGCGACCAAAAACCCGTGGTTTGCGCGTCCTCTATTGCGAAGACGACCCGGTGTTGCGCGACATGTTGCAGGAGCGCCTTAGTGCCGATGCCAAGGTGCAGGAGATCACCCCCTGCGAGTCGCCGCGACAGGCGCTGGATGCGGCGGTGGTTGGACAGTTCGATGTTGCCTTGCTTGATCTGGCGCTTGGTGAGGGTCGCATCAATGGCATTGATCTTGGACTTGCCTTGCGTGGCATCATTCCGCAGCTGCCAATCGTGATCTTCTCGCAGCACGCGGTGCCGCGGGTTGAGGACGTCCTGCCGCCGCGCGAGCAGGTCAGCTGGTCGTTCGTGCAGAAGCGCGGCAAGCTTGATGTCCCAGGTCTCGTCAACATCCTCGAGGCCACCACGCTGGGAGTCACCTCGCATACGAGTGCCGAGCATGGTCGGCTGCCCGGCAGCGAAACGCTCACCCGCCTGACGCCACGCCAGCGCGAGGTGATGGCCCTTGCCTCGGCGGGCTACGACGCGCGCGCCATCGCCGAGCGTCTGCATCTCGCCCACGTCTCGGTGCGCCGCGAGCTGTCGCGTGCCTACAAGGTGTTGGTGCCAGATGCCGAGCCGGGGATGGATCTTCGCACGGGTGCGGTGCTTGAGTACATGCGCATCACGTCGACCTCGGGTAGCTCTCAGCGCCTGTCGTGATGAGGTAGC
>JBAXOM010000144.1:0-3964 GCA_037133215.1 Thermoleophilia bacterium | reverse complement strand
CTCGGTTCGAAGTACCAGGGCCAAGTTGGTCCGACACCAAGTGCGTACTGGAAAAACTTCCAGTAACCACGTCCGGTCCCATTGATATCTTCGCGCTACCGCGGAAGGGAGGTGGTCCGTTCTTGAGTAGCAACTGTACGGCAAGTGGAGGTCGGCGCACGTAAGGGCGCGTCCCTGGACCGACAGGGAATCGTCTAGCCAACGTTGGGGCAGCGGCGCGATGCCGCGGCGCACCTTACGTATGACCAGCGTTCGACCGGAAGGGCCGGGTGGGCAACCACCCGGCCCTTCTTCGTTGCCGCCTACACTCCGCGGTATGCGACGTCTCGAGCCGCTCCTAGTGCTGCTCGGTTACGCGGTCGTCTCGGTCGTGCTCGTTGGACGGTTCGTGATCCGAGCACCGCACGACGCCGTCGTCGGAAGTTTCGGCGCCGACCAAGGGTTCTTCGCCTGGTCGCTGGTGCACTGGGTTGAGGTGCTGGCCGGCAACCAGTCGCCCTTTCTGACCGATCGCATTGACGCGCCGATGGGGTTCAACCTCGCCTGGGCGACGACGATCCCCGGGCCCGCGTTGCTCTTCGCCCCCCTGACCGCGCTCGCTGGTCCGCTCGTCACCTATAACACGCTCGCAATTGCTGCCCCTGCCCTGGCTGCCTGGACGGCCTACCTGCTCTGCCGTCACGTGACTCAGGACTCGCTTGCCGCGATTGTAGGCGGCTGGATCTTTGGCTTCTCCTCGTACGTGCTGGGGGAGACCCTCAACCATCTCGACCTCGCCTTGGTCGCCGCCCTGCCGCTGATTGTGCTGGTCGTCATTCGCCTCGTCGAGGAGTCGATTCGTCCCAGGCGTGGTGCCTTGGCGCTCGCGGGGCTGATCGCGATGCAGTTTTTGATCTTCACCGAGATTGCTGCGACCGCCACGGTCGTCGGTGGGATCGCCCTCCTCGCCGCCCTTGCGATCGGTCCGAGTGAGCTCCGCGGGCGGATCGTGCGGGCACTGCCCTGGGTTGCGGCCGGTTACGCCCTCGCAATCGCAATCATCTCGCCACTCCTGATTGCTGCGTTTCTGCACCCCAACCCAATCGACGACCGGATTCGTCCCGACCTCTACCCCCTTGATCTAAAGAATCTCGTCGTGCCAACGATCATCACCTGGGTTGGCGGTGCGCGCTTCCAGGCCGACTCGTTGCAGTTTGTTGGCAACCTCACCGAACAGTTGGCCTACCTTGGCCCTGTCCTTGTCCTCGTTGCGCTGGGCGGCATCTGGCGCTGGCGTCATGAGCGGTTCGTCTGGGTGATTGTCGTCGCAACCATGGCCGCGATCGTGCTGTCCTTTGGTGCACATCTCACGATCAGTGGCGACCCCGGCTGGACCATGCCCTGGCAGGTCTTTACCCATCTGCCTTTGATTCGACTCGCCTTGCCAACGCGCATCGTCGTCTACGCCTGGCTCGGCATCGCGCTGCTTGGCTCGCTCTTTGTGGCGCGGCGGCGCGGCGACCGCCTGCATTGGTTCGCCGCGCGCCTAGGCCTCCTCGTGATCGCCCTCGTCTGCCTCTTGCCGGTGCCACGCGCCGACCTCTGGCGCACAGAGCTCCAGACGCCTACTGGTATCCAAAGTGGCGCTGCGACGGCAGCGATTCCAAACGATGCCGTCGTGTTGATCCTGCCCTACTCCTTTCGCGGCAACGGCATGTACTGGCAATCGATTGCCAAGATGCGCTACCGCATGGCAGGCGGCTACAGCGCGGCGGCGATACCGCTGGCCTACACGCAATTTCCGGTCGTCTTCGGGTTCTACAACGATCAGCTCCCTTCTAATCCACGCCAAGAACTACTCCGGTATCTCGCCTTCACGGGTACCTCATGGGTCCTCGTCGACGCCCGAGCACCGGGCCCGTGGGCGCAATTCTTGCGGGAAGCAGGAGGCGTGCGGTCCGAGGTCGGAGGCATTGTGCGGTATCGCTTCGACCCGGCGATCGTGCGGGCGCAGGTCCATGGCGCCTGACACGAGTTGCCGGAAACCGGTAACGTTCCGCCGTGTCCGAAAACGAACCGACAGAGGTCGCGCTCGCGACAATCCGTGGCGAACAGGCCCGCGTCGTCTTGCTCGACCAGGTGCTCTCGCAGTCGCCGCCTGATCAGGTGATGGAGCACGCCACGGAACTCGGCATCGATCTCGGTGGGCGGCGCAGTGTGCTCGTCGTGGGTACGGTCTCGGCGGCCGTCTTGGAGCGCCTCCGTGACGCCGCGCTCTTGGTTGGCGTTCGGAGCGGCACGATTGTCGCGATCGTCAGTGGCCGCGTCCCTCGTGGTGCTGAGACGGCAGGCCTCGGTCGCCCGGGGCTTGGCGTGACCGGTATCCGAACCTCATGCGGTGAGGCCGAGCGGGCACTCGAAGTCGCCCGTCGGCTCGGGTTGCGTGGCGTCGTCCCGTTCGCCGACGTGCTGCCGGAGGCACTGATCGGGCAAGATCGAGAGACGCTCCGCGAATTGGTCGAGCTCACACTCGAGCCTCTGCATAGCAATCGCCAGAGTGGGCCGCAATACGTCGAGACGGCCACGACCTGGCTCCAGGAGGGTCTCAGCGTTGCGGCTACCGCACGAGCACTCGACGTCCACGAGCGAACCGTGCGCTACCGCCTGGCCCGGATCGCAAAGCTGACGTCACTCGATCTCCAGCACGCTGACGATCGTTTTCGACTCGAGCTCGCCCTGCGTGGCTCGCGCCTGCTGGACGCTGTCTCCGACTAGGACCAGACCATTTCGTCGGTATCGCCCCACTCAGCGGGCAGCGGTGTGCCTGTGGCGCGATGGAGCGCGAGCTTGAGCGTGCCAAGTCCCAATACCGCACACTTGACGCGCATCGCCGATAGCGGGATCGCCAGTTCGTCCAGGATGGCCTGCGAGGGCAGGGCGGCCGCCTCTTCGACGGTCAGCCCCTGCACGAGTTCGGTCAACATCGAGGTGGCCGCCTGGGAGACGGCACAGCCGTGGCCCGAAAAGCGCATCTCCTCAATCGTCCCGTCGGTCAGTTTGACCTGCACGACGACCTGGTCTCCACAGAGTGGGTTCTGCCCCTCGGCCTCCGCATCACATTCAGCCATCGGGCCGTGGTGGCGTGGATGCTGGTAGTGGTCCATCAGGTTCTCGCGGTAGAGATCGTCCATTGTCAGACTCCCATCACTCGGCGGACGTCGAGCAATCCGTCGACGAGCCGATCGATCTCGGCCTCGGTGGTGGTCAGGTAGAACGAGGCGCGCACGGTCGCCGCCACGCCGAGGCGTTCGATCAAGGGTTGAGTGCAGTGGTGTCCGGCGCGCACACAGACAGCATGCCGATCGAGGATCTCGGCAATGTCGTGCGGGTGTATGTCTTCGAGCAAGAAGGAGACGACGCCCCCTCGTGCTGCCGCAGTCTGAGGCCCAATAATCCGCAGGCTCGGCACCTCAGCAAGACGTCCAAGCGCGTACTCCGTGATCGCGTGCTCGTGAGCGTCAATCGCCTCGAGACCGACAGCGTGCAGGTAGTCGATTGCCGCGTGGAGTCCGACGGCCTCGGCATAGGCGGGGGTGCCGGCCTCGAACTTCCAGGGCAGGCTATTCCACGAGGTGCGCTCGAGCTTGACCGAGCGGATCATCTCGCCACCCGTCAGAAACGGCTGCAGATCGGCAAGCACCGATTCGCGGCCCCAGAGTGCACCAATGCCTGTTGGCCCGAGCGTCTTATGTCCCGAGAAGGCGAGGAAGTCCACATCGAGCGCCTGCACATCAACGGGCCGGTTCGGCACCGTCTGCGCCGCATCGAGCACGACAACGGCGCCTTGCGCATGCGCCCAGGCGACGAGTTCGGCCACGGGCGGGCGCACCCCGAGCGTGTTCGACTGGTGGGTCACCGCGACGAGCTTGACGTTGCCCTCACGCGCGATCGCATCGAGCGCGTCGAGCTGGAGGTTGCCTTCGTC
>JBAXOM010000143.1:0-3997 GCA_037133215.1 Thermoleophilia bacterium | reverse complement strand
AGTTCGCCATGGAGGGCGACGAGGACTACGCGGGTGCCGACAACATCGCCAAGTACCTCGAGGCTCGTGGTCATGACGAGCGCGCAATGAAGGCCTTCCTCAAGGAGGGTCGCGTCTCGATCAACGGCATCGTCGTGCGGCGCTACGAGCGCCTCGTTGGGCCCGAGGATGTCGTAACGATCGACGGCGACGCCGTCTAGCGCGGCAACAATGGAGCCGACGCGAACCTGCGCCGGCTGTGGGCAGCAGCGACCGCAGAGCCAGCTCGTTCGGCTCTCGGTCGATGCCGCCGGCCTGCTCGTGCTCGGTCAGGCAAGCGGCCGGGGCACGTATCTCTGTGCGCGTGCGGAATGCGTCGATCAGGCCGTGCGTACGCGAGCGATTCCACGGCGCCTTCGCGCCTCGCTGGAAGTCCCAACCGACCTTGCAGAGCGCGTTCTAGCGGTGTTGGCGGGGGGCTAGAAGCCGCCTGACTGGTAGGATCATCCGCTGATGGCGAAGCGACGAATTGTTGAAATCGCGCGTGAGCGTGGGCTGGATCCAAATGAGGTCGCCCGCGTCCTGTTCGAGGCGGGCGTTCCAATCCAGCGCGACATGGTCGACGAGGTCGCCGCAGCGCGCGCTCTGGCAGGATCTAAGCCAAAGAAAGCACCCGTCAAGAAGAAGGCTACAGCGTCGCCGGCTGCCAAGAAGGCTGCTACTGACGCACCGACATCGCTCGATCCGGCCGCCGCGCACCCGAACGCGATCAAGATTGAGCCGCCGGCACCGCCGAAAGAAGCGAAGCCAGCTGCTGCCGCAGCGAGTGGTTCTGAGCGAGCGCCGCGCAGTGACGCGCCACGCCAGGCTCGCACCACGGGTGGCAGTCGATTTGCGCCGCCACCGCCTCCCGGCGACACCGCCGCACCGTTTGGTCGCAGTCGTCCCCAGCGTGGCGTACCGCAGGGCAAGAAGCGTCGCGTTGTCATCGATTCCCAAGCTGCTCGTGGGCCGCGCGAACGCAATGTTCGCGGTGGCGATCGTGGTCGTGGTGAAGAGCGCGAAGAGAAGGTTGTCGTCCGCCCGACCGGCCCGGTCACGGTGCCGAGTGGTGTGACCGTCAAGGAGTACGCCGAGAAGCTTGGCGTCTCCACGGCCGAGATCATCAAGATGATGATGGGTCTTGGCGAGTTCGTCACGATCACGCAGTCGCTGACCGACGATGCAATCGAGTTGATTGCCACCGAGTTTGAGCGCCCCGTCACGATCAAGAGTGCCGAGGAAGAGATCGACGACATCGTGATCGAAGACGATCCCGAGTCGCTGATGCCTCGCGCGCCGGTGATCACCGTGATGGGCCATGTCGACCACGGCAAGACGACACTGCTCGATGCGATTCGCTCGACCAGCGTGGTCACCGGCGAGGCCGGTGGCATTACCCAGCACATTGGCGCGTATCAGGTCAAGGTTGGTGACCGCGAGGTCACGTTCCTCGACACGCCAGGCCATGAGGCCTTTACCGCCCTGCGTGCCCGCGGTGCCAAGTTGACCGACGTTGCCGTCCTTGTGGTGGCTGCCGACGACAGCGTGATGCCGCAGACGCTTGAGGCGATTGACCATGCCAAGGCCGCTGGCGTTCCGATCGTCGTTGCGGTCAACAAGATTGATAAGCCGGGAGCCAATCCGCAGAAGACGCGCCAAGATCTCGTTACGCACGGCCTGCAGCCAGAGGATTGGGGCGGCGACACGGTCTTTGTCGACGTCTCCGCCAAGCAGAAGACGGGCCTCGACAGCCTGCTCGAGATGCTGTTGCTCCAGGCAGACGTGCTCGAACTCAAGGCCAACCCCAATGCGCCCGCCTCGGGTCCGATCGTGGAGTCGCGTCTCGACGTCGGCCGCGGTCCTGTTGCCACGATGCTCGTGCAGCGCGGCACGCTCAAGCCAGGCGACGCAGTTGTCGCCGGCGATGCGTGGGGCAAGGTGCGCATCATGCTCGACGAGCATGGCGTCAAGATGACCTCCGCTGGTCCGGCCGATCCGGTCGAGATCGTCGGCTTCGATAAGCCACCGCCGGCCGGCGAGATTTGCCGCGTCGTCGACTCCGAGCGCGATGCTCGTCACCTCGCCCAGAAGCGCGCCGCGCGTCTGCGTGCCGAGGAACTTTCGCGTCGTAGCCAGAAGTCGATTTCGCTCGAGGACCTCTTCAAGCAGGTCTCCGACGGCAAGGTGCGCGACCTCAACCTCGTCATCAAGGGCGACGTGCAGGGCTCCGTCGAGGCTGCTGTTTCCGAACTCGACAAAATCAAGAGCGAAGAGGTCGCCGTTCGTGTCATCCACACGGGCGTCGGCGGTATCACCGAATCCGACGTCATGCTCGCGGCCGCCTCGAAGGCGATCGTCGTGGGCTTCAACGTCCGCCCGAACGGCGAGGCGAAGAACCTTGCCGAGCGCGAGGGCGTCGACATTCGCACCTACAAGATCATCTACAAGCTGACCGAGGACATCGAAGCCGCCCTCGTGGGCATGTTGACGCCAGACATCATCGAAGAGATCACCGGTGGCGCCGAGGTGCGACAGCTCTTCAAGGCCTCCAAGATCGGCACGATCGCTGGCTGCATGGTCACGAGCGGCATGATCATGCGCGGCTCGAACGTCCGCGTCATCCGAGACGGCATCATCGTTGCTGACACCCAGATCGACACGATCCGCCACCTCAAGGACGAGGTCAAGGAGATCAAGGAAGGCTTCGAGTGCGGCATCGTGCTCAAGGGCTACTCCGAGCTTGTTGAGGGCGACCAGATCGAGGCGTACCTCTCGAAGAGCGTCGAGCGCACCGAGCTCTAGGGCGTTCACGTGTCGCGCGAGGCAGAGGTCACGGAACTTGGCGGTGGTGCCCACCGCATCACGATGCCGCTGCCGTGGGCGCTCGACCATGTGCACTGTTATGCGCTTGAAGCTCCCGAGGGGTGGACGATCATCGACGCCGGTCTCGGTACGCCGGGCACCGTTCGGCGTTGGGGCGAGGTGCTGGAGCAACTCGGCAACCCCAAGATCCATCGCTTGGTCGTAACGCACTATCACCCGGATCACATTGGCTGCACAGGGCTCCTGGCGGATCTCGTCAAACCGGTCGAGATCGTCCAGGGCCGACTCGATGCGGCGTTGAGCACGAACGCCTGGGTCGACATGGATATTGAGGGTGTCTACGACCACATGCACGGCAACGGCATGTCGCCTGAGATGGCGCGTGAGGCCGCCGACGAGGAAGGCAGTCTGCCCGTCACGATCCCTGAGCCCACGCTCCTCGTCGACGAGGGCGACGTGATTCGGATCGACGGTGAGGATTTTCGCGTCCTGCACCTTCCGGGGCATGCCGATGGCCACATCGCGCTGCTGGGCGAGACGACAGGACGCCTGTTTGGTGGTGATGTCATCCTCGCGACGATCAGCCCGAACGTCGGGCGCTGGGAGGACACGGATTTCGATCCGCTCGGCCGCTACTTCGCGACGCTCGAACGACTCGCTGAGTTGTCGCCGACGATCGTCTACGGCGGCCATCGTGCTCCCGTTGAGGATGTCGCTGGACGGGCCCGCGAGATTCGCGCTATGCACGACGAGCGCCTCCTGATCGCGCTCGGCGCACTTCAGAATGGCGCCTCGTCCGCGATGGAGGTCGCTGCGGTGATCTGGCCCAGCGGACACGGCATGCACGAGCGCCGCTTCGCTCTTGTCGAGGCCCTCTCGCACGTCGAACGCCTGGTGGCCGACGGTCGAGCGACAATGTCGCCCGACGGCCGTCGCTTCGCCGCCGCCTAGCCGCCCACGGCGCCATCAGTTCAGCGCCCGCCATCCAGGGAGGACACCACAACCGCGCGGATGTCATGTCCTCCCCCCGTACACGCAATGGCTACCCCAGTGCGTGGGTGGGGAAGACATGACATCCGCGCGGTTGTGGTGTCCTCCCAGCGTCCCCGCTCGTAGATGAAGGTCCGTGGGTGGGATAGACATCACGCCAGGG
>JBAXOM010000142.1:0-4072 GCA_037133215.1 Thermoleophilia bacterium | reverse complement strand
TGACCTGGCGGCTCTCGTGGCCGGTTCGAAGTACCGCGGCGAGTTCGAGGAGCGCTTGAAGAAGGTGATGAAGGAGATCGCACAGCGAGGCGACATCATCCTCTTCATCGACGAGCTGCATAACCTCGTAGGCGCGGGTGCGGCTGAGGGTGCGATCGACGCGGCCAGCATTCTCAAGCCCGCCTTGGCGCGTGGCGAGCTGCAGACGATTGGTGCCACGACGCTCGATGAGTACCGCAAGTACCTCGAGCGCGACAAGGCGCTGGCGCGCCGCTTCCAAGAGGTTCGTGTCGAAGAGCCGACGGTTGAGGACTCGATCCAGATCCTGCGTGGCCTGCGCGATCGCTACGAGGCGCATCACCGCATCCGCATCACGGACGAGGCGTTGGTCGCCGCGGCCGAGTTGTCGAGTCGCTACATCCAAGATCGGTACTTGCCGGACAAGGCAATCGATCTGATCGACGAGGCCGCCTCGCGCATGCGAATCCGGACGATGTCGGCACCGCCCGCTCAACGCGAGTTGGAAGACGAGATCGAGCGCGTCCGCAAGGAGAAGGAAGCCGCGATCGAAGGTCAGGACTTCGAGGCAGCTGCCAACCTACGCGACCAAGAGCGCAAGCTCTCGAACGACAAGCGCGAGGCCGAGGAGAGCTGGTCTGAGGGCGAAGGCGCTGCCGAGCAGCCGTCGATCGGCGAGGAAGAGATCGCCGACATCGTCTCGATGTGGACCGGTATCCCCGTCTTCAAGCTGACAGAGGCCGAAACGCAGAAGCTGATCCGCATGGAGGAAGAACTCCACAAGCGCGTGATTGGTCAGGACGTGGCCATCGCCGCCGTCTCGCGGGCGATCCGTCGTGCCCGTGCCGGCATCAAGGATCCCAAGCGCCCGTCGGGCTCGTTCATCTTCCTCGGCCCCTCGGGTGTCGGCAAGACCGAGCTCGCCCGCACGCTCGCCCAGTTCCTCTTTGGCGACGACGGTGCGATGATCCAGGTCGACATGTCCGAATACATGGAGAAGCATTCTGTCTCGCGTCTCGTCGGTTCGCCTCCCGGCTACATCGGGTACGACGAGGGTGGCCAGCTGACAGAGGCCGTGCGTCGCAAGCCGTATTCGGTGGTGCTCCTCGACGAGATCGAGAAGGCTCACCCGGACGTCTTCAACATCCTCCTGCAGGTCCTCGAAGAGGGCAACCTGACGGACTCGCAGGGCCGCAAGGTCGACTTCCGCAACACGATCGTGATCATGACGTCGAACATCGGTGCAGCCACGATCGCGAAGAACCAGAACTTTGGTTTCTCGCAGGCCGACGACGAGAGCGGTCAGTCGTACGAGGACATGAAGGGCAAGATCATGACCGAGCTGAAGCGCGTCTTCCGCCCGGAGCTCCTCAACCGTATCGACGAAGTGATCGTCTTCCACAAGCTGTCGCGTGAGCAGATCCTGCACATCGTTGACTTCATGCTGAATCGCCTCCGCGAGCAGCTCGAGGTCCACGAGGTCGCGATCGAGCTGACGGAGACCGCGAAGGAACTGCTCGTCCAGGAGGGCTACGACCCAGCGATGGGTGCCCGGCCGTTGCGCCGCGCGATCCAGCGCATCCTCGAGGATCCGCTGGCCGACTTTGTGCTCGCACAGCAGATGCAGCCTGGCTCCACGATTCTCGTGGATCGCAAGGAGGGCACAGACGAGGTCACCATGGACATCGTGCCGCCGACGCCCGATGCGCCGCCGGCAGACTTGGCCGAGGTCAGCGAGTAATTCTCGCGACGAAGAGACGATGATGCGGGCCGGGGAGCAATCCTCGGCCCGTCGTCGTTCTGGGGGCGGTCAGCGGCAGTTGCGACAGGCGCCGCGAAGCACGACGTCGTGGGCATCGACGCGAAAGTCAACGCCGTCGGCGACGGTGTGGATGGTGGTTTCGAGCGCCTCGTCGTGGAAGGCCTCGACGCTGCCGCACGTGTCACAGACGAGGTGGTGGTGGTGTGCGCCGTCGGGATGAGCAGGTTCGAAGCGAGCGACGCCATCGCCGGTGTCAATGCGGGTGATCAGCGTCAAGCCGTGGAGCAGCTCGAGCGTGCGGTAGACGCTGGCGATGCCCGTGGTTCCACCAGTTGCCGCGATTTGGGCGTGGATCTCTTGTGCGCTCGCGCAGCAATCCTGGGCGGCCAGCGCGGTGATGACGCGATCGCGCGCGCCGCCTGCGCGTGATCCCTGGGCGGCGAGTGCCGCACGAGCATGCGCCTCCCAGATGGGGGAGGCGGGGTGGTGGTGATGGGTGGGAGTAGCGGTCACTGGGTGCAGTCTACCTGATAATGAGTATCATTCCCATCTGTGATCGCAGCACTCAAAATCCTGCCGTTCTTTACCACCATGCTTGGCGGAGCCGTGGCGCTGCGCGCCCACCGACGGCTCCATCTTGTCTACGGCCTTGCAGGTGGTGCGATGCTCGGGCTCGTGGCGTTTCATCTGCTGCCCGAGCTGAGCCACGTTGGCTTACCAGCCGTGGGGAGCGTGCCGTTGCCCTACATCCTGCTCGCCGTTGCCTTCTTGCTCATGTTCGCGCTCGAGGAACTAATCGGCCCACACCCGACCGACGACGATTCGGGTGGCGAACACCGCCATCCTCATGTCGGACTGATCGGCGCGGGCGCACTTGTCGCGCACTCCTTCATCGACGGCCTCGCGATTGGCATTGGCTTTCAGGTCTCCGACGCGATCGGTCTGGCAATCCTGATCGCGGTCTTGGCCCACGATTTCGCAGACGGCATGACAACCGCGTCGATCATGCGCCGCCACGGCAACACGGCACGACGCACCTGGGCGCTGGTGTTTGCAGGGGCGATCGCTCCCGTCATCGGCGCCTTTCTCGGCGGCGCACTGCACCTCAGCGAGGCCTGGATCCTCGGCTACGCAGGGTTCTTTGCCGGCACGCTGATCTACTTCGCGACGCGCGACATGATCCCAGCGGCTCGCCAGGGCGGCACCGTCGCCACCGCGTTCGTCACGGTCACGGCTGGCGTCGTCGTGATGTGGGCGTTGGCTGCTGCCGGTATCTGACGGTACGCCTGCGCGAAAGCGGTCTGCCACTGCGCGCTCGGCGTATCCGTCCCCGACACTAGCCTGTGGACATGGCGCGTGCTACCACCCACTTTGTCTGCTCGGCCTGTGGCGAGGTGCTGCCGAAGTGGGAGGGACGCTGCCCGTCGTGCGAGGCCTGGGGGACAGTCGAGGAGCAGCGTTCGTCCGTGCAGCGCAGCGGACGCTCGGGGCCCGTGGCGGCGCGTGAATCGATCGCGCTCGCCGACGTCTCGGCCGATGAGGCTATTCGCATCCCAACCGGCATCGGCGAACTCGATCGCGTGCTCGGTGGCGGCATCGTGCCGGGCTCGCTTGTCTTGCTTGGTGGTGAGCCGGGCGTCGGCAAGTCGACGCTCCTGACGATGGCGCTGGCCTCGATCGCGCAGCGCGAGACCGCGCTGCTGGTAACCGGCGAGGAGTCGGCTGCGCAGGTGCGCCTGCGCGCCGAGCGGATTGGTGGTGCCGGCAAGATCCGCGTCGTGGCCGAGACCGACCTCAACGTCGTCAAGGCCACGATCGCAGCCGAGCGGCCAGCCGTCTGCGTTGTCGACTCGGTGCAGACGTTGTGGACCGCCGACCTCTCGTCGGCGCCGGGTTCCGTCTCTCAGGTGCGGGAGGCGGCAGGCGAGCTGTTGCGCGTCGCCAAAGAGCACGGCGTGGCGATCGTGCTCGTCGGGCATGTCACCAAGGACGGTGCGGTGGCTGGTCCTAAGGTGCTCGAGCACCTTGTCGACGCGGTGCTGCTGTTTGAGGGCGAGCGTGGGGGCGAGTTGCGCGTGCTGCGGGCCGCTAAGAATCGTTTTGGTGCGACCTCCGAGCTTGGTGTCTTTGCGATGACCGGGCGTGGGCTCGAGGCCGTCGAAGATCCGTCGGCGTTGCTGGGCCGCGACGAGCTCGGAGCCGTCGGCAGCGTCGTGGCGTGCACGATGGAGGGCTCGCGTCCGCTGCTGCTTGAGGTGCAGGCGCTCGTCTCGCCGAGCGAGTTACCTCAAC
>JBAXOM010000141.1:0-4155 GCA_037133215.1 Thermoleophilia bacterium | reverse complement strand
GCCAGCACGCGTCCGGCGAGCTGATCGCTCGGGCGGACGTCGAGCGTGGCGGAACGACGCACGATTGCACCACTGCGCACTTCGTACGTGATGCGGCGATCCATGAAGGCCGGCACTTCGACGAAGCGCTCGGTGCCACAGTCCTCTTCGCGGACGATGACGTCCTGCGATACGTCGACGAGTCGACGCGTGAGGTAGCCGGAGTCGGCCGTACGCAGCGCCGTATCGGCGAGACCCTTACGGGCACCGTGGGTGGAGATGAAGTACTCGAGGACGTCCAGGCCTTCCATGAAGTTAGCCTTGATCGGACGCTCGATGATCTCGCCCTTCGGATTAGCCATTAGTCCACGCATACCCGCCAGCTGACGAATCTGCTTGAACGAACCACGGGCACCCGAGTTGGCCATCATGTAGACGGGGTTCGTTTCCGAGAACCCGTCCTTGACCTGCTCGCCGACGGCGTCGGTCGCCTCGTTCCAGAGCTGCACCACCTTGCGGTGACGCTCCTGCTCGGTGATGAGACCGTCGTCGTACTGCTCGCGAGAAACCTGAACGCGCTTCTCGTAGTCCTTGAGAATGTCTTGCTTCTGCGGCGGCGTCACGATGTCGTTCTTCGAGATCGAGACACCCGACTGCGTGGCGTACTTGAAGCCAAGGTCCTTGATCGTGTCAAGCACCATCGCGACCTCAGAGGGGCCGTGACGGTCGACGAGCGTCGTCACGAAGTCCGTGATCTCGCGCTTCGTCAGGGCCGTCGTGACCTCTTCGACGTCATCCTCGTCAAGCTCGCGACCGAGCTGCACTTGCAGCGCGAGGCGAAGTTCGTAGTTGAGGATTGCGCGGCCTGGTGTGGTGATCTTGCGAACGCCACCCTCGCCGCGCAGGATGATTGCGCCCTGCAGCGGAATCCGCTTGTGGTCGAGTGCAACCTGCACCTCTTCGGCCGTGGCAAACGTGCCATGCGAGCCGAGATCCTTACTGGATGCACCATTGTCGAGCTTAGCCTGTAGTTCGTTCGAGTCGAAGCTCGAGTACGTCAGGTAGTAGAGCCCGATCACCATGTCCTGCGACGGCGTGGCGAGCGGACGCCCGTTGGCCGGCGAGAGGATGTTATGAGCCGACAGCATCAAGAGGCGTGCCTCTGCCTGTGCCTCAACGCTGAGCGGTACGTGCACGGCCATCTGGTCACCGTCGAAGTCGGCGTTAAACGCGTGACAGACGAGCGGGTGAACCTGAATTGCCTTGCCGTCAACCAAGACGGGCTCGAACGCCTGAATGCCGAGGCGATGCAGGGTCGGAGCACGGTTGAGGAGGACGGGATGCTCGGTGATGACCTCTTCGAGGACGTCCCAGACGTCGCCTTCGCGCGTCTCGACCATGCGCTTGGCGGCCTTGATGTTCGGGACAGCCTTGCGCTCGACGAGCCGGCTCATGATGAACGGCTTGAACAGCTCGAGTGCCATCAACTTCGGCAGACCACACTGCTGCAGCTTGAGCTGCGGACCAGCGACGATCACGGAACGACCCGAGTAATCGACGCGCTTGCCGAGCAGGTTCTGACGGAAACGTCCCTGCTTGCCCTTGAGCATGTCGGACAGCGACTTGAGCGGACGATTGCCCGGTCCCGTCACCGCACGACCGCGGCGACCATTGTCGAACAGTGCGTCGACGGCCTCCTGGAGCATGCGCTTCTCGTTGTTGACGATGATCTCCGGCGCACCGAGATCAAGCAGACGCTTGAGGCGGTTGTTGCGGTTGATCACGCGGCGGTACAGGTCGTTCAGGTCCGAGGTGGCAAAGCGGCCACCGTCGAGCTGCACCATTGGGCGCAACTCTGGCGGAATCACCGGAATCACCTCGAGGATCATCCAGTCAGGGCGCTGCTCGCTCTTGTGGAACGCGGAGACGACCTTCAGGCGCTTGATCGCACGCTGCTGCTTCTGGCCCTTGCCCGTTGCGATCATTTCCTTGAGCTCTTCGACCAGCTGAGGAATGTCCTCACGCGAGAGCAGGTCACGAACCGCTTCGGCACCCATGCCGAGACCGATGTACTCGCCGAACCCATAGGTGGAGGCGAAGCGGTCCTTCAGCTCGCGCGCCACCTTCTCGTCGCCGATGACTTCCTTCGGCTTGATGTCTTGGAATTTCTGCCACGCCAGGTCGAGCATTTCGAGGCGCTCGTCGTACAGCTCGTGGCCGTCCTTCTTGCGCTGCTCTGCGTCCTTGAGCATCTCGGTGATCTTGGCGGTCCACTCTTCGATGCGGCGATGATCCTCGCGGGTCATCTTGCCCGAAGCCTTCAGGCAGAGATCGTTCGTGAGCTCCTTGACGTCCAGCTCCTTGGCCGGGACATCGGGGGCGAGACGGACGACGTCGGCCAGGAGGCCGTTGCCGAGTCCGCGTGCCTTGTCGAGCTCCTTACGCGTGCGGGTCGAGCCCGTCAGCTTCTCGGCGAGTGCATCAGCATCCTTGGCGGTGTCGTCACCGGCGAGGAAGGCCGCGGAGGCCTCCAACGCTCGACGACCGGCGCTCTTCTGAGCACCCTTGCCGTCGCGGACGCGCTTGATCTCGTCCTTGAGGATGTCGATCGCGTCGGCTGCAACGGCAGCAACGTTGTCGATCTCCTTCGGGGTTAGATTGCGGTCCTCACGGACGGCCAGGCGATGAATCGTGTCGCCGACAACCTTCTTGGTCGTGTCGGTCAGCTGAATCGCGATCTCGGCCAGCAGGCCACCCGCAGCGAGGCGATCCTCGGCGAGACTAAAGCCCTGCTCCTCAGCCCACGCGTTGAGCATGCGGGCCCAGTACTCGTCGTCATCGTCGAAGCCGTCTTCCGTGGCAGTCGCGATGTACTTACGACGGCGCATCAGGCGCTCGGCAACGTGCCCGACCTCGCCCTCACGCTCGGCCTCAAGCTCGTCGCGCTCGGCGACAACCTTGCGCTCCAGCTCCGAGAGGTCGGCGGCTCGCGCCTCTTCATCGACGTTCGTGCAGATATGTGCAGCGAAGTAGAGAACCTTCTCGAGGTCCTTCGGTGCGATGTCGAGCAGGTAGCCGATTCGACTCGGCACGCCCTTGAAGAACCAGATATGCGAGACGGGCGCGGCCAGGTCGATGTGACCCATGCGCTCGCGACGCACCTTCTGGCGCGTGACCTCAACGCCGCAGCGCTCGCAAATGATGCCCTTGTAACGGACGCGCTTGTACTTACCGCAGTAGCACTCCCAGTCACGGGTCGGTCCGAAGATGCGCTCACAGAAGAGCCCGTCCTTCTCCGGCTTGAGGGTGCGGTAGTTAATCGTCTCTGGCTTGGTGACCTCGCCCGACGACCAGGACTGAATGTCCTTCGTCGAGGCTAGACCGATCTTGATGTAATCGAAGTCGCTGACGTCAATCATCTGAATATCTCCTTTGCGGGTGGGATGCTGTTAGTCGCCGAGGCGCCTTACAGCTCCCCCTCCTCGTCAGCGTCGCCCGCACCAAGCGCGAGGGCGTCTTCGTCTTCTGTGTCGCCAGCCTCAGCGGCGAGATCGATCTCCGAATCGAGCGTCGCGTCTGCGGCGACCTCGTCGGTGTCGTCTTCCATCACGTCAGCCTCGTCGATATCGGCATCGCCCTCGCCGCGGATACGATCCGCAGACAGGTCAACGCCGAGCTCGACAGCTGCGCGAATCAACTCGTCGTCCTCCTCAGAGGTCGACACGTCACGACCATCCGAACGCATGGGTCGCACGTCGAGCGCGAGGGACTGCATCTCCTTCAGCAGCACCTTGAAGCTCTCCGGCACCGACGGCTCGGGGATGTTCTCGCCCTTGACGATTGCCTCGTACGCCTTGACGCGGCCGATCGTATCGTCGGACTTGATCGTGAGCATCTCCTGGAGGGTGTGCGCGGCACCGTATGCCTCGAGCGCCCAGACCTCCATCTCGCCGAAGCGCTGGCCACCGAACTGCGCCTTACCGCCCAGCGGCTGCTGGGTGACGAGCGAGTACGGGCCTGTCGAACGGGCATGGATCTTGTCGTCCACGAGATGCAGCAGCTTAAGGATGTACATGTAGCCGACCGTGATCTTCTGGTCGTACGGCTCACCCGTCTTGCCGTCATACAACTGGACCTTGCCCGAAACGCGGCGGCCCTTCTCGTCGTCGACCGTCA
>JBAXOM010000140.1:0-4184 GCA_037133215.1 Thermoleophilia bacterium | reverse complement strand
AGAAGCGAAGTAGGATCCGGGTATGACAGAGAATCCTTTTGGTTTTGGTGGCGGCATGTTCGACCCGGACGAGCTGCAGAATGCGATGCGACAAATGGCCGAGCAGGCACAGGAGAGCCAGAGCGTCGCCTTTGCCGACAACGCCATCCACCTCGCCGTCCAGATGACGACCGCCGCGATCGCGCAGGTCACCCCATCTGGCACCGCCGAGGAGCAGGCCGCGCAACTCCGTGCCGCCATCACCGTGATCTACCCCGAGTGCGTCGCGCTCGTACGCGAAGCGCGCCAAGGCCTCAAGTAGTACTGGCGAATGTCACAAAGGGGTCAGACCCTTATGTGACATGACCACGATTCTTGCTCCACAAGACAGCTGCCACATGTCACATAAGGGTCTGACCCCTTTGTGACATTCGCCCACGCTTGACTACTTGTCGCTTGGCGCTTCGATCGTCAGGCGCGGCAGGATCTTGTTGAGCCAGCGCGGGATGTACCAGGCCTTGGCGTCGAGCAGATACATCAGCGCGGGGACGAGCGTCAGGCGGATCACGAAGGCGTCGAGGATGATCGCTAGGCCAAGGGCGAGACCGAACTCCTTGATGGTGCGATCGATGCCCGTCATGAAGGCGAAGAAGACCGAGGCCATAATCAGTGCCGCCGCGATGATCACGCGCCCAATTGTGGCCACACCATCGGTGACTGCCTCGCGCGGCGTATCGCCTCCGACAAAGGCCTCGCGGATCCGGCTGACGAGGAAGACCTCGTAGTCCATCGAGAGGCCGAAGACCAGCGCGAACACGATCACCGGCAGGAACGACTCAATTGGACCGGTCTTGTCGAGACCGATCAGACTCGCGCCATAGCCCTCTTGGAACACGAGCGTGAGGATGCCGAAGGCCGCGGCACACGACAGGATCGTCGTGAGTGCCGCCTTGATCGACACCACGAGACTCCGGAACGCCATGGTCAAAATCACGATCGTGATGCCGACAACAAAGAGCAGGAACCACGGGATATTCGAGAAGATCGTGGCGGAGATATCCTCGAACGCTGCGGTCGAGCCGCCGACGTATGCCGTGGCGCCCGTACCCTTGAGAGCGTCGGGGATCGTGGTTTGTCGCAGCTTGTCGACGAGATCAGTCGTCGCAACATCCTGCGGCGAGCTCTTGGCGTAGACCGTAATGATCGCCGCCTGCTTGTTGGGGCTCGGGATTGCCGGCGTGGCGGCAGCCACGTTTGGCGTGGCGGCAATCGCCTTCTGCAGCTTGTCAGCGGCGGCCAGGTCACCCTTGGTGTCGACAGCGACAATCAGCGGACCGTTGAAGCCCGGGCCAAAGCCCTCGGCCAGCCAGTCGTAGGCAACGCGCTGCGTCGTCGATTTCGGCGACGTGCCTGCATCAGCTGCACCAAGGTGCACGCCGGCGACGGGTGCGGCGAAGAGCAGCATCATGCCGAGCGGCACAATCAGAAACACCCACGCGTGCGAGGTGACGAAGCGACCCCAGCGTGCGACCGCGGTCTTCTTGGCGGCGGCGAGCGAGTCGTCCGGCGTCTTAATGAACGGAATCTTGAGGCGATCCACCTTGTGGCCAAGGAGTGCGAGCACTGCCGGCAGCAGCGTGACGGCAATTGCCACGCTGGTCAGCACGCTCAGCGAGGCGCCAATGCCCATCTTGGTGATGAAGTCGAGACCAATCGTGGCCAGGCCAACGACGGAGATCGCAACCGTCGAGCCCGCGAAGATGACCGCACGACCGGCTGTCGAGGCCGCAAGCGCGGCGGCCTCCTGTGGTGTGGCACCGTCGTGCAATGCCTGACGAAACCGCATCAGGATAAACAGCGAGTAGTCAATACCCACGCCGAGGCCGATCATCGAGACGAGGATCGGCGTGATCGTGTTGAAGTCTGTGAAGCCAGCAGCGATCGTGAGGATCGAAACGCCGAGTACCACGGCAAGGATCGCCAAGATGATTGGGATCAACGCGGGGATGACCGTGCCGAAGACGATCAGCAGGATGATGATCGCAACACCGATACCGATCAGCTCGGAGGCACCCTGCTGTGGCTGCTCTTGGACGGCCTGACCGGTGTAGGCAATCTGGACCGAGCTACCCGCGGCAGCCGCAGTCGTGGCAGCCTTGAAGTCGGGAATCACATTCGACGGCAGGTCCCAGCCTTGCCCGTCGAACTGGACGTCGACGAAGCCAACGTTGCCCTTGGGCGAGATCGAGCCACCCTGCTGTTTGTACGGATCGCCGGCGCCTGTGACGTGATCAACCGTTTTGGAGGCCGCGATGATCTTGTCGACGGTCGCTTTGTTCTGCGCATCGGTCAGCTTGCTGTCGGCGTGGAAGACGATCGTGGCGGAGTCGCCAGCGCGTGCGGGGAACTGCTTCTGCAGCAGATCGGTCGCCTTTTGCGCATCCGAGTTGGGGATCGTGAACTTGTTCTGTAGCTGGCCACCAATGGTGCCGGCCGCAGCGAAGATGCCGGCGATGACCAGCACCCAGATCCCGATCGTACGCCACGGGTGGGCGGCGATGGAGCGGGTCAGACGGGCGAGGAGACCGGTCTTCGCTGGGGTGCTGCTGGCTGCCATGAGGTGAACGCTCCTGAAGGGATCGGCTGTGTGCGGGCACACAACAATCTGAGACTCCCGCACAATACACAACCTGGGACACGTTTGTCCCAAATGGGATGCTCGTGTATCGTTTTGACATGCCGACTGTCCTCCGCAGTGATGCTCAACGCACCCACGAGCGCATCCTCTTGGCGGCTACGGCCGAGTTGACGGTCGATCCGTCTGCTGGCATGGACGTGATTGCTCAGCGTGCGGGCATCGGTCGCGCCACGCTCTACCGCCACTTTGCAACGCGCCAAGAACTGATTGCCGCGCTACGCGAACTCTTTCTCGACCGCGTCGAAGCGGCCGCCGACGCGAGCATCGCCGAGACCGACCCGCGCGCAGCCGTCGAGATCTTTATCGAGGCGATCATGCGAGCCGTGGCGGAGACCTGCACGATCAAAGAAGCCACGCCGCCCGCCGATGAGCCCTCGAGCCGCGGCATGGCTGCGGCTCGGCACGCGATTGACACCTTCGTCAAGCGTGGCCAAGCCGCGGACCGTCTGCACGCAGGCGTCGACGCCGACTGGGCCTTCACGGTCGGCAAGGCACTGGTCGACGCCGGTGCCCGCGAGATCGCGCTCGGCGCCGACGTCGAAGTGATCGCCCCGCGCGTTGCGATTACTGCAGCCAACGCCCTCGTGCGATAGCGTTCCCCTATGGCGCGCCGCCCCCGCATTGGAGTCACTCTCGAACTCGCCGACCCGATGCTGATCCCGGTCGAGCGCAATCTACGTACGCCGATGGCCGAGGCCGGCGCGATCGTGATTGCCATCCCCCGCGACACGCCGGTTGCTGACATTCCTGACCTATTGAACGACCTCGATGGCCTCCTCATCTCGGGTGGCCAAGATGTTGATCCGGCTCACTACGGCGAGGAGCGCCACGCTACCGTCGACACGGTGCCCGCCGAGCACGATGCCTTCGAGCTACGACTCGCTCGGACCGCGCTCGAGCAGGGCATCCCGATCCTTGGAATCTGCCGTGGCAGCCAGGTCTTGGCTGTCGCCGATGGTGGTGCCCTCACCCAGGACGTCCCGAGCATGCACCCGGATGCCCAGCGTCACATGGTTGACTGGGCGACGCACGCCGAGGCCGAGCCTGGCGACCACTGGCACACGATCGAGGTCGAGCCAACGAGCCGTCTCGCCGCGTGGATCGGCGCTGGCGAGCCCCTGATCAACTCCTTCCATCACCAGGCCGTGGCCCGCACGGGCGACTACCTGCACCCCGTCGCGCGCGCTAAGGACGGCGTGATCGAGGCGACCGAAAGCGCGCCCGACGCCCCCTTCGCCGTCGGCCTGCAATGGCACAACGAATTCATGTGGCAGCGCGATTCTCGGTGGCTGGGACCATTCGTGGATCTGGTTGCTGCTGCGAGCGTGAGAGCCGATTCTCGCTGATTCGACTGTGCGTTTAACGCTTTGATACGTGTGATGCGCGTTGGCTGCTCAGAGCGGACCCATCGTGAGTGGTCTGTTCACGAGTCGGGTTGCCCGAGACGGGCTTACCCCCAACAATGCTAGGGCGTAGCCGAGCGCTCGATCGGCATCGGCGGCTGACA
>JBAXOM010000139.1:0-4185 GCA_037133215.1 Thermoleophilia bacterium | reverse complement strand
GGGCGTTCGGGGACTGCAATACCCATGCAGTTGATCCCCACACAGACCGCATCGGCGGCGTTCAGGCGCTCCCGTACCGCCGCACGGGCGATGTCGCCTTCTTCGCCCGCGGCCTCGGCCCCAAGGCCAGGGATCGAGAACACGCGGTGCCCAGCCGCAATCGCCTCATCCAACGCCGGCACGATTGTTCGCGGCCCAAGCGCAATCGAGACGACATCAGGCTTAAACGGAAGATCCTTGATGTTTGGCACGCAGCGATGACCTGCGGCCTCTTCGCGGGTGGGATGCACACCGATGACCTCGCCACCATGGGTGCTGAGGTTCTGCAGGAGCGTGTAACCAGGTCCTCGCTCCGATGCGCCGACGACAGCTGCACGGCGGATATCGAGTAGGGGAGCAAAATCGGTACGTAAGGCGTCGGTCATCGCTGCTCCAACAAGGTCTCGAGGTGCTGAGAGCGTGCCATGTCGACCTCCGTGAGGACGAGCACACCGGGTGCCAGACGGTACTGATCTCGCAGGATCCCCGCCAGAATGTCGGTCTCGACGGGTGCGACACCCGACTGTGCGCCGCGATCAACAAGCGCCGTAAGCGCGCCGAGATACGCGAGCCATGCTGCGGCATCACCGAGGCAAATCAGTTCCTCGACGCGCGCTTCGCCCAGTGCATCGTGCGACTCGCCAAGTGCTGCTGCGATGCGATCAACGAGCAACGGACCAAACCGTTCGACCTCAGGTGTGAGACCGAGCCAATCGTGTCGACCAAACTTACGGTGCGTCATCGATGCCTGGCACGGCAGTACGCAACAGGTCATGGAAGTGACCGACAGCTGCCTCGTTGTCGTTGAGCACGCCGCGCGTGTACGTCAGCGAGCCGAGGCCTTGCTGAACGCCGTCGCAGAGCGTGACGTCTTCGTCCATAACCTCACTGTTGAAACGCTGGTTGATCGTGCGCACAAAGCGATCCTGAAGGGTTTCGTTCGGCGAGCGAAAAACGATTGAACACGTACGCGTTCGCAGCGGTCCCAGCGGCTGCATCTGCCAGATGTCGATGCTCTCAGGGTAGATGTCAATGAACTGCCCGGGCCAGAGGTGAATGTACGTCCACTGATTACGCAACTCGGCCGGAAACTCCGCCATCGGCCGATGCAGACGCTGGTAGAGCCGCTCCATCGTGTCGCGCGAGGGGTTGTCCCGCAACGGGCCATCGATCCAGACCGCACGTTCGTAGAGGGTCGGCTTGTACTTCGGGTAGTCGAGCATCCGCAACAATCCTGGGTGGCCAATGGGAACGTGATAGCCCTCGAGGTAGTTGTCCGAAAGCGTTTTCCAATTGTGGTCGTACTCGGCGTACCAACGCCCGTGTTCCGCGGGGGGAATCAGAGCTTTTGCGTCATCGGTACTGCGCGAGCGGAGTACGTCTGGAATGCCCCGCAGGATCTCGCGGGGCTTCCAATCGCGCTGCGTGACTGGCACGAGCTGCTCGATGTTGAGCGACTCGAGCCGCTCGGCGATATCCCCGAACCATTCGCGCAGTGGGGCGATCTCGGGATCCATCGAAACGAAGACGAGCCCAGCGAGCGTGTCGACCTTGAACTCGGGGAGGCGCACAGCGTCGCGGTCGAAGTCCTCACCGAAGCCACGCCCCTCAGGCATCGCAGCGAGCGTGCCATCGAGGCGATACGTCCAGCCGTGGTAGGGACAGCGCAAAACCTTGCCGCACGATCCTGTGCCGGTTGCCAGCTGGGCTGCGCGATGACGACACACGTTCGAGAATGCTCGGAGTGTCCCATCCGCATCGCGCACCACAACCACCGGCTCACCCGCAATGTTCGTGGTCGTAAAATCGCCAGGCTCGCGCACCTCAGCGATGTGTCCTGCGATGATCCACGCCTTCGCGAAGACCTCACGTCGCTCACGCTCGAACACGTCCGGATCCGCATAGGCTTTGGCGTTCAGCGTCATCGCAGCGCCACCTGCCCGCGTTGGCTTGGCACGTCGTCGAGTCGTGCTCATGTGGACGAACCCTTCAAGCCCAATTCGGTCGTCAAAACGTGCTCAAGGGATGCAAGCGCATCGTCCCGCGTCAATGACTGCACGATGATGTATCCACCGAGGCCGTCAACGAGGGCTGTGAGTCGCAACGCCGAGGCATCGGCATCGATGTCGTTCGACACCGCACCCGCACCCTGGGCGTCTCGGATCATCGCGGCCACGCCACCTACCCAACGGCCGGAGCGGTCCGCCACCGACGATCGGAGGGCCTCATTGAACATCGCGAGACGCTGCATCTCACTCCACAGAATCCAGCCTTCGCGCACGGCGGCATCTTCGGCCAACTCGTGGGCGAGCACATCGCGGATTCGTTCGATGGGGTCGGCAATCTCTGCGACCCGCTTATCGCCCTTGCGGGTCTCGCGTCGATCGTGATACTCGAAGGCCTGGCGGATCAGCTCTTCGCGCGTGGCGAAGTAGTAGTGAAGCAGCGCATTCGAGACATTCGCTTCGCGCGCCACTGCCGCCATCCGCAACCCCTCGGCTCCATCGCGCGCGATCACGACGCAGGCGCAGTCAAGGATTTGCGAGGGTCGATCCGTGTCGGCCGAGAGATCCGCGGCACTGACTAACTGGTCAGTCATGAACGGAACACTACCGCATGCGTCAGGAGTGCGAATCGACGGACTCGAGCGCCGACTGGTACGCCTCATCCCCAGGCCGCAACCACGTTGCCAATCTAAACTGCCCTCGTGCCGCGGTCAAGTCACCGATTCCCTGCAATGCGCGCCCGTGCAGAAAATAGGCGTAGTGATCGTTCGGCGAACACTCCACGGCCGCCTCGGCCTCTGGCAGTGCATCGCGGTAGCGACGAGCGCGTAAATAGGCGATCGCCAGAGCCTCGCGAATCGAACCCGACTCCGGTGAAAGATCACGCGCCTGCTCGAGCGGCGGAATCGCCGCGAGGTACTCCCCGGCCGACAGATGCGACCGACCTTCGACGTAGAGCTCGTACACACCCATGCCCCGATTTTACTCGCTCGGACCCTGCACGTTGGTGATCCCGAACAGTCTGTCGAGTAGCCGGTAGGTAATCCCCCACACCACGACGTCCGCGGCGTCCGCGTGCGGTAGCCGATAGGCCGACACCCGCGTCGGAGCCTCCGGGACCTCTGCCGAGATCAACTCAAGATCAACGAATGGTGTCCACCAGGCAGCAGCAATCTCCTCGGACAGCGTCAACTCCACGGAGTCGGTGATGTGTGCCACGTAGGCGGAGATCACGATCGCGAACGAACGTGGGGTGAGCGGTTCGAGCGCACCCAGGATCGATCCGTGCTCGCGCGGGTCAAACCCGACCTCCTCCCAGGTTTCGCGCGCCGCCGTATCGAGTGCGTCGCGATCAATCTCTTCGACACGACCGCCCGGCAAGCCCACGTGTCCCGACCATGGATCACCTGCACGCGTCGCGCGACGACAGAGCAAAATCTCGGTGCCCCGTTCGCCATTCCGCAGACAGATCATCACGCTCGCGGTCGCCTCTGGAGCAGGTACCGCAAGCGTCGGCGCGAGGATCTTCGCCAGGAGCTGAATGTCGGGAACGGGCGCCACAGCACGAGCGTACCGGGCACGCCCCGCTCGGGGTACGCTGCGGGTATGGAACGTATCTGGGCACCATGGCGGTTGGAGTTCGTCAAAGCCGCAGCGGGACACGATCCGCTCGAATGCGTGTTCTGTGCGGCCCCCGGCGACCCCGACGATCAGAAACAGTTGATCCTGCACCGCGGGCCGACCTGCTTCGTGATCCTCAATCTCTATCCGTATACGAACGGGCACATCCTGATTGCGCCGTACCGCCATCTCGCCTCGCCCGGAGAGATGGACGCCGTGGAGCGGGCCGAGCTCTGGGAGCTGCTCGATCGGTCGCTCGAGGTACTCGATCGGACGCTCAAGCCACATGGCGCAAATGCGGGGTTAAACCTCGGTCGGTCTGCCGGAGCAGGCATCGAAGGACACCTCCATCTTCATGTCGTACCGCGCTGGAACGGGGATACGAACTTCATGCCGGTGCTGGCCGATACGCGCGTAATGGCTCAACATCTCGACGACACCTGGCGACTCCTGCGGGACGCATGGGTACCCTCTCAGGCATGACGCTCGATCCCGCAATCTTCAAGGCCTATGACGTCCG
>JBAXOM010000138.1:0-4415 GCA_037133215.1 Thermoleophilia bacterium | reverse complement strand
GTCGCGGACAGCGTTGCGCTGCACGATCAAATATGCCTTCACCCGCAGCGTCTCGGCGGGCGTTGGCGCCACGACCGTGTGCTCCGCATCAAGCACGATCTCGCAGGTCTCAAGCGGCCGCGAGCGGCGCAGTTGCCGCAGGCCTGCCTCGATGCCACCGAGAGACCCCATGATCGTCATTGGCGGTCGAGAGGCGCGCACGGACGTCGCCCACCCGGCCGTCGCCTCGACCGCTTCGAGCACCTGCTCGTAGCGGTCCACGAGATCGGGCAGAACGTGGTCATGAGCGAAAGATGCGCGATGCCCCGCATGAAGCGCCGCCGCAGCACCGCCGACGAGAACAGCATCTGGGATGACTCGTTGGAGGTCGGCTGCAGAGGCGAGAACCTCAGCGAGGAGGGGTTGATTACCGGGGCGGGGGTGCGATTCACTCATACCCATACGTTATCAGATCAGATAATTAAAGCCCCTACAGCTAGCCCGTGACGCCACCCGCATTGCCCCCGGGTGCAAGTACGCCGAGCTTTGCCAGCGTCGACACGTAGGCAGCGTTACCCGCCCAGGTCGAGCCACGCGGACGTACTTGGCCAGGCTGTTTCGTCAGTGCGGTGTAGCTAAACGTCGCGCTCTTCTTCGACTTCAACTGGTTGCGGGTAAAGCAGATGCCCCGCTTTCCATTCTTCTTGCCCTTCGACGAGACGTACTTGAGCGCTGCCGGCACGGTGATACAGAGCTGGACGTCATTCGCCACGACCTTGGCCGTGTTCTTGACGGTGAACGAGATCACGACGCGTGTCTGTGGATAGGTGGAGGCCGGTACTGCCTTGCTGGTGATCTTGAGCTTCGCCATCGACCCCTTCGGCACCGTCACGTGGACTGTCGCGCTGGCCGTGTTGTTTTTCAGATTCGGATCAGTTTGGGGGCCGGGTGTCAGCGTCGCCGTGTTGACAAACGTTGAGCCCGCGCGATTCTTGCTTACGGTTGCGACGATCAGGATCTCGAAGCTGGCGCTCGGGATAATCTCGCCAGCGTCGCAGGTGACCTTCCGACCGGTGAAGGTACATCCCTCAACGGCGCTGGAGGTGGCGCTGGCAACCGTCAGGCCCTCGGGAAGCTCGTCGACGACGACCGCTCCCGTCGAGCTTGCTGGCCCCGCGTTGGCAACACCGATCGTGTAGTTGATCTTGCCACCGGGTGCGACCTTGGTGACGTTGGCCGTTTTCGTGATCGAGAGGTCCGCAATCGGAGCAGCCAACAGCGGTGCGCGGTCGGTGTTGTTGGCCGAGATCGGGTCGGGCGTATCCGACGACACAGTCACCGCTGCCGTCCGCTCGGCCTCACTCAGGTCGGAGGCAGCGATTACAGTGACCACGCGCTCAGCACTCGTACCGTTCGTCAGCGTCCCAATCGCACAGGAGACCGACTGGCCGGTGATCGTGCAGCCGGCAGGAGCCTTCGATGGCTTCAGCCCACTCGGGATCTCGATCGCCATCACGCTGTTGGTCGCAGTCGACGGGCCATTGTTGACGACCGAGAACGTCAAGTCTGTGCTGGCACCTGCCGCGACGGTGGCACCGCTCGTCGCCGTCGCTTCGAGATCGGCTGCGGGAGTGACGGTCACCGTCGCCGTGGCGCTGTTGTCACTCCCGTCGGGATCATCGGTGTTCGAGAAGACGTTGGCGCGATTGATCGCGTTGCGATCGGTGACTGGGACCGAAGCGAGGGTCGTGCCCGAGATCGTCACGGAGCGCGTAGCGGCATTCGCGGTCGCACCGGTCCAGATGCAGGTGACCGTCGAGCCGGAGCGGCTGCAACTGCCACCAGACGACGGCGTGCTGGTGACCGTCTGGCTTGTGTCGATCGCGGCTGGTAGTCGGTCCACGATCTGCACGTTGGTCGCCGAGGCGGGACCGTTATTCGTCGACGTGAGGGTATAGCTGACGGCCGCGTTCTGATCGACAGTCGCTGCCGATGCTGTCTTGGTGATCGCGAGGTCAGCGCCCGGACGAATCGTCAGCGTTGCGCTATCACTGGCGGGCGCCGCCGTGACATCGGAGGTCGCTGTGGCGGTATTCGTGACGGTCGTACCGAGCAGGGTCGCATCCGGACGGGCGCGGATGGTGACTGTGGCCGTCGTGTTGACAGGCAACGAACCAAAGGCACAGCTGATGGCCGTCTGGGAGCCCGAAGGTGCGGTCGTACACGTCCCCTGTGACGTCACGACAGAGGCAAACTCAAGCCCGGCGGGGAGCGTGTCAGCAAGCATTGCGTTCGTCGCCGTCGACGGACCACTGTTGCGTACTTGGATCTTGAACCCGGCCAGCATGCCGAGGCTGATCGTGCCGGTGAGCGCGGCTTTGTTCACGATCAGAACGGCGCTCGGCGAAGCACCTGCGTCCACGCTGGATGAGTCATTAAGCAGGGCCGGGCTGTTCCCGTCTGTCGGCTGGCCGCCACCCGAGACGGTGCCTGTATTCAGCACGGCGCCACCAGGCGTGTAGCTGACGATGGCCGTGATCGGCGGGTAAGAGGCGCCCGGCGCCAAGGCGTCAGACCGCGTACAGGGCGAGGCCGAGCCCGGACAGTTCCAACCGGTACCGGACATGGTGTACCCGCCGGTGAACGCACCCCCACGCGTATCACCGACCGTGACGGTCCCGGAGGTAGGCAGCGTGCCCGTATTGGTGACCGTCAGATCAAAGGTGTACGTGTTGCCAGCCACGCTCCGAATTGTTTTGACGATCCCCGGATCGGGATAGGCCACCGTCGTATCGGCCTCTGCCACTGTCGCAATCGGCAGTCCTAGGTCTGCCGCAACGAAGTTGAGCGTGGCGACGTTGGCGATCGTGGCGCCGAGTCCCGCATCAGCGGCGATCGTCACGGAGTATGTGACGGTGGCCGATTGTCCCGCTCCGAGCGTGCCACCAGCGGTTGATGTAGCACCCGATCCAAGACGCGCCACGATCACTCCAGACTCGTTGGCGACGTTGCCGGTACCGGTGCTGACGCTCGGTGCCGGCGTCGTAATGGTCGTGCCCGACGGCAACGGGTCCTGCAGCAGCACATTGGTGGCGTCACCCGTGCCGTTATTTGTCGCGGTGATTGTGTAGGTGATCGTCGCTCCGGGCTCCGCCGAGGACCCCCCGGTCGAGGCCGTCTTCGTCAGCGTGACGTTTGGCGAGAACAGCTCGGTCGCGAACGTAATGGCCTGTGGTGCGTAGGTATCGCCGTTGGTCTTGGCGCGGAACATCGCCGTTGTGGCGCCATTCAGCAGAAAGCCGTCGGCCTGGAACAGGCTCGAGTCGTAACCGAGCTGGTTGACCCAGTTCGGCGTCTTCGTGGTTACGTGCACGCCACGATTGGCAATTGTCGAATTCTCCGTGTTGTTGGCCGGGTGCACTGCATCGGTGAGCAGCTGGTCGTTGAGTGTCAAATAGTCGCCCGTGGCGCCCCAGTCTCCCTCTGCCGCCACGACCCCGATCGTCGTCTTGACGGTGCCGCTCGATGGCGTCTTAAAGCCCGACAACGGGATGTCAACGAAGGCCGACGAGCTGACAATCGTGAGCCCGTCGAAGACCGTGAGATTGCGCAGGGGCTCTGTCGTGTCCGAGTAGGCGATCACAAGCGACCAGCCGCCGAACGAGTTGCCACCAGTGCCGGTCTGCACATTCGCGACCGTGTAGTTACCGGCACCAGCCGCATTCACCAACGACGTCACATCGGCGTAGGCGGTGTAGCCCGATCCTTCGGCAATCGACCCGGTGTCGACCTGCGAGGCCGTCACCGTGGTGTACCCCGCGGCCCCCGGAACGGCCAGCTTGACTGTGCCAATCGCGTTCGCATCGGGCGGCGCAAGCGGCGTGCCCTTATAGCCATTGGCACCGGTGACCACGGCGGCCTTCTTCTGCAGGCCTGTCCAGTAGAGGCCGGCGAACAGCACGTGCCCGGTGCTCGGCAACACCAGCTGTGCCGAGGAGGAGTCGAACGTGGACGTGTCCGAATCGACGTCGAGCCAACCCATGTCGAGTGTGTTGTTGTTGCGCGCGTTCGTACCCGCACGTGCGCCGGTGCACCCCGAGTTGAGCAGCGGATCGACCGTGGTGGTCGGGCACTGCATAATCGTGTTCGCCGCGATGATGATCTGCCCGTTGACGTTCGTGGAGAACCGCGAGGTAAACGGACGGTCGGCCGCGCTGGCGAGTACGGGCAGGATGAAGCAGCAACTGAGGATCAGGAGGGCGAGAGTGAGAAAACGATGCATGCGGTAGCGAATATCCTTGAAAAAAGTATTTCGCCATCGTACGCCGCGTTCCTGACGCTTCACCAACTCTGATGCAGGTGTATCACCACGTGTCGTTGGCGCAGCACCGGGTACGCTGACGCCATGCAAGTTGGCGTGACACTCCCCCAGACCG
>JBAXOM010000137.1:0-4448 GCA_037133215.1 Thermoleophilia bacterium | reverse complement strand
ATTCGCGACTTTGCCCATCACGACGCAACCAAGGTGATCGGTGCCTATATCGAGGCGCCCCGCGACGGTAGGGCGTTTGCCGACGCCGTGCGCGAGGCGGCCGCTGTCAAGCCCGTCGTGCTGTTTGCGGGCGGACGTACGGCTGCAGGCGCCCATGCCGCAGCGTCACACACAGGAAACCTTGCGGCCGAGTCCCGCGTGTTGCGCGCAATCTGCCGCGATGCGGGTGCCGTGGTCGTCGACTCTCCCGGCCAATTTGTCGACGCCGTGTCGACACTTCGCACGGGCAAGAGCCTTGGGCGGCGCCGTATCGGTATCGTCGCGGATGGCGGTGGGCACGGTGTTGTTGCCAGCGACACGGTGATCGAGGCCGGGCTTGAGATGGCTGTTTTCTCTGATGCTACCCGCGAGGCCATGCGGCCTCTCTTGCGCCACAATGAGCCGAATAATCCGGTCGACTTGGCCGGCGTCGATGCCTCGTTGCTCTGGAACTTTCATGGTCTTGTGGACGTGTTGCTCAAGTCACCCGAGGTTGACGCCGTCCTGATGAGCGGCTATTTCGGTGGCTACGGCGCCTATGAGCCCGAGGCGGGTGAGGTCGAAATTGAGGTGGCAGAGGCGATTGCCCGCAGCAGTGACGAACACGGCAAGCCAGTCGTGATCCAGTCGATGGAGGAGGCGAGCGGCAACGCCACGATCCGGCGCCTGCGTGAAGTTGACGTACCGGTGTTTTCCCGCGTCGAGAACGCGGTCGACGCGCTGGCGCGGCTCGAACGACCACCAATCGTGCACGTCTCGACTGCCACGACTGTTCCCGCGGTTCAGTTGAGCGCAGTACCGGCCTACCCGGAAGCGCGGGAGGTGCTGGCAGGACTCGGTATTCCCTTCCCCGCCGGACAGCTTGCTCGGACTGCCGAAGAGGCCGCGACGGCGCTCGACGCCGTCGGGGCGCCTGCCGCAATGAAGGCCGTCGCGGCTGAATTACTGCACAAGACGGATGCAGGCGGTGTCGTGCTTGGCGTCTCTACGGCGGAAATCGCTGCCGAGACCTTTACGGCGATGAAACACCGCGTCGAACAGGCGTCGGGCGTCAGCCTTGATGGCATTTGGGTCGAGCGCATGGTCGATGCAGGCGGTGTTGATCTTGTCGTCGGAGCACGTCGCGATCCCTCCTTTGGCCCGGTCATCCTGGTGGGAGTTGGTGGCGTCTTCGTCGAGATCCTCGACGATGTCGTCCTGTCGCCGGCACCAACGGACCCCGCGCATCTCGCCGGTCTGATGAAGACCCTGCGCGCATTTCCGATGTTGGCTGGAGCACGCGGTCAGGAACCGGTGGACTGTCTCGCAGTGGCCGAAATTGCCGTACGCCTGGGAGATCTTCTCGCACAGACGCCGGAGATCAACGAAGTCGAGATTAACCCGCTGCGGGCTACCGCGGCCGGCGCGATCGCGCTGGATGCGCGAATCGTCTGCTGACGATCAACCGATCGACGTGTGCGTGCGATAGCAAGGGTGGGGGAACGCCAGGGCTCGTCCACTTCGGTGGGCGAGCCCTCGCGCGTTGTACGTCAGGCCTCGTTTGGTGGGTATTTCGCCCGCCCATCGCGATCCCCTCTGGACTCCTGAGGGAGCGTGCCCGATGATGTCAGAGTGAACACCACAGTCCAACTCTTTCCCACCTGCCTTGGTGATGTCGTTGCCCAGCAGACGGTGGTCGATGCGGAGCTGGTGCTCGATGCATTGGGGATCAGGCACCGCCGCCCCACAGGCATGACCTGTTGTGGTCAGCCCGCCTTCAACTCCGGGCACGACGGGCCAGCACGAGCAGTGGCGAAGGCCACGTTGAAGGCGCTCGATGACGGTTCCGATGAGCCGATTCTTGTCCCGTCAGGTTCCTGCACCAGCATGATTCGACTGCATTGGCGCGAGCTGTTTCATGGCACGCCCGAGGCCGAGGCGGCAACGCGGATCGCGCGTCGCGTGCGCGAGTTGTCGAGTTATCTTGCAGAACACACAGAGACATTGAGCGAACTCAAGCCATCATTGACCGTGCGGGTTGGGTACCACGACTCCTGCCATATGTTGCGAGAGCTGCGGATTAAGGAGGCACCGCGGGACGTGCTCCGTACGATCGCCGGTCTCGAGCTGGTTGAGCTTGAGTCGAGTGAGCGCTGTTGTGGTTTTGGTGGCACCTTCAGTGGGCGCTACCCCGACGTTTCGGTGGCGATGGCCGATGCCAAAATCGATGACATGGAGACAGCCAAGATCGATGTACTCGTCTCGTCGGACCCAGGCTGTCTGCTGCAGCTCGCCGGGCGAATGTCGCGTCAGGGAACGCCGGTGCGCGCGGTCCATCTGGCTACGCTGCTGGCGGAGGCGCTCGCATGAGTGCGACACGCGACGATGTCGGCGGGACGCCGCTTCCGCCCGGCTGGGCCAAGCCCGCGCATCTACCTGATGCGTTCGAGCTAACCACGACGACGTTCGAAGAGCGCGCAGCCAAGACGATGGCGCGCCCGTTTGCGCGTGGGGCCATTGCCAATGCGACCGACCACGCCGCGGCCCTCACCACCGCGCGGTTTGTTGGTACCGACCATGACGCGCTTCGTGAACAGGCGCGTCAGATCCGCGCCCACGCTATCGCCAAGCTACCGGACTACCTTGATCAGTGGATCGATCGAGCCGAGGAAAACGGCACGATCGTGCATTACGCCGCCGACGAATCCGAGGCGCGCCGGATTGTGGCTCAGATTTGCACCGACGAGAGTATCCAGCGCGTCGTCAAGTCGAAGTCGATGGCCTCGGAGGAGGTGTCACTCAACTCCGCTCTGGAGGCGGTCGGCGTTGACGTTTACGAGACCGACCTCGGAGAGTTTGTCGTACAGGCGATGGGCGATCGTCCGGGGCACGTGATCGCACCGATTTTGCACCGCACAAAAGATGAGGTGCACGAGCTGTTCTCGACGATGGCTGGACACGAGTTGCCAAACGAGGCCGAGGCGTTGACTGCGTTTGCGCGGCAAGGTCTTCGGCATGCCTTTCTGACTGCCGATGCGGGCATTAGCGGAGGTAACTTTCTGATCGCCGAGACCGGCGAGGTCTTGCTGGTCACGAACGAGGGCAACGGGCGGCTGACGACCTCGATGCCCGACACCCACATCGCGCTGGTTGGAATCGAAAAGCTCGTGCCACGACGACGAGATCTCGCCGTGCTGCTTCCACTGTTGACGGGCCATGGCACTGGGCAGCAGATCACGACGTACGTGTCGGTCACGGGCGGCCCACGCCGTGAGGGTGAGCCAGACGGACCGAAGCGCATGCACGTGGTGCTGCTCGACGCTGGGCGCAGCGCACTCCTCGGCGGAGAGTTCGAAGAGGCCTTGCACTGCATTCGCTGCGGCGCCTGCCAAAACGTCTGTCCCGTCTACCGCCAGGTAGGCGGCCACGCCTACGGCTGGGTCTATGGTGGTCCCATCGGCGCGGTCCTGACGCCGCTATTTCGCGGGCAGGAAGAGGCCGGCGAGCTCGCGCAGGCGACAACACTCTGCGGAGCGTGCGACGACGTCTGTCCCGTCAAGATTCCCCTGCACGATCTGCTACTTGGTCTCCGACGTCGTACGGATGAGGACGGTTTTGTGCCCCGTCGTGAGCATCTCGCTTTCGCGTTCTGGGGACACGTTTGGAGTCGACCCTTGCTGTACCGCGCGAGCACGGCCGTGGCGCGCGGTTCGTTGCGGGTTTTGGCCCATGACGGCGTTGTCTCGGCCAAGGCGCCGATGCTGCGGCGCTGGACGGCAGGACGTGACCTTGTCGTTGAACGGCTCAAGCGATGACCGATCGCGCCTCGTTTCTCGCGGCGATCCGCAGCACGCCACGTGGTAGCGATCCCGGTCTGCTCGATCGTCAGAGTGCACCGGACGCCCCGACACAGTTGCGAGCGGGTGAGGATCGCTGCGATCGACTGCAGGCCGAAGCGGAGGCCACCGACACGGTCGTCCATCGCGTGCAGGCCAGTGCGGTTGCCTCGACGGTTGTCGGCATCCTCGTTGGAGTGGGTGCGCAGACGATTGCGTTGACGAAGGATCTTGAGCCATTCGCCGAGGCGATTAGGGTCGCCACTGACGCTGCCGGACTTGAGGTTGGAGATTACGGCGAAATCGCGCCGAACCGTCCACAGACCGGTGCGCTAGATGCCACCGTCACCGGGTGCCTCGCCGCCGTCGCTGCCAGCGGTTCGATCGTCACGTCGGCCGCGGGTGCTGGGCGGGCGGGCGCGCTGATCGCTCCGACGCATATCTGTGTGGTTCGTGACGATCAGATCGTCGGCGGGCTGCACGAACTCTTCGATGGCGATGCGCTAACTGGTGCCGGTAGTCTCTTCGCGCTGCAGTCTGGACCGAGTCGCAGTGCTGATATCGAGAAGGTTCTGATTCTCGGGGTACACGGCC
>JBAXOM010000136.1:0-4470 GCA_037133215.1 Thermoleophilia bacterium | reverse complement strand
ACCGGCGTCGCGCAGGATTGACTGGGCGCGGAAGACGACGGGGTAGTCCACGAACGTGCCGTCATCGAGGGTAAAAGCCGACACGCCCTTTGCTTCGTTTTCGGCGAAAGCGGCGACGACGGCGTGGGCCCAGGCGACCTCGTCAGCACTGGGCGCGAAGACGCCCGCCACGATTGGCAGTTGGCGGGGGTGGAGCACCATCTTGCCTTGGAAGCCGAGCCGTCGTGCCCACGTGGCCGCGGTCGCGCAGCCCTCGTCATCCGAGAGGCCAAGGTACGGGCCATCGATTGGCTGCTCGAGCCCGGCGGCACGGGCCGCGAGAACGAGTTGGCTACGCACGTGAAAGAGCTCGTAGCCATCGGCCGTCAACTCGACACCGAGATCGTTCGAGAGATCGGCGGGGCCCAGTAGCAGCGTGCGTAGGCGTGGGGTAGAGGTCGCCACGGTAGGCGCAGCCAGGACGCCTCTGGCGGTCTCAGCAATTGAGATCAGGCGAATTGCGCCCGCTTCGAGGCCCTGTTCGCGCTCGAGCGTGTCGAGGCGATCGGCTACATGGCGGACCTGATCGGGCGACTCCACCATCGGAATGATCAGCCCGGCAAGGCGAGAGAGCGACGGCGCCAAGGCGTCAAGGTCGGCATCCGAGAACTCCGTCTCGACACCGTTGATGCGGACATGCACCTGAGCGCCTACGACGGAAGCATCCTGCAGCGTCTCGGTGACGATAACTCGAGCGGTAGCCTTCTCCGCCTGTGCGACGGCGTCCTCAAGATCGAGGCACACCGCAGAGGCCCCAATTCCGATCGCCTTCAACGACTTTCGACTGTCGTTAGCAGGGGCAAACATCAGCGTGCGAATGGGTGCGCTCACGGGCTTCCTCTCATGACCGAATGATTCTTTGACAGTATGCCGGGGATGGACTCCGTCGGCACACCGTGGCACGCCAGCCGACAGGGAGCAGTCGCCGCAGTCGCACTGAGTGGTGGTGCACTGATGATGGGCGCGTACGCCACGCTCTCAATCGCACCGATCGCACCGCTGATTCGCGCCGACCTCGGAATCAGCAACGCCGGCATTGGGCTGATTACCGCCGCCATCTTCGGCGGTGCCGCCGTCGCCAGCACGCCCTCGGGGCACTTGACCGATCGACTGGGTGCTGTCCGACTCCTCTTCATCGCCATGGTCGGCATCGCAGTGACCGAGGCGATCGCCTCAAGTGCGCCGTGGACGTGGCTGTTCGTCGTCGCGATGTTCGGCGTCGGCTTGGCCTACGGCTGCATCACGCCACCAACCAACGTGATCGTGCGTGGGGCAGCAGACGGTGCAAACCAAGGGCTCGTGATGAGCGCAAAACAGATCGGCGTGACGCTCGGTGGACTGATCGCTGGCCTGACTCTGCCGGCGCTTGCGAATCACTTCGGCTGGCGCCTGTCGCTGCTCGCGCCTGTCGTTGGCGCCTTGGTCGTGGCGGGGCTGATCGTGGTGACGCGCGACAATCTCAAGCATCAGGTTGGGCCGCGCGCGACCCACTCGGAGGTGATGGAGAAGTTGCACGTCCGCTCTGGGTGGCGTCTCGGAGTGGGTGCGTTCGGCTTCTTGATGGCGGGCGTGCAGCAGGGCTTCATGGCGTACACCGCACTGTTTCTGACCGAGGCGCATGGGTACGGTTTGGCGATCGCCGGTGTCTCGTTCGCCGTGATGATGGTTGGCGGAACCGTTGGTCGGCTCGGCTGGGCCGTCATCTCTGACCGCTGGTTCCGAGAGAATCGCTGGACGGGGCTCCTGATCACCTCGTTTGTAGCTGCCTTTGGACTGGTCGGCATGGCCGTCCTACCGACGGGGGCATGGCTGTGGCCGTGCTTCGTGCTGGTGGGGCTGTCCAGCATCGGCTGGAACGGCGTCTTCCTCGCACTGGTCGCCAACTCCGTGCCCGTCACGCACGTCGGGCGCCTGACGGGTTGGTCGCTCCGCTGCGTGTTCTCCGGCGTGGTGGTGATTCCACCAATCCTGGGCTTCCTTGCCGATCACTGGGGTTGGAGCGCAGCGTGGATCTTCGCGGCGACGATTACGTTGATCGCGGGTGCGGGTATGTACCTCGGCGCGCGTGGTGGCGTAAACCCACACAATGCGTAGGGTTTGACCGAGCAGCCATGGGCGGCGATACTTTCGCGTAACGCGAGACGGAGGAGAAAGCCATGCGCGCAGCGCTGTTTCATGAATTTGGTGGAATCGACAAGATCGTCGTCGAGGACATCGACGTCCCGAAGCCCGCACCGCATGAGGTGCTGATCAAGGTGGGAGCGTGCGCGCTCAACCACCTCGATGTGGACTTCCGCGAGGGTATCTCACGTTTCCCCGTCGATCCAGGCGGCGTCTTCGGCCTGGAGTTGGCTGGTGAGATCACCGAGGTCGGTTCGGCAGTTTCGGACGAATGGAAGATCGGCGATCGCGTCGCCCCGTATCTGATGGGCATCGACCTCAATAACCACTACGCGCGCACGGGCCGCGAGAACCTCGCCGCCAACGACTTCATCGGCATCACACGTCCCGGTGGCTACGCCGAGTACAGCGCGATCCCCGAAAGCCATCTCGTGCGCATTCCTGACGGTCTGTCGTACGCCGATGCCGCCGCTACGCAGATCGCCTTCGGTACGGCCTTCCACATGCTCTTCACACGTGGTCGTCTGGCGGTCGGCGAGACGGTGCTGATCAACTCGGTCGGCTCGGGCATTGGTTCTGCGGCTGTACAGCTTGCTGCGATGAGCGGTGCTCGGATCATTGGCACCTCGTCGGGTGACGACAAGCTGGCTGCGGCCACTAAGCTCGGCATGCACCATGGCATCAACTACACCAAGCAGGACATCGTCGAAGAGGTCATGCGCATCACTGACGGTGGCGGCGTGCACCTGACCTACGAGCATGTTGGTGGCGATCTCTTTAAGGCGGGCCTCAACTCGCTGGCCAAGGACGGTCGCCTCGTGACGTGCGGTGGGCACTCGGGCGAAGTTGTCGAGGTCGACATGATTCCGCTGTTCCGCATGCAGTGGCAGATCATCGGCTCGTTTACGTACACCAAGGGCGAGTACGAGACGGTCCTGCAGATGGTGGCCGATGGCAAACTACAGCCACTGGTTGACTCTGAGGTGCCACTCGAGGACATCCGCAAGGCCTTCGAGCGGATGGAAAGCCGTGGGCACTTCGGCAAGATCGTGGTCGTTCCGTGATTGCACGAGACCTCGCGCGCTGGGTGCTTGCACTCCAGTACGAGGACATTGATGCTGGGACCGAGAGCTACGCACGCGAATTGATCCTCGACCACCTCGGCACTGCGGCTCGCGGTGGCGTGGTCGAGAACATGCCGAGCGTCGATGCCACGTTGGCGGCAATGGGTGCGGACTCTGGCTCGCAGCTGACTGCTGTCGTCGGTAAGCGACCTGCGCGTCCCGAATGGGCGGTCTTCTCGAACGCGATCGCTGCCCATTCGATCGAGCTCGACGATACGCACTCGGCTTCGTCGTTGCACCCTGCCGTCGTCGTGATTCCAGCGGCGTTGGCGGCTGCCGAGCTCGAAGGGTCAAGCGGCACGGAGTTCATTGCTGCGGTCGTCGCTGGCTACGAGGTGGCCTGCCGGCTTGGACGAGCACTCAATCCGAAGGATGTCTACGCGAAGGGGTTTCACCCCACGGCAATTGTCGGACCGTTCGCCACTGCGGCGACGGTCGGCAAGCTGATTGGCCTCAACGAAGAGCAGCTCGCACACGCCTTCGGTATTGCTGCCAGTGAGGCCGCTGGGCGCACAGAGTTCCTCGCTGAGGGTGCCTGGACGAAGCGTTTCCATCCGGGTTGGGCTAGCCATGCCGGCTATATCGCGGCTCGGCTCGCTCAGAACGGCTTTACAGGACCCTCTCAGCCGTTTGACGGCCGCGATGGACTCCTGCGCGGTTATGGCAGCACGGAGCACCTCGCTCGTCTGACCGACAATCTCGGCGCACCGTTCGAGCTGTCCGCAACGAGCGTCAAGCCGCACGCGTGCTGTCGCTACAACCAGGGTCCGATCGATCTGGCCGTCAAGTTGCAGCGCGAGCACGGCATCTCGGTGGCCGATATCGAGTCGATCGAGGTTGGTGTCGTGACGGCTGCCATTGGCATCGTTGTCGAGCCTCGCGATCGCAAGATTCGTCCGACCAACGATGTCGACGCGCAGTTCTCGCTGCCGTACGCCGTTGGTCTCGGAATCGAGAAGGGTCAGGCGACGCTTGCGGAGTACGCCGAGCCGACGATGTCCGACGCGGGCGTGTTGGCCGTTGCCGAGCGCACGGTTGCGGTCGTGCGTCCTGAGTTCGATGTTAAATATCCGGCGATCTGGCCGTGTGACATGAAGATCACCACGACCGATGGTCGTCTACTGGAGGCGAGCCTCGAGTTCGCCAAGGGCGATCCCGAGAACCGCCTCTCGTACGACGAGATGTG
>JBAXOM010000135.1:0-4650 GCA_037133215.1 Thermoleophilia bacterium | reverse complement strand
GAGGCCACGATGACGCCGTGCTCGGCGAGGGCCGCGTAGACGGAACCGCGCTCGAGGTCGGCGTCGACGAGGAGTGCGCCAATCGTCTCGGGGTAGGTCGCTCGCTCGACGAGCGTCGGCTCTCCATCGAGCAGACGAACGCGCAGCAGCGACCACGCGCTTACTTCACGCCCAAGGTGGAGTGCATCCGCCGCGGTGTCGCCCGCGGCTCCTCGGACGAGTTCGACGACGCGTGCGCTCGGGACCGCATCGATCGTGCGCGCCCAGGCCGAGAAGGAGAGCAGCTCGGAGAACGGCTGCAGGCGCGGGCGGGTCAGCACGGTGGTGCGTGCGCCCTGACGCGTCTGCACGCGACCTTCGCCACGGAGCGTGCCAACGGCCTGGCGAACTGTGCCGCGCGCCAGGCCTATCGCGTCGCTCAAAGCGGCATCGCCAGGCAGTGGGTCGCCGGGGCGAAGGTCGCCGGCGTCGATCGTCTCGCGTAGTGCCGCGGCGAGACGTACGTGCGCGGCCTGGGCGTCGTCGAGCGCAGCGAAGCGGCGGGTAACAGCCCGGAGAACGTCGTCGCCTTGTCTCTTGACATGACTAGACAAGTCTGCGACCTTGAGTTCTACATGTCCAGACAGGTGTCCTCATGAGTGCAACTGTACCGAGTCGCGCACGCATCGTCATCATCGGCGGTGGTGTGATTGGCGCCAGCATCGCGTATCACCTTGCCAAAGCGGGTGAGCAAGACGTGGTGCTGCTCGAGCAGACCGAGATTGGTGGCGGCACGACGTGGCATGCAGCCGGGATGGTTGGCCGTCTCCGTACCAGCAGCACGTTTGCGCAAATGTGCGACGCGTCGGCCAAGCTCTACGCCGGGCTAGAAGCCGAGACCGGCGAGGCCGTCGACTGGCGCCAGTGCGGGACGCTCTACGTGGCGCGCAACGAGGAGCGGATGTTCCAGTACCGCCGCACGGGTGCGATGGCTCAGCACCTCGGGATCGACGTCAACATGGTCGGCAAGCAAGAGGCAATCGACCTCTTCCCGTTGCAGTACGGCGACGACCTAGTCGGTGGCCTGCACATTCCCGACGACGGTAAGGTCGAACCGGCAGGCGTGGCTCGGGCGCTCGCCAAGGGTGCTGCGATACGTGGCGCCACGATCTGCGAACACGTGCGCGTGACGGGTCTCCAAGTTGCAAACGGTCGCGCCACCGGAGTGTTGCTCGAGTCGGGTGACGTGCTGGAGGCTGAGGAGATCGTGCTGGCCGGTGGCATGTGGTCGCGAGACTTGGGGCAGAAGTTTGGGATCAACATTCCGTTGGCCCCCGTCGAGCATCACTACGCCGATTCAAACCCGATTGCCGGCGACATCGACATGTATCCGTGCACGCGCGATGCCGATGGCTGCACGTACTACTTGACGGTGCACAACAAGATTCGGCTTGGTGCCTTTCAGGCCGTCACGAAGGCGTGGCAGGTCGATCCCGTACCGCACCCCTTCTCGTTCCAACTGCTGGAGGACGATTGGGACCATTTTGGGCCACCCCTCGAAGCGGGCCTACATCGGCTACCGATTCTTGAAGAGGTTGGCTTCGAACGGTTCGTCAATGGTCCAGAGTCGTTTACCCCCGACGCGAACTTCATGCTCGGACCGGCTCCGAACGTCCCCGGTGTTTGGGTCTGTGCGGGGATGAACTCCGCCGGCATGGCCTTTGGTGGCGGAGTCGGAGAGGCGCTGGCTGCGTGGATGATCGACGGGTATCCGCCGTACGACCTGAGCATGGTCGACCCGGCACGCTTCGCACCCGAGCAGAACAATCTTGAGTATCTGCGTCAGCGTGTCACCGAGGCTCTGGGCACGCATTATCTGATGGCCTACCCCAATCGCGAACTGTTGACTGGGCGTCCGCTGCGCACCTCGCCGGTACACGACGTGATCAAGGCGCATGGAGCGTGGTTCGGCGAGAAGGCCGGGATCGAGCGCCCGAATTTCTTTGGCGATGTCGGTACCACCCCGACCGTCGAGTACTCCTTCGGTCGGCAATCGTGGTTTGCCGAGCATCGCGCGGAGCACCTCGCCTGTCGCGAGTCGGCCGCGATCTTCGACCAGTCGGGCTTCGGCAAGATCGAGGTCACTGGAGTCGACGCCGTGCGCGTGTTGAATCGGCTCTGTGCCAATGACGTCGATGTCGATCCGGGCACGCTGGTCTATACGGCAATGCTCGACGAGCGTGGCCGCTTCTTTAGCGACCTAACCGTGCTGCGGCTCACAGAGGATCGTTTTCGCCTGATCACCGGCACCGCCCAGCGCATCCGCGATCTCTGGCACGTACGACGTGGAGCCGAGGGCAGCGACTGCACCGTCGAGGATGTGACCGCCGCGTCGGCCGTGCTGAGCGTGATGGGTCCCAGCAGCCGGGCGCTGCTCCAGCCACTCGTCGATGGCGACCTCTCGAACGAGGCCTTCCCGTTTGGAGCCGTGCGCGAGCTCGGCATCGCTGGTGCCAGTGTCCACGCTGCGCGCGTGACCTACGTCGGCGAGCTCGGCTGGGAGTTGCACGTCCCTGCTGCTGAAGCGACAACGGTGCTCGAGGCAGTGCTCGCAGCTGCGCCCGACCACGGTGCGCAGTTGGCGGGGCACTACGCGATCAACTCGCTGCGCCTCGAGAAGGCCTACCGCGCCTGGGGGCACGAGCTCTCGCCCGATGAGACGCCGATCGAGGCTGGTCTATCGTTTGCGATCGCCTGGGACACTCCCGCCGGTTTCGTGGGTCGCGAGGCACTACTCGCGCAGCGCGAAGCAGGCCCCGATGCACTGACCAAGCGCCTCGTGGCGTTTATGGCCACCGAGCCAGGCATCACCCTCTGGGGTGGCGAGCGACTCTGGCGCAACGACGATCCACTCGGCTACACGACGAGTGCGGCCTATGGCCACGCCGTTGGTGGAGCCGTGGCGCTCGGCTACGCGCGCAACCCTGAGGGCGTCAGCGCCGCGTGGATCAACGACGGCTCCTACGCCGTCGAAGTCAATGGTCAACGCTTCGCCGTCGACGCGTCACTCAAACCGTTTTACGACCCCAACCGCAGCCGCGTGCTGCTCTAGGAGCACCGATGGACCAGGCCGACGTTGTTGTGATTGGTGGGGGAGTGACGGGCGCGAGCATCGCCTATCACCTGGCAAAAGCAGGCGCTGGACAGGTGATACTGATCGAGAAGGGCGAGTTGACGAGTGGGTCCACGTGTCATGCCGCCGGTCTGGTCACGCAGTTCAATCCCTCACAGACGATGATGCGGTTTCGGAAGTATTCGATCGAGCTGTTCAACGAGCTAGAGGTCTTCGAGACGACGGGTTCGCTGCGGATTGCGTCGTCCCCCGAGCAACTGGCCGAGATGAAGCGCGGCGCCTCGCGGGCCCGCGGTATCGGCATGGAGGTCGATCTACTCTCGCCCGAGGAATCGCTCGAGAAGATGCCGGCCGCCTCGCCCGAGAGTCTCTTTGGCGGCCTCTGGGTCCCGCAGGACGGTTGGCTTGATCCACACCGTGCAACGTACGCGTTGGCGAACGCCGCCCGCGATCTCGGCGTCGAGATTCGAGGGCACTGCCGTGTGACGGCGATTGAGCGAGGCGCGCACGGTGAGATCACCGCAGTCATGACCGAGCAGGGTCGCATCGCAACGCCCTGTGTCGTCAATGCTGCGGGCATATGGGCGCCGCGGATCGCCGCGATGGTTGGCACGTGGGTGCCGTCGACGCCGGTCGATCATCAGCACATCGCGCTCCACGCGGTCGATGGCTTCGAGTTGCCGCGAGACATGCCGTGCTTCCGAGATCCCGACAATCTCGTCTACGGCAAGTCCGAGGCGGGCGGCATTCTCTTTGGTGGATACGAGCCCGACGCGCCGTCGCGGTGGGTCGATGGCGTGCCGTGGGAGCACAGCGCGCGTTCCCTGCCGCCGAGTGAGGAGCGCTTCGCACAGTTGATGGAGGGCGCGATTCGGCGCTTTCCCTTCCTCGAGAAGGCCGGCGTCGTCAGCCTGGTCTGCCATCCCGATGCGATGACGCCCGACGGCAACCCGCTGCTTGGGCCGATGCCTGGTGTGCCTGGTTTCTGGATGGCCGCAGGGCTGTCGCTGAATGGCTTTGGTGGCGCAGGTGGTATTGGCAAAACGATTGCCGAGTGGATCACGACGGGCGAGACCGAGCTCGACGTGTCGGGCTATCGGCCGTGGCGTTTCGGTTCGGTCTACCGCGATCCGCAGCACGCGGCAATTGCGGCGCAAGAGGCCTACCGCTACTACTACCGCCTTCGCTATCCGTTTGATCAAGACGAGTGGGGTCGCCCGACGCGGCTCTCCGCCTTGCACGGACGACTTCAAGAGGCCGGCACGGTGTTCGGTGTCAAGTCGGGCTTCGAGCGCGCCGACTACATCGATCCTGGCAAGCCTTGGCGCCGCATGGGCGCCGATCAGCGCGAATGGGGCTGGGGCAAGCCTCCCTTCTTCGACCTCGTCGGCGAAGAGCATCGTGCGATGCGCGAGGCGGTCGGCATCATCGACCTGTCCAGCTTTGGCAAGATCTCGATTGAGGGAGCCGATGCCGAGACGCTCGTCGAATTTGCCTGCGATGCCTCGATGGATCGAGCGATCGGCAGCGTTATCTAC
>JBAXOM010000134.1:0-4725 GCA_037133215.1 Thermoleophilia bacterium | reverse complement strand
TGCACGCGAGCCAGCTGGGCCGTGCGGTCGATGCTGATCACACCACCCGGTGGCGTGGGCCCAAGCGGCGGAAGCGTGCCTGGCGCGCCGGGCTCAATGCCCGTGCTGCGGGCCCAGTCGAGCGGGCTCCAACTCATGCCTGGGCTCGCTCCTCACGCGCCTTCTGCTTTGCCTCCTGAATCCCGCGAACGGCGAGCTGGCCACAGGCGGCATCGATGTCGGCACCCTTCGAGCGGCGCAGCGTGTGCTCGATCTTGCGCTTCTCCAAGACGGCCTGGAAGCGCGCGACGCGATCCGGCGCCGAGGCAGTCATGCCCGAACCGGTCGGGTTGTACCAAATCAAATTGACGTGCGTCCCGCCCGGCAAATTGGCGTAGAGCAGGTCGGCAAGGCGCTCGGCCTGCTCAACACGATCGTTGACCTCATTGAGCAAGAGGTACTCGACGTAGATGCGCCGCTTCGTGGCCTGGCGGTAGCGCTTCAGGGCGGCCATCAGGTCCTTGATCGGGTAGCGGCGATTGATCGGCATCAGCTCGGAACGCAACGCATCGTCCGGCGCGTGCAGCGAGATCGCGAGCTTGACCTGCATCGGCTCCTTGATCAACGCGTCTATGCCAGGAATCCAGCCAGCCGTCGAGATCGCGATCGAACGGGCACCCAGGCCAAAGCCGTCGGGGTCGTTCGTCATGTGGCAAAAATCGAGCACGGCGTCGAGGTTTTGCAGCGGCTCGCCCATGCCCATCATCACGACGTTACGGACCTTCGCGTTGCTCTCACGCGCCGTCCGCGCAGCCCAGAGCAGCTGCTCGAAAATCTCGCCCTTCGTCAACGACCGACCAAAGCCCATCGTGCCCGTGGCGCAGAACGTACACGCAAGCGCGCAGCCCGACTGCGACGAGAGGCAGACCGTATGGCGGTCCTTGCTGCGCATCAAGACGGCCTCGGCGGGGAAGCCATCAACCGTGGCAAAACGCGCCTTGACGGTGCCGTCCTTCGCGCGCTGCACATCCTCAATCGTCATCTCGCTCGCCGGTGCGGCCTCGGACAAAGCGACGCGCAGGTCCTTCGGTAGCGTCAAGGCCTCGTCCCACGAGGTAATCAGCTCGCGCGTAATCGCCTGCCGCATCTGCGCCACGCGATACGCGGGAGCGCCCCGTTCGAGCAGGACAGCATTAGCGGCATCAAGATCCATGAGACGAACGCTACCTGTTGGGAGCGCGCGGCTCGCCGGCGCTAGCCGCCGAAGCCGGTACCCGTACCCGTAATGGCGTCGGTTGTGGTGCCGCCCGTGGTCGTGCCCGTGGTACTACCCGTGGGCGCTGGCGCTGTCGTGGCGGGAGGCGCCGTCGTCGCGGGCGGAGGTGGTGCAGGTGCAGCCGGAGCGGTTGTCGCAGGCGGCGGAGTCGTCGTTGTGACAGGCAGCGTCTCAATCGGCGCGAGCGGCTTCGGCTTGGGCTTCGGCTTCGCCGCTGTCGTTGTGGCAGCGGTGGTTGTGCCCGGATCAGGCACCGTCGTCGACGGCGGGTCAACCGGCTGCTGGACGCCGGTCAGCCAGGTCATGACGTAGGCATACGGCGGCACGGCCCAACTGCCGCCGGGGTGCATCTCGAAGTGGAGGTGAGGTGAGGTGGTGCGGGCGTCACCACTGTTGCCGACAAAGCCGATCACGTCGCCACGCTTGACCTGCTGGCCTTCCTTCGCGAGCGGTGAGAAGCCCGACAGGTGCGCGAAGTAGTACTCGTTGCCCCATCGATCAGTCAGCCAGAAGCGACGGCCACCAAGCGTGTTCCACCCAACGCTCGAGACCACGCCGTCGTTGATCGCCAAGATTGGGGTGCCGGCGGCGGCAAAAATGTCGATGCCCTGGTGGAAGCCCGTATCGGCGCGGAAGTTGCCGAAGTCGTTCGAGAAATCGTTCGCCGTCGCGCCCAGCACGGGGAACATAAAGCCGCCCTGTAGAAGCTCTTGCTGGTGCTCGGCGGTGATCGGCGGGTGCGTCGTAAAGCCGCCTGGCGGTGGGTCTTCGGAGTTCGAGCCCGAGCCGATGGCGATCGGAGCGGTGACGGCGGGGGCGAGGTCGATGCTTGGTATTGCCGACGTCAACGACGTCGGATCTGGCACGGCCGCGCCCGCATCGGCATAGCCGACGAGGATCTCTGTCCCGGCAGGGAGGCCGCGGTACTCCTGCCGCACGCGCAGGTGCAGAGCAATCGCGAAGGTGCGGGCGGCCTGTGGCCCGCTGACGGCATTGACCTCTTCCTCGACGACAAGGTCGCCAATGCCCGCGATCGGCACGATTTGGTTCGGCGTGGCGACGATCGGCTGGCCGGCAACCACGAGGCCCTCGACGGTCGACTGCAGACCGCTCTGGGCCTCCGCGGTGGTGATCGCGCCGGCGGCGGCTTGGGAGGTAACCGTCGTGGCGGTGATCAGACCGTCAAGCAGGGTGACGCCGGCAGCGCGGGTCGTTGAGTCGCCGCGGGCGGCATCGGCCGTCACCGCAACATTGGTCGTCGAGTCGGAGGTGATCACCGAGGCAATCGAAGGGTCCGGCTGCGTGGCAAAACCACCGCTCGCCGTCGCCGAGCCTCCACGCGAGATCACAGGGGCGTGGGTGATCGGTGCCAGGCCGGGAATGCGCACCTGCAAGACGAAGCCAGCGGCGCGCCCTTCGGGCGCAGTGCCGGGTGCATCGGCCGCCGCCGCACCAAAGCCCACCGCGAGTGAGGCGAGGGCGATCGTGATCAGCGCAGCAACAAGGGTGCTTGGGCGGAGTTTCACAACCAAAACGGTACACGGGAGCAGGCAATTCGGGGTAGCCTTCCGGTGAAGCGGAGAAGGAGGCAGTGCCATGAGTGATGCGATTGAGGCCCATCTTGACGAGACGCGGCGCGTACCGCCGCCCGCAGGCTTCGTCCAACACGCGCGCATCACCGATCGTTCGCTGCACGATGAGGCCGACGCGGACTTCGCCGGCTTCTGGCATCGACGCGCGCTCGAACAGATCAGCTGGTACAGCGAGCCAAAAGAGTCGCTCGACGATTCGAACGCTCCGTTTTATCGCTGGTTTGCCGACGGGACGCTCAATCTCTCGTACAACTGCCTCGACCGACACGTCGATAGTGGCGGCGGCGAGAAGGTCGCCTACACCTGGATCGGCGAGCCCGGCGACGAGCGCGTCATCACCTACGCCGAGCTACTGGCAGACGTCGAGCGCGCGGCCAGTGCGCTCAAGGCGCACGGTGTCGGCAAGGGCGACCGCGTTGCGATCTACCTCGGCATGGTGCCCGAGTTGCCGATCGCGATGCTGGCCTGTGCCCGCATTGGCGCGATCCACTCCGTCATCTTCGGTGGGTTTGCAGCCAACGCGCTGGCCGACCGCATCCAAGACGCAACCTGCCGCCTTGTCATCACCGGCGACGGCGCCTGGCGACGCGGCTCGATTATCCCACTCAAGGACATCGTCGACGAGGCCGTTGCCGATTGTCCGAGCGTCGAGCACGTGCTCGTCGTCAAGCGCACCGAGCAAGACGTCGCCTGGCACGACCACGACACCTGGTGGCACGACGCGATGGCGGCAGCCGAGCCACGCTGCGCGCCGGAGGTAATGAACGCCGAGGACGTGCTGTTCATGCTCTACACGTCGGGTACAACCGCCAAGCCGAAGGGCATCGTCCACACCTCGGGCGGCTACCTCCTCGGCGCGATGCTCTCGCACCAGTGGGTCTTCGACATCCAAGGCAACGACGTCTACTGGTGTACGGCCGACTGCGGCTGGGTGACCGGACACACGTACGTGGTCTATGGCCCGCTCGCGAACCACACGACGAGCATCATCTATGAGGGCACGCCCGAGCACCCGACGTGGGAGCGCCACTGGGAGATCGTGCACAAGCACAAGGTCTCGATCTACTACACGGCACCAACTGCGATTCGTGCGCTGATCAAGGCCGGCGAGGCCGCCGTCGAGAAGTACGACGTCTCGTCGCTGCGCCTGCTCGGCACGGTCGGCGAGCCGATCAATCCCGAGGCGTGGATTTGGTACCACGAGCACGTCGGCGGCGAACGCTGTCCGATCGTCGACACGTGGTGGCAGACCGAGACGGGTTCGATCGTGCTCTCGCCACTGCCAGGGCTCTCGACGACCAAACCTGGCTCAGCGATTGGACCGTTGCCAGGGATGAAGCCCGTGATTGTCGATGAGCAGGGCAACGAGGTCGCCATCGGCGGCGGTGGGTACCTGACACTGCAGCGCCCGTGGCCCTCGATGCTGCGCACGATCTGGGGCGACGACCAGCGCTACATCGACACCTACTGGAGCCAGTATGGTCCGACCGTGTACTTCACGGGCGACGGTGCCCGCACCGATGCCGATGGCGACATCTGGCTGCTCGGACGCGTCGACGATGTCATCAACGTGGCGGGCCATCGCATCTCGACGACCGAGATTGAGTCGTCGCTGGTGGGACATCCGGCGGTTGCCGAGGCCGCCGCGACTGGTGCGGACGACCCAATCAAGGGCGAGATGATCGCGGCCTTCGTCATCTTGCGCGATGGCAACGAGCCAACCGAGGAGCTCCGCAAGGACCTCTCCGCCCACGTCGCTGCAGACATCGGCAAGTTCGCCCGCCCGGGCCTCCTGCTGTTCGCCCCCGACCTCCCCAAGACGCGCTCCGGCAAGATCATGCGCCGCCTCCTGAAGAACATCGCAGAGGGCAAAGAGCT
>JBAXOM010000133.1:0-4887 GCA_037133215.1 Thermoleophilia bacterium | reverse complement strand
GCGACGAGACGCGCCAACTCGTCGAACACGCCGGGACACGCGGCAACGGTCTGATCCACGCCCAGTGGCCCGGGCTCGCAGTGCCAACGGCCACCAGCCTCGAGTACGAGCAGCGAACCAGCCGCCCAGTCCCACGGGTTGAGGTCGCTCTCCCAAAAACCATCGATGCGCCCGCACGCCACCCAAGCGAGGTCGAGTGCGGCTGCTCCAGCCCGCCGAATGTCGCGAATCTGACCAATCAGGCTGGCAACTTGGATCGACTGTGCTGCTCGACGCTGCGCGTTGTAGCTAAAGCCCGTCCCGATCAGTGCCTGGCCAAGCTCTGTGGTGGCACGAGTGTGGATCGCCTTGCCGTTGAGCGTCGCGCCCATTCCCCGAGCGGCGGCAAACAGTTCGTCGCGCGACGGATCGTAGATCGCTCCTGCCAACACGCCATGCTCGTCCTCGACCGCTACCGAGACGGCCCAGTGCGGGTAGCCAAAGACGAAGTTCGTCGTGCCGTCCAGCGGGTCCACCACCCAGCGCAGACCGGTCGTGCCAGTCCGACCAGCGCCCTCTTCCCCAAGCAGTGCATCGTCCGGCCGGGCCGTCATCAGCAGCCGCTCGAGCAACTCCTCGGCCTCACGATCGGCGTCCGAGACCATGTCGGTAGCAGTCGACTTCGTGTCGAGCCCACGCAGGCCACGCTCGGCGTGATGCAGCAGTAGTGCTCCGGTCTCCCGCGCAGCGGAAGCGGCAAGGTCGCGCAGCTCAGCCGGATCGGGGGCAGCGTGCACGCTAGTCACGCACGCGAGCGATGGCGAACTCGCGCTGCACGATCTTCGTGCTGTCCCGCAATTCGACCGCGTGGCCGGGCAAGAGCAAGACGAGATCGCCTGCACCAATGTCCGTCACCTCGGAGCCAGCAGCCAAAACGATCACACGCTCGAGGCGGTTCATCTGCACGGTGGCGGGCAAGATCAGGTTGCTCGTGTTCTCGTCATCCATCGACGGGCGCACGTGCAGCCAGTCGTCGAGCGGCTCGATGTTGATCGGCGGCAGCGACAGTGGCAAAGAGTTGTCCGCGGTGTCCTGCTTCTTATCCATACTCATAGATTCGCACGTTTGCCACCCGACAGTCGAATCCTGTCGCCGCGATGGGCCCGGCACGATTCGAACGTGCGACACCCAGGTTCGAAGCCTGGTGCTCTATCCCCTGAGCTACGGGCCCTACGGCGAGAAGGGTAGCGGGGTTGTGCCCGTTGCCTCGGCAGGTACACGCGCAGCGGTGTACCTGGCCTCTGTGCACGGACTTGCTCCAAGCGTTAGTGTCGTTGATACGCAGTTCCCCTTAGAAAGCCTCAGGCCACGATGAATAGTGTTGACACGATTTCTTGGACCACAAAACGTAGGCGCCCGAGCCTACTCCTGATCTTGGTGATTGTCGGGACCGTCTTTGCCACGACGGGTCTCGCCCAGGCCGCGAACGACTCGTCGAGCACGACACCGCCGCCGGTCACCTCGGCGAAGCAGGGCGATCCATCCGCAATCAGCACCGAGGTCGCCTGCATCAAGAGCTACGCGGCAGATCCTGCGAACAACTATTCGAACTACGCCCCGGCGATCGGATCGCCCGAAGTGACGGACGGTATCCACAGTGGACTCCAGCCGTGCGCGACCTTCACCGGTTCGCTGACCGGCAGAAACCAAGTGGCTCAGTTCTTGTCGCCTCACGTCTATCCCGGTGGTATCCAGATCGTCGTCTTTGGTGGGCCAAATCAGGCCTTTCTTTTTGGTGGCGCACCTGGCACGCCGATCGCGGGCTACACCGCTGGGCCGTACGTCGCGCGCTTCAACCCGAATACGGGCAAGCAGGTCTGGAAAACCTTCCTGCCGCTGCTTCCCGGACAGTGGATCCTGCCGCCGAGCATGGCGGTCGTCAAGGGCGGCTGGGTCGATGCTGTTGTCGGGCCGACGATCTACAAACTCGATCCAAAGACCGGTGCGATCGTCGTCTCGCAACAGCAGACGCTCAGTGCCGGTGAGCCTGTCGACGTCAACCTTGATGGCTTTGCGGTCTCGCCCGATGCTGGCGGGGCGATCCTCATGAAGACGCAGACCCGCTCTCCTGGCTGTCCGATCCAGGGCAGCAACGCGATGTCGTTCTGCATCCCCCACTTCGGACCTCAGCCGAACACGACAGTCATTGCGGCCGACCCAGTCACGCTCAAGACGATCGCCTCGATCGAGCTCGACCAGGCCGTGACAGCACGCCCCACGCTCGTGAGCAAGCTCGGCAAGACGTACATGTATCTCGCCGGCGCCACGAAGGGCATTCGTGTGATCTGGAACCCGGCGACGAAGAAACTGACGCAAGACACCACGTGGACTCCCACGTACCTCTTGCCTGGCCAGGGCGCTGGCGATGCACCCGTGCCCCTCGGCAACTGGGTGATTTTCAACTCCAACGCGATCACGTCGACGACCGTGCCGATCTGCGCAGTCGCTGTCAGTCAAACCAACGCCAACGTCTGGCACCGCTACTGCCCATGGGGCCGCACGCTGCCAGCGGGCGTCGTCAGTGAGCAGCCAGCAAGCTTCTCGACCGATCCAGAAAACAACATGTTCTTCATGCAGGACTGGCTTGTTGGGGGCGTCTTCGCGATGCACCTCAACCAGTCGACGGGCGTCATGAAGATCGCGTGGAGTCGACCCGATTGGCGCACGTCGGACTACTTCGACACGATCGGCCCGGCGAATCACCGCGTCGTAATCTCGCAGTACCTCCCGTCCGCGTTCACGTCCGTAAATGCCAACTCGGGCCAGTGGACCGAGAGTGTGTTGTGGGCAGACGAGGCAACGGGTACGACCCTGGCGCAGTCGGCAGTCAATGGTCCATCTGCACCGGCATGGATGATCGAGCCGGGCTATGCAGGCCGGCTCTACGCGCTCGGCACGGACGGCACGCTGCACATGTTTGCCGTATCGGCCTGTGCCAGTGCTGCGACGCCAGCATTTGTGCCAGCGTCGGTGACGACGTGCTCGACACCGACGTCGTCGCTCCCGCAACCAATCGCGGGCTAGAAACGAGCATGCGTGTGCGGGTGGGGCCTGTACCCCACCCGCACACACACCTCAACTAGTCGACGTTCTGGCAGCCGAGGCCGGAGACGAAGCCGGCGAGGTCCTGCCAACCATTGGTACCCATCAGGCTCTTGAGAGCCGTGCAGTCGCTGCTTCCCATGCTGCTCGCGCCCGTCAGCAGGTTCCACTTGGTGTTGCGGCCCCAGAGGATCGAGGTGCCATCAAACGCGGACGCCATGCAGCCCGACGCCTTCGTGTTGAATGCCAGTCCCGAGAGATACGGACTGCTCTTCGAAATCGCGACGGTGTAGCACTTGCTTGGGCCGGGCTTGCCACCTTGCGACCAAGCCTTGATGATGGCGGTCTTCTGCTTGCTGGTCGGCGTGATCGTCTGGCTGCCGTCGGCAAAGGCCGCTGTCGCGGTGACTGCCAGGGCCACGAGGCAGAGCGAGAAAATCGTGAGGAAACGAGACATAGAAACTCCTTGTTGTTGGCCAACAGTCGGTGTGTAGATGCGAATGTATCGTAGGGGGCTTCCCGCGGCGAATCTATACTGAGTGTGCAGCATCACCGTCTGCCATTTTTTGGAGTTGAACATGACTGAGCACCTTTCGAACCACCATCGCAACACTCTCGAGAACCTGTTCAACCATGAGCGCTCCGGCAACATTCATTGGCGCGAGATCGAGTCGCTGCTCAAGGCCGTCGGTACCGTTGAGGAGCGCCACAACGATAAGTTCCACATCACCGTTGGTGACGAGTCGATCACGATCGCACCTCCTGGCCATGGCGACCTCGACAAGCAGCTGATCGTGGATCTGCGCCGCCTGTTGAAGGATGCAGGCCTCGAGCCCACTGCCTAGAGCGCTAGGTGGTAAAGGCCGCGCGTGCTCGCGCTGCAGCCTCGATATGCGGAACGGTTAGGCCACAGCAACCGCCGAGTACGCGCGCGCCATGCTGCATCCAGGTTGCGTAGAACTCTTCCAGCACGTCCGGGTCGATGATGTCTACGAAGCGCCAGCCTGGCATCTCGAAGTGCCCGGAATCGGGATAGACCGACATCGGCCCAGCGAAGCGTTCGCGGACGGCTAGGAGCGATTCGCTGACAAGCTCGGAAGGCGTGTGCATGACGCCCGCCACGTCGACACCCGTCGCGGGAATCAACCGTGCGATCTCGTCGAGTGGGATGTCTTCGAAGTGATGGAAGGCGACAGCGCTGCCATCCTCGCCGCGCCGTGCACTCAGGCCAAACCAGACAGGCAAACCGACGCTGAGAGCCGCTTCGACGGCAAGTGCTGCGCGCCCTGGCTCATACATCATCTCGAGCAGGATCAGATCGGCGCCGGCAGCCTTGAGGATCGTCGCCTGCTCGGCAAAGGCCTCACCGATTGCCTCAGGCGATGGCACGAGCGACGGGTCGACGGTGGCCGTACCCTCGATCATCGGCATCAGGTGCGAGAGCGAACCGGCGACGGCGACGGTGCGCCCTTCCTCGGCGAGTTGGCTTTGTGCGAGTAGCGCTGCTTCGACCGCGCGATTATTGATCTCGAGTGTCTGATCGGCGTACCCTGCCGCGCCGAGCATGACGCGCGACGACGCGAATGTATTGGCCGTAATGACATCGGAGCCCGCGTGGGCGTAGTCGAGATGGATCTTCGTCAGGAGGGCGTCGTTGCCAAGCGTGGCGGTCCCACACCAGGCAGCGGGATCCATGGCCACACCGCGCCGTTCAAGCTCGGTGCCGACACCACCATCGAGCAGCAGCACCTCACCCGCATCGAGTCGAGCTTTGATGGCTGCGTAACACATTGCGCGGCATTGTGC
>JBAXOM010000132.1:0-4927 GCA_037133215.1 Thermoleophilia bacterium | reverse complement strand
GCCACGACACGGTCACTTGCGAACGGTCGCGTCCCAATGTTTCGCAGTGTTCGGCAAGCGCATCGAGTTTGCGTGGGATGTCGTTGCGGTCGGCGATGAGGTTCGACTCGTCGGCATATTGGGCCACCATGCGTAGCGTCTTGCGCTCGCCGCCGCCGCCGATCATCACCGGAATGCGCGACAGCGGCGCCGGGCTGTTGAAGGCATCGACCACTTGATAGTGCTTTCCGGTGAACGTAACGCGCTGGCCGTGCAACATCGGGATGATGATCTGTAGCGCCTCTTCGAGCTTCTCGAATCGATCGGTGAAGGTGCCGAAATCGATGCCGTAAGCCGTGTGCTCAAGCTCGAACCATCCGGCGCCAATACCCAGTTGGGCGCGGCCGCCAGAGACGATGTCGAGCGCTGTCACGGTCTTCGCGAGCACTGCTGGATTGCGATATGTGTTGCCCGTAACGAGCGCGCTGAGTCGCACGGTCTTGGTCTCGCGTGCAAGCGCCGACAACAGCGCGTAGCACTCGATCATTGGTTGCTCGGGGGTGCCCAGCATGGGTAATTGATAGAAGTGGTCCATCACGAGCACGGTGTCAAACCCTGAAGCCTCGGCCTCTTTGGCTTGCGCGCTGATGACATCGAACAGGTCGGCGGCAGCGACGCCTGGGTAGCTGAAGTTGGGGATCTGGTAGCCGAGAAGTGTCATGGCAGCCCACTGTAATAAGCGGCTCCCGACGTCACACGCGTGGCGCGCCGTCGGAAGTTGCGGCGTACACGCCCATGAAGGGCGTGAGCGCCGCCACTTCGGGCGTCATGGGTCGCAGCGCGACGGGTTGCGGGTCAGTCGAACAGCGGCATGCCGCACAACGCGCGGCCGATGAAGTCCTGGAGGTCGATTGTTGTCGGAGCGCTCACCGAGGCTGCCTGGGCGTTGCGGAACGGACGATCGATGGCAACGTCGTCGGAGTACGGCACGGTCTCGCCGAGACGGGTGGCCATTTCGGTGACCTCGAGCGCCGCCTCACCAGCAACGGTCTTTGTCTGCAGCATGCGCAGCGACGCATCGACGCGATCGGTGGCCATCGACACGATGGCGTCTGAGACCAACGTGCTCGCAACATCGGCACGGTTCTTCATCTGAGCGAGTTGACGACGCACCGATTGCTGCTCACTGAGCGAGCTAGATGACACGTGAGTAATCGCTCGTGACACGGCGGCGTCCATGAGCCCAAGGCTGACTGACGCATTGAGGATCTGGAAGAGCGGAAGCAGCGCTCCAAAGATGATGGATACGCCAGCGCCGTCTTCGCCGAGACGAAGTGACACAGGCAGCAACACGTCGGTCGCCACTACTGGTTTCGACGAGCTGCCGCGCATACCGGTGGCCGCGCTGCCCTCGACGGTTTCGAGACCAGGGAGCTCTGCAGGCACGAGCCACAAGGTTGTGCTTGTCTGATCATCGACCGACAGGCTCGACCAAATGTACGAGTCAGCTGCGCCGGCCGAGACGAGCGAACCCTTGGTGGCGTTGAGAAACACGCCATCTCCGTCGTCGTTGAGCGTCGCGGTTCCTGATGGGGTCCAGAAGTTGCCTTCTGTGCCCGCCTCAGCAAAGGCCAGCGTTGAGAGATGTTGGCCGGCACCGATGGCGCGACGGATGTCTTCGTCGCCGAGTTGCTCGATCACCACTGCGGCGCAGTAATGCGTTGCGAGTACTTGTGCGGTGCTGCCGCAACTCGCAGCGAGACGGCGAATGATTTGGGCTGCTTCGCCGAGCCAGCCACCGCGGCCGCCGACATCGGGACTGCTGAGCAAGCCGAGCAGTCCAGCCTTGCCGAGAGCACTCATTGCCTCGTGCGGAAATGTGCCGTTCTGGTCGATGTCAGCGGCTGCTGGATCAACGACGTTGACGATGATTTCCTCAAGCAATTCGTGGATGGGGGGCGTGCTCATTGTCTGACTCCTGACATTCGGATCTTCACTCTTAGTCGGTATCGGCACAGATCCGGCACAACATGACGGAATCTTGAACGAATTTCGCCGTCGCTGGCGCCGTCATTCGCGCCGTCATTCGCGCCGAGGCGAGCAGCCATCCTGCCGAGGGGTATGGCGGGCGCACTACGGTCAACGGCGTGTTGCCGACGACCTTCACGCAGCGAAGCCGCCGTTTACGGGCTGGGTGTGTTCTGGTTTGTGCACTCATTGGCCTTGCATCGTGCGCCGCAAACGACGACACGGGATCTCGTTCGAACCGACCGATCGTGACCGTGTTCGGCACGCTCAGCGATTCTGAAGCCGATGCGTTCACGACGTCAGTTCAGCAATTCGAACGATCGAGCGGCATCAATGTCCGGTACGTCGGTTCGTCAAACTTCGAGGCCGATCTGCTCGAACGCCTACGGCGCGGCGATGCACCCGACATGGCCTTGCTTCCTCAGCCCGGGCTGTTACCCACCTTGGTGAGCGAAGGCTTTGCGGTCCCATGGACCGCAGCGCTGAAGGCCTCGGCCACCGAGCACATCGATCCCCGTCTCGTGGGTCTATCCACTGTCGAGAATCAGGTCTACGCATCGTGGTACGAACTCACGCTCAAAAGCTTGGTCTGGTACTCGCCGAGCGAGTTCGCACGCTTAGGGCTCACGGTTCCGCAATCGTGGAACGATCTCGATGCGCTCTTAGCCAAGGTCGTAGCCGCAGGACTGTCGCCGTGGTGCCTGGGCATTCGCGATGGTGGCGCTACCGGATGGGTCGCTACCGATTGGGTCGAAGACCTTGTGCTGCGTTTCGCCGGATCTGATGTGTACGACCGCTGGATCACGCATGAGGTTCCATTCTCCGACCGGGTTATCGCCAATGCGGTACAACGATTTGGCGACATTGCGTTGAGCAACACGCTTGTGTACGGCGGCAGTCGAGCCGCTGTTCGCAACACGGTCACCGACGCAGCGCGTCAGCTCACTACTTCGCCGAGCAAGTGTGTGTTGAACCGGCAAGCGAGCTTTCTGCCGCGCCTCGTTGGCGGTCGAACCGCCATTGGACCCACCGCTGATCTCTGGGCGTTTCCGCTTCCCTCGGCCGATGGGGCCAAGGCGCCGTTGATCGTTGGCGGCACGATGTCGGTTCGATTCAGCAACGACCCCAACGTCGATCAACTCGCCGCGTATCTCGCGTCTGCTGAAGCGGCGCGTGAGCGCGCCAAGCTCGGCAGCTTCGTTTCGCCGCTCACCACGGTTCCGCTCGACGCCTACTCGTCGGAGCTTGATCGCTCCGTGGCCGGCTGGCTGCGCGACGCCGACGTGCTGAGATTCGATGCGTCTGATCTCATGCCCGCAAGCGTTGGGGTCGCAGCGTTTTGGACGGGGATGGCAGCGTGGCTCGGCGGGGCTCGCCTGAGCGCAGTGTTACACGAGATCGATCGCGCGTGGCCAGCAACCTCGAATTCGATTCCAGGTCAAGTGACGGTGAAGAGCTGATGGGCCTCGCTCGCAAACGGATCGACGACGAACAGTGGAAGCTCGTCGAAGATTCGCTCTACGACCGCGCCCGCCCGGGTGGTCCCGCCACCCGAAACTTCATCGTCTTCAGTTTGTTGTCGAGCGCGATCGCCTCCATGGGATTGCTGCTCAACAGTGCGCCTGCGGTGATTGGGGCGATGTTGCTGGGCCCGTTCATCACCTCGTTGCTGGCAATTGCCGGTGCGCTCATCCACGGTTGGGGTCGGCGTCTTGCGAACGCGGGAGCGATGTTGGCCATCGGCATCGCGATGAGCATGTTGTCGTCGTTCATCGTGGGCAAGGTGTTCGCCCCGCGCCTCGCCGATGCGCAGTTGCCGTCGCAGCTGTTGGCGCTGACCAAACCGGGTTTACTCGACCTCGGTATTGCACTGCTCGCAGGTCTTGCGGCGGGCTATGCCACGCTGCGCACCGAGGCAGCGGGCGCACTTTCTGGCGTAGCGGTATCGGTCACGCTTGAACCGCCGCTGGCAGCGATGGGATTGTTCCTCGCCTCACGCGATGGCGACGCATTCCGTCAGGCAGGGCTTGCCTTTGTTACCAACCTCGGCGCATTGGTGCTTGGTGCAACAGTTGCGTTGGCATGGTTTGGATTCGCCGACCGGTCGAAGCGCGGCACTCGCACCCAAGCCGGCATAGGTATCGCAATCTGGGTCGCCTTGGTCATCGCGGTGACGGTCCCGCTGGCGGTCTACTCGCAGCGGGTTATTCGCAACACGGCGTTCGAGGTGCAGGTCGGTCAATCGGTTCGCGATTGGGATCCGTCGGTGCACATCGTCACGCTCGATGCGCAGGTTGCCAAGGGCGGCGCAACAGTGCATCTGGAGATCACCGGTCCGAGAAAGCCTGAGCCCGCATGGAGGCTCGCGGAGATACTGTCCGACAAACGTGGATCGCGGGTGTCGGTATCGGTGAGCTTCACCCTCACCAGTGAGGACGAAGCACTCTCAACTCGTTGAGCTAGGTGCGCAGGCCGCCTGCAAACGCAGGGCTCGTAGCGGCAGAGGGAATTTCGGTGAGTGGTGTTGCGATTTCGCCAACCGTTGGGCCGTAGAGCGCTGCGTTCGGAGCGAGTGCTTCGAGATCGAAGCCGTACACGTCGGCCGCGGTTGCACCAAGAATGCTGTGCATCTCTGCTGGCGTGAAGTCGCAGAACGCAAGCTGCAATGCCTCTTTGCTAAAGGGCGAGCTGGCTTCGTGATGCGGATAATCGCTGCCCCACATGATGCGATCAATTCCGATGGTGCGCATCGAGTCGGCATCGGCAAGCGAGGGAAAACTTGCGCCCACATAGCAGTTGCGGGCGAAGTAGGTGCTCGGTCGTTCGGGCAACACGCTGTCGGCAGCCACCACCAGTTCGCCGATTCGGCCATTGACCATTTGGTCGTGCAGCCCGTCCATGCGCTTCAGCACGGGTGGCA
>JBAXOM010000131.1:0-4929 GCA_037133215.1 Thermoleophilia bacterium | reverse complement strand
GTGCTCGCCGAGATGGCTCGCTCGGCGCCGGCCCGCTGGTACCTCAATAACACGCTCGACGCCTTCCATGCCGGCACCATCAGTAACACCGAGGCAGCCAAGCGAATTCGACAACACACGCTTGCCGAGCGCGAACAGACCCTCAAGCGCATCGAGCTTTATCTCCAGGCGCCTGCCTCGCAGAAGCTCCAGGAGCACTACCTGATGCTCGCCTACACCCAGTCGGTCGTGGCCGATCAAAAGACAATCGCGTGGCTCAAGTCTGGTGCCAGTGCGGCAACAGATCCGTGGCGGTATCACGCGAAGGTTTCAGTAACGAAGGCGAAGCTCGTGGCGCTGTTGGTCAAGACTGCGAAGCCACTCGGCGTGCCGGTGCCAATCGCCACCGAGCTCTACCCGTAGATCAGGCGCCGGCCCAGACGTCTTCGTGATAGCGGTTCGCTTCGGTCAGCGTCGTGATTGCGTCGTCGGCCGAGCCGTCCCCACCTGCGAGGATCTCACCAATCGCCGTGCGCACGGCCGGAGCCATGTGGGCACCATCGCCGCAGATGTAGACGTAGGCGCCTTGCGCTAGGAGCTCGCCGATCCGGTCGGCACGGGCTGCGATGCGATCCTGCACGTACTGGCGTGGCTGGCCGGGTTCGCGCGAGTAGCCCCAATCGACCTCGACCACACCATCGGCCTGCCAGGCATCCCACTCATCGCCGTAGATGCGGTCGTGGTCGGAACGGCGGCAGCCGGCAATCAGCAGCGCTGGTCCGATCTTTTCGCCCATGTCGCGTTGAGCCTTGCGGTGCTGGACGAAGCCGCGGAACGGTGCGAGGCCCGTACCGGCACCGACCATGATCATCGGTACCGAGGGATCCTCTGGCACGCGGAAGCCAGAATCAATCGAGGAGACGGCGACGGGAATAAGGTCGCCCCCTTCGAGGTGGATCAGATGGGTTGAGCAGACTCCGTGGTAGGTGCCATGACCCGAGCGGGCTGGACCGCTGACCTCGCCAACGGTGATCGAGAGCCGCTGCGCGTCTGCCAGTGGCGACGAAGAGATCGAGTAGTTACGCACGCGAAGCGGCTTGGCAAACTCCAGCAGTTCTCCGAGCGTGAAGGGTGGCCGCCCGCAATCCTCGAGCAGGTCGGAGATGCTGCGGCGGTTTGCCGTGATGGTGTCGTGGAAGGCAGCATCGTCGGCGACGGCAACGAGCCGCAATTCCTCGGGCGCGTTGTCGCCCGCGCGCTCGAGAATCGCGGCCAGCGCCAAGCGCGAAGCAGGTGCTTGGAGATCGACGTAACGGCGAAGCAGGTCGCGGTCAGAAATCGGCACATTGATTGGCACGGGTGCGCCTGATGTCGACGTTGTCGAGAGCGTCACGATCTCGTCGCCAGGACGGCCAAGCATGTACAGCATGCGTTCCACCGAGCGACGGCTGTTGACCGCCAAGACGGAGAGATGGTCGCCGGTTTCGTAGGACATGCCCTCGGGCAGTTCGATTTCTATGTGACGGGTGGAGCGCTCCGACGGATCCTCGCCTGTCCGGCGTTGAAGCTCGCGGGTATCCTGGACCTTGAGCATCTGGAGGTCGAGCAGACCGTCTACCGCGATGGTGACCGGGAGTTCGGCGACCTTGTTGACCGCCCACCGTGGTCCCGCACTGACGGGAGTGGTCTCCGCAACGCCCAGCGCATTCCAGACCCCCTTAGCCCATTCCGCGCCAGCCGAGATCGCATCGCCAGCTGCGTTGCCCTCGCCACGCTCGACCAGCATCTCGGCACCAGCCGCACGCAGCTTCTCGTCGATCTCTTTTGGCACGCGCATATAGGTGAGGCGCCAGCTTGGATCGCCCACGCCGAAGACCGCGGCGCGTACCCCCGTCAGATCGGGAGCCGTCTCCATCCAGGTATAAAAGCCAGCGGCGTTTTGGGTCGCATTGCCGTTGTACGAGCACGTCACGATCAGCACTGGGCGGTCGGTTGGCAGCTGGTCGGCGACCTCATCGAGCGTCCGTACCTCGGTGTCGAAGCCGCGGAGGACGGCCTCGTCGGCCAGCCGCCGTGCGCCGTCGCGACAGGTACCGCCGTTCGACCCGTAGGCGACGAGCAAGGGTCCCTGTGGATCTGCCGGCGGTCCCGCAGGTGTGGATGCTTCAGCATGGAGATCTTCGACCGCGCCGATCACATCCGTGGCGGCATGGCTGACAGCGGCGAAGAGCGCCTCGGGGTCAACATCGCTCCGCGGAGTGGCCGTGATGTGGAGTTTGTCGGGCTTAACGTTGAGCCCCATTTTGATCTGCAGGACGTAGTCCGGGTCGCGAGTCAGATCAAAGGCACGCAGCACCATGCCAAGCACCGTGCGCGCTTCGAGGAGTGCGAAGCCGCGGCCGATACACGCCCGCTGGCCCAGTCCGAACGGGTAGAAGGCGTTCGGGTTGATCTTGTCCTGATTCTCCGGCAGCCAGCGATCCGGGTCGAACTCCTCGCCGCGCTCCCACCATTCAGGGTTCCGATGGAGCGGTGGGAGGAGCACGATCACATCGTGGCCTGCGGGCACGAGGTACTTGTCCAGCAGAACCGCATCCTCGCGTGGGCGGCGTACCAAGCTCGGAAAGATCGGCGAGAGGCGCAGCGACTCGAGGAAGACCCGGTCGAGTGAATCGAGTTGGTGGACCTGCTCCCAGGTCGGAATTGCTGCGATGTCACGCCCAAGCACGTCGTCAACCTCGCTCTGGACGCTCGCCAAAATCTCGGGATGCTCAGTCAGGTAATACAGCGTCCAGGTGATCAACGCACTCGTCGTCTCGTGCCCGGCGATCACGAGCGTCACGATCTGCCGGCGGAGGTTGTCCTCGGGGAGCGTCTCGCCCGTGACCGGGTCCACGCCCCAGATCAGGCGGCCCAGCACATCCTGTGGTCCGTCGCCTTGGCCACGTGCGCGACGCGCGGCAATCAGGCGGTCGGCAACAGCGAAGATCTGGTCTGCGTACTCCGTCTCCTTCGCATTGCGGCGGCGACGCAAACGCTGGATCGCCACGGGCTCCCGCGCCTTCTTGAGCACCATCTGGATGATCGTTGCGAACGTGGGGACAAACGACGGCAGCGTTGGCGAGTGCATCGCGCCGAAGCGATGACCAAAGCCGGCGATGCCGATTGCCTCGAGCGTGACGCGCAGTGCCAAGTCCGTGACATCGATGTCCTGATCGAAGTCGTCGCGCTGCAACAGCCGTTCGACCGTCTGGTAGCCAACCTCGGTGATCGCAGGGTACGAAGACTTCAGGCCGTTCGTGGTAAACGCGGGGGTGGCCAGACGGTTGGCCTTGCCCCAGTTTGGCTCGGAGGTGTAGGCGGTAAAGAGCCCATCCTCGACGAGTTCTCGCACCAGTCTCGGCGGCATCTTGTCCCAGCGCTCGTCGTTGGCGATCTCGGCGACTGCGTCCGGATGCGACACGATGATGAACGGCCTGCCAGGAATCTCCAGCTTGTAGACCGGTCCGAGTTCGTCGGCGAGGCGCACGAGGGTGTCGTACGGAATCGCCTCGTGGAACTGCCCCGCATCGCCGAGCAGCGGGAGCGAGTGTGGGTGAGGGATTTCTTCGTAAGCCATGTGATGGTGGAGTTGGAGCACGGATTGTGTCCAGCTGCGGCCGAACTAATCAAACTCCGATCGGGGCGGCACAGTGCGCCTGAGCTTTCGTTCCCCGTGTCAATCGCAGACGCTGAGAGTTCGGCTTTATGGCCGGTAGGCGTCGGCAAATTGGCGGGCGGTGCGCGCCGAGAGGCCGTGGCCCTGGACGGCGAAGCGCATGGCATCGTCGTCGAGCGTGGCGGGCACGTCGCCGAGGCGATCGCGCACGAGCCGCTGACAGATCGCGAGATAGGCCTCGCGATCCTGGCGCTCAAAGCGAATGCGCCGACCAAAGCGGGCGGCCAACGCGGCCTTTTCGCCCACGGTCTCGGCTGCGTCGACATCGTCGGAGCGCTCCGAGTGCGAGGAGTGCATCAGGTTAAGCCGATTCGAGGTGGCCCAGACGACGACGTTGCTCGGGCGCTGCGCGACGCCCCCGTCGAGCGTGGCCCGCAGGGCACGGTCGAGGCGATCGGCATCGTCCACCACGAGGTCGTCGAGAAAGAGAATCGTCTTCGGGCCCTCACCGCGCAAGGCCAGCAGCGCGTCTTCGAGCGAGTCGAGCTGGTCGCGCTCGACCTGGATCAGACGCACGCCACTGTCGGCAAAGGCGGCAGCGCAGGCGCGAACGGCCGCCGACTTGCCGGTGCCCGGTAGTCCATAGAGCAGTGCGTCATTGGCAGGCTGGCCGGCGGCGAAGGCGGCGAGGTCCTCAAGCAGCGGCGCGCGCTCATCCTCGTAGCCAACCAGGTCGTCGAGCGTAATCGTGTCGGGGTCGGCGATGCCAACCAGTTCGCCATCGAGCCAGCGCAGCACGCGGTGCGTGGCTAATTCGCCGATGCCCTCGCCGGCATGGAAGGCGATGAGCGACTCGGCGTGTCGACCCCAATCGCCCGCAGCAACCAGCGCCTGCAGCAAGGCGGCAGCAGCGGGGGGAGTGGCGGTTGGGTGCTCGAGGCCGCGCTGAGCGCTGAGCGCACCATCGAGACCGTGACGGGCGAGAATGCGCGCGGCGTCGCCGTGGGCGAGCACGCCGAGGCGTTCCAATTCGGTGCGAGCAATGCCAACCCGTGGATCGGTCGCAGTCAGGCCTCGACGAGCGGCAACGGCGAAGGGTCCCTCGGACTCGAGCACGGCACGGGCGAGCGCCTCGGCAAACGACGTCTCGAGGGCGAGTGCGGCGCGGGCCGTCTCGGCGGCCAGCAACTCGTCATCTGGCTGCGTGGCGAGGTCGAGCAGCGCGCCGACCAGGGCGTCGTCGTGCAGGTCGGCATAGGCGACGAGCGGTGTAATCACGGGCGTTCGTGCTG
>JBAXOM010000130.1:0-4974 GCA_037133215.1 Thermoleophilia bacterium | reverse complement strand
CCGGCGAGCGTAGCGTCCCAGAATGGGCCGAACGGTCCCTCACAGTTCGAGAGAAAACCCATCTTGATTGCTGTTGCCGGTGCTGCCGCAGACGTAGCTGCGCTTGTATCTGCCGCCGCCGACGTGGCCGACGAACTCGACGAACTGCTACCGCCACATGCGGCGGCAACAATGCCGATTGTGATTGCGAGGAGCGCAGCTGATAGCCACGTCCAACGCCTAATTCCTGTACTCACTAACCCCTCCTCAGTGTGGTGTATACGACGTGCAGTGGAGTGCCAAGCGGCACTCCCGAGCGATTTGGGAAATGACCTCCGAGATCTCGCAGGCCCTTCAAATTCGGTGTCGTCATTTGTCAGGCCTGTCCTCCTCTCACTGTCAGTCCCCCGCGACACTAGTGGCCGCGGTTCCGTCGTCACTCGCGATCGTCGGGCCTGGTGTGCGAGGCCGACGGAAGCGTGTAACAAGGGATTCGTAGATGCCCATCACGCCGCCCGGAGAGAGCAGCACGATCAGCAAGAAGACGATGCCGAGCGCGGTTGCGACGCGCTCGCCGACAACCTCGACAGACCGCAACCGGTTGTCGAGGACGACGTAGAGCAACGCGCCAACCCAGGCCCCCTCGATCCGGTAGAGGCCGCCAATGATGGCGATCATCAGCAAGAAAATGACTGGGCCGATGTCGATCGTTCCTGGCGAGATCTGCGTGTTCCACCAGACGTTGAGAACACCGGCTAGCGCTGCGATGAAAGCGCCAATTCCGAACGCGACGGTGCGTATCAAGGTGACGTTGTAGCCAAGCGCTCTCATGCGCGGGGTGTTGTCGCGAATCCCTTGAAACGCGAGACCAAACGGTGTGCGCGCAAAATAGCGAACGCCAAGATAGACGAGGACGCAGATCGCGAGGCAGAGCCAGTAGATGCGCTCCGGGTCGAGCTGGGCCGAGCCGAGCAGCGATGGTTGGATGATCTGGTTGATGCCGCCGAAGCCTGAGAGGTCCGTCGCCTTCTCAAACAAGAGCCGGATAATGACGCCAAAGGCCAACGTGATCATCAAGAAGTAGATTCCTTCGCTGCGGCTGGCAATCACGCCGATCAGGAGCCCGACGAGGACCGTTACGACGAGCGCGAGCAGCGACGCAACCCAGATGTCCATCGCGAAGACCTTCGCGCCACCGTCCGCCTTGGCAAGGTTGCCGACGGTAAAGCCCGCGACGCCGTAGAGGCCCAATTGGGCGAGCGAGACCCAACCGCCGAGGCTCGCGAGAAAGATCAGGCTCGCGGCGGCCAGACCGAGGATTAACGAGCGGGTCAGGATCTGTGACGTCGTGTAACTACTGCAGACAAAGGGCAGCAAAGCCGCGATCAGGACGACTCCGAAACCAATGGGCCACTGCAGGCGCGCGGGGATCATGCCGGCCTTCCGAACAGACCGTAGGGACGAACGGCGAGCACGAAAACGAGCAAGAAAAATGTCAGGAGCACGCCGTAGTTCGTCACTGAATCAGGCAGATACACGTCGCTGTAGGAGTCGATCAATCCAAGCAGCACGGCGCCAACCACCGCCCCCGGCAGCGAACCCATACCACCGACGATCACGATCACCAGCGAGATCAGCAAGAACTTGCCGTCGTCAGACTTGTTGACGGAGTTGACCGCACCACCCAAGACGCCCGCCAGCCCCGCCAGCATCGCTCCGAGAAAAAAGGCACCGGCGAAGACCTTCTGGATGTTGACGCCGAGCGCCGTCACCATCTGACGGTCGTCGACGCCTGCGCGAACGATCATGCCGAAACGCGTGCGCGAGATGATCAGCACCAAGATGACGCCAACGACGATTGCCACGAGCAGCATGACGAGCCGCATCGTCCCGTACATGCCAACGATCGGCAGCTCGATGCTCTTTCGAACAGGCACCGAGATCTCCTTCGCAATTCCTCCAAAACGCGCCACAGCCTGATCCGCGATGATGATTGAGAGCGCAATTGTGATCAGTGCTTGGCGCAATTCTTGACCCTGGTTCCAACGCAAGAAAATCTGTTGGATCAAGACGCCGAGCAGGGCGACCGAGAACATCGAAACGATCAGGGGTATCAGAAAACTACTCAGCGTCGCCTGGGGCAGGTCGAAGCTCGTCGGATCGGGATGCAACATCCGCTCTTGGACGAGGTAGGCGATAATGCCGCCGAGCATGTAGAACGAGCCGTGCGCCATGTTGACCACGCGCATCAGGCCGAAAATCAGCGTGAAGCCGCTCGCGACGATGAAGTAGAGGCCGGCGAGCGAAAGACCGTTGAGGGTGATCTGAGCGAAAAGCGTTGCGTCGGAGGCGGCCTGCAGGCCGATGCCGAGCACGGCGAGTGCCAGCACGATGAGGAGAAACACGGTGCCTCGAGACAGACGGACGCGTGGCCCAGCCTGCGGCGCGATCTCGGCCGTTGCTCCAACTTCACTCGTCGCCATGATCCCCTCCCTCCTTGCTCCTCAGCCGCCCTCTCCAAGCGCTGCGTACGACGCCACAATAGGTCTGACCTATTCGCATGTCAATGGCAGATTCAAACTTTTTGACGACTTGTGGTCAGACCATTGCCATTGAGGACCAAATGCGCTAGACCATCCGGGTCTAATTGTTTGGAAGGAGCTGAAATCGCATGAGTCTTGTCACTGCCGTCTCCCCAAAGATGGGTGAGCTCGTCTCGCTCGATGCAACCTGGGAGCAGATCGCTAGCGGGTGCACGTTTACGGAGGGACCACTCTGGGTCGCTGCCGAAAATACCCTGTATTTCAGCGACATGCCCGCTGATACCAGGCGCAAGTGGACGCGCGCGGGTGGTGTCGAAGTCGTCGCTAGTCCGTCCAACAAGGTCAATGGCACGACGCTCTGCATGAACGGCAACCAGCTCTTGTGCGAGCACGTCACGTCCTCCGTGGCGATTCTCCGCGACGGCGTGCGCGAGGTCGTCGTCTCGCATTACGGCGACAAGGAACTCAACAGTCCGAACGACATTGTCGTGACGAGCGACGGCGCGATCTGGTTTACCGACCCGCCGTACGGCCGCTGGCCCGGATTTGGCGAGGAGCGCGAGCAGGAGCTCGACTTCTGCGGCGTCTACCGCTACACCAAAGCTGGTGGCCTGCAGCTCGTCGTTGACGACTTCAACAAGCCCAACGGCCTCTGCTTCTCGCCCGACGAGAAGACGCTCTGGATCAACGATACGGAGGACCTCAACATCCGCCGCTTCGATGTTGCCAGCGACGGTTCGCTGTCGGGTGGCGAGGTCATCTACCAGTGGCCAGGCGAGCCCGTCTACTCCGATGGTGTCCCCGACGGCCTCAAGCTCGACGAGGCCGGCAACCTCTGGTGCACTGGGCCAGGTGGCGTCTGGGTGATCACCCCTGAAGGCGAGCATCTCGGCACGATCAACTCACAAGAAGTCGTCGGCAACCTCTGTTGGGGCGACGACTGGCACACCCTGTTTCTGTGCACTTCAACCACCGTCCATGCCCTCAAAACCACGGTCGCCGGCCATCGCTCGGCCGCGTTCCGTTAGGAGTTCGACATGTCCAACATCTCTAAACTCAACCCTAAGACGACCGCGCTGCTGATCCTCGATCTGCAGAATGACGTGATCATGGAAGGTGGCGCGTTCGCCGAGTCGGGCGCACCCGCACACGCCACGTCGCAAAACGTCGTCGAGAACGTCAAGCGCCTCGCCGCCGCTGTCCGCTCGGCGGGTGGCCGGGTGATTATCGTCAACCACTTCGGTTCGACCGGAGCGAGCGACGACAGCGACTCGAAGCAAAACGCACCCCTCTTTCGTGGGGTTCGCGAAGCCAACGCGCTCGTGCCAGGTACGTGGGGCGCCGAGCAGGTGGCCGGTCTTGAGGCTCAGCCGGGCGACATCGTCGTGCAGAAGCAGCGGCATGGCGCATTCTCGGGCACACCGCTAGAGATCAAGCTGCGCGGTCTCGGTGCAGAGAACGTGATCGTGACGGGTGCCTGGACGAACATGTCGGTCGAGATGACGACACGCCAAGGCGCCGACCTCGGGTTCTCAATGGTCCTCGTGACCGACGGGACCTCGACCGTCAGCGAGGAGTGGCAGAACGCTGCTGTCAACTACGCGGTGCAGAACCTCGCCGAGACGGGTACCACCGACGAGGTTATTGCGGCGATCGGCTGATTGGCTGTGGCAGTGCAACACGGGCGAGAGGAGGTGCGGGTCCCTGGACTCGCACCTCCTCTCAGCCATTACACCGATGCCGTCTGGGCTGGCGACCTGCTGTTTGTCTCGGGCGTGCCGGCGCTCGATAGCGCTGGCCTGCTGGTGGGGCCAGGCGACGTCGTCGCGCAGTTTGGTCAGATTCTCGAAAACCTCCAAGCAGTCTTGGCGGCGGTAGGGCTCACGCCTGCTGACGTCATCAAGGTCAATCTCTATCTCACCAACGTTGCGGATCGACCACTGATCAACCCGCAACGGATCGCATTCTTTGGCGAGGCCCGTCCGGCCTCGACCTTGGTCGGAGTCGCCGAGTTGCCCGTGCCGGGCATGCTCGTCGAAATGGAGGCCGTGGCGTACTTGCCCGGTCGCAATGGCGCAGTCCGCGCCGAAGGGAGCACCACATGAGTTACATCGTCGCCGTTCGGTGGGTGGCCAATGAGGGCGAGGCCGACGAGGTTGCTCGCGCACTCGGCGAGTTGCTCGAGCCGTCGCTCGCCGAGCCAGGCATCCTCGAATATCGTGCGCATCGCGACGTCGAGGACCCCAACGTGTTCTTCATGTTCGAGGTCTACACGGACGCCGCGGCCTATGAGGCCCACGTGGCAACGCCGCACTTCCAGGAGTGGGGCTTCGGTCACGCGATCCCGCGTCTGGCCGAGCGCCGTCGCGAGTTTTACACGCCGCTGAGCTAGCCGGGTGGGGGTTGAGTGGCGTTGCACAAGCAACCTCACTCAACCCTCGACCGTGCGTCT
>JBAXOM010000129.1:0-5011 GCA_037133215.1 Thermoleophilia bacterium | reverse complement strand
GGCGGCACGGTCTAGCGCTCGAGGCGCCGGCCGACCATTCCAGTGCATTGCAAGGATCCGCAACGCGCCTGCCTTGCGATCGGCTTTGACATCGGCGCGGCCGATGAGGCGCGAGCCGACGAGTAAAGGCAGCACGTAGTAGCCGTACTGGCGCTTCGGCTTTGGCACGTAGATCTCGAGACGGTGTCGAAAGCCGAACAGACGCTCCGTCTCGTCCCGATCCCAAATTAGGTTGTCAAACGGACAGAGCAAGACGGCTGCCGTTGGGTCGTCCGGAGGAGTCAGGGCCGCAGGGTCTGCAAGCGCCGCGTGCTCACCCACCTGCACGCGGACGAGCGATCCTTCGTAAATGAGTTCGGCCACAGGAGCGGCGAGTGGCTTAGAGCGACCCTGGACACGGAAGTAGTCGGACAGTCGCTTCTCCGTAACGATCCCTCGCGCGGTGACTGCCCGCAGTACGCGCCAACGCAGCGCCGCCGCCTCATCGACCGGCGCAAGTTGCTGCTCCGTGTAGAGCCGCTCGGGCAGGTCGTAGACCCGCGCGAAACTCCGGCGCTCGCGCACCGCGAGCTGCCCACTCGAGAAGAGTGCCTCGAAGACCTGCTTGGCAGGCGACCACTCCCACCACCCCGGTGTGCCCGCGCCACCGAAATCGCCAGGCGTCAGCGGCCCCTCCGCCTCGATCCGACGCAGTACCTCCTTCGCAATCCGCGGATGCTCTTGAAGGACCGGGCCCCACCAGCGATGCTGCTGCTCGCTGAGCATGCCGCCTCGAAAGTACGGCAAGTCGTTCGCATCGATCAGGCTGGCCTCGTGGGCCCACACCTCGGCAATGCAGCCGCTACGACGCAGACCGTTGAGCGTCGTCGCTGGCACCCTCCCCACCCGGGCCGCGAGCGTTAGGCGATGCGCTCGCGCGACGGTCATGACCGAGTCGAGCTGGACGCAGCCCAGCCGCCCAACCGTCGCCAGCACGTCGTCTGCCGTCGCCACGCGATTGCGCGTCGTGAAGCCTTGCCGCGAGACGATGATCGTGCAGGCCTCGGCGGAAGAAAGGTGCTCCACGCTAGTGGCGGAAGTGGCGGCGGCCGACGTGGAGCATCGCTGCACCAGCCGCATCGACAGCGGCCGTAACCTCGTCGTCGCGCTTCGCGCCACCCGGCTGGATGATCGCCGTGATCCCCGCCTGCAAGGCCAGCTCGGCCCCATCGGGGAACGGGAAAAACGCGTCGGAGGCGAGCACGGCGCCGGCACGGCGATCCTCTGGTGTCTTCTCCACCGCGATCCGGACCGAATCGACGCGGCTCATCTGGCCAGCGCCAATTCCCAGGGTTGCACCATCACGTGCGATCACGATCGCATTCGACGAAACGTGGCGCACGATGCGCCAGGCGAACACAAGGTCCGCCCACTCGCGCGAGTCGGGCTGTGCCGTCGTGACAACGGTCATGGCCGCACGCGGCTCGTCGGTGCTATCGGGATCCTGCACCAGCATGCCGCCAGGCACAGGGCGGTAGTGACGCAGCGGACCACGACGTGGCGGATCGGTGTCTTCCAAGAGCCGCGTGTTCGGGCGCACGGCGAGCGCCTCGAGCGCGCCGTCCTCGAAACTCGGTGCGATGACCACCTCGAGGAACTGCTCGGCGAGGCGAGCACCAAGCTCGGCGGTGATCGGCCGATTGATGGCGATCACGCCACCAAACGCACTGACTGGATCGCCGGCGAGCGCCTTCTCGTACGCCTCAGCCACATCGCTCCCAAGCGCAACGCCACAGGGGTTCTGATGCTTGATGATCGCGCACGCCGGCTCGTCAAACTCGTTCGCGATCGCGTGCGCGGCCGCGAGATCGGCAAGGTTGTTGTACGAGAGTCCCTTGCCGCCGTGCTGAACGACGCCAGTGAGCAGGTGACGAGAGGCAGTGCGATCGACGTAGTACGCGGCCTCTTGGTGCGGATTCTCGCCGTAGGGCAACTCGCGCTCGCGCTGCAGGTCGATCACGATCTCGTCGGGCAGCGCGACGTTGCCCATAAACCAGGCAGAGATCGCCGCGTCGTAGCCCGCGGTCATCGTGAAGGCCTCGGCAGCAAGCCGGCGGCGGGTCTCATCGCTGAGCACGCCGTCGTGCTCGCGTAGCTCGGCGATTACCTCCGCGTAGCGGCTCGGCGACGTGACGACCCCAACGGACTGGTGGTTCTTCGCGGCCGCACGCACCATCGCCGGCCCGCCCACGTCGATCTTCTCGATCACCTCAGCATCGGTAATACCCGGTGTCGCGACGGTCTCGCGGAACGGGTAGAGGTTGACGACGACGAGGCCAATCTCCTTGATGCCGAACTCCTCGATGCGTGCCAGATCTTCGGGGACGTCGCGACGGGCGAGGATGCCGCCGTGGATCCCGGGGTGCAACGTCTTGACCCTCCCACCGAGCATCTCGGGCGCGCCCGTCACCTCTTCGACTGCGAGCCACGGCACGCCTGCCGCGGCGATGCGCTTGCCCGTCCCGCTCGACGCGACGATCTCGATACCGAGCTCGTGCAGTGCCAACGCCAGTTCTTCGAGGCCCGTAACGTCGGAGACCGAAATGAGCGCGCGGCGAACGTGGCTCATCGTGCCACCGCTTGCGGCGTAGGAATCTCGTTGCGTGCCAAACGCCGAACGACGTCAGGCAGCAGGCGGTGCTCAACTGCCTGGATCCGCTCGTGCAGCGCAGCGCCGTCGTCGCCGGGTCGAATCGGGACGGGCTCTCGGGCAATCGGCGGCCCCGTGTCGAGCCCCGCGTCGACGAGATGTACGGTGACACCTGTTTCGGGCACGCCCGCCGCGAGGGCCTGCTCCCAGGCCTTCAACCCGGGAAAGGCCGGCAGAAGCGATGGGTGCACATTGATCGTGGGGAAGCGGTCGACGAAGGCGGGCGTGAGGATTTCGAGAAACCCCGCCAACACCACGAGTTCCACATCGCGTGCTGCAAGCCAATCGCCCATCAGTCGGTCCCGCTCTGCCCAATCTTCGCCGCGCACGAAGACCTCGGTCTCGATCTCGACGTCCTTGGCACGGGCCAGCGCGATCGCGTCGGCGCGATTGGAGGCAACTGCGACGATCCGCACTGTCGCATCGAGCCCATCAAGCAAGGCAGCAAGGTTCGAGCCACGACCCGAGGCGAGCACCGCGATGCGCAGTGGGTCGTCAACAGAGGCGGCGCGAATCATGCGGTAAAGCGGACGCCAGCGCCCGACTCGATCTCGCCGATCGCCCACGCGTCGGCGCCCTGCTCACGGAGTGCAGCCAGCGCAGCTACCTCGTCGGCTGCTGCGACCACGGCGATCATGCCGATGCCGATGTTGAACACACGGCGCAGCTCGTCCTCTTCGACGCCCTGGTCGACGAGCCACTGCACGACGCTCGGTCGAGGCCAGGCCGTTGGGTCGATGACCATGCCGCAGCCGTCGGGGATGACCCGCGGCGCGTTGCCTTCGATGCCTCCACCGGTGATGTGCGCGAGCGCGTGCACGTCGACGGCAGCGCGCAGCGCGCGGATGTCATCGACGTAGATCTTGGTCGGCGCGAGTAGGCCGGCGGGAGCATTCTTGAGTCCGCCAGCGCGCTCAACAACGCGGCGCACGAGCGAGAAACCATTGGAATGCAACCCCGATGAGGCGATCCCAATCACGCGATCGCCGGCCGCCACCTGTGTACCGTCGATCATGCGGCTCCGCTCGACGATGCCAAGGGCGAAGCCTGCGACATCGAGGCTGTCGGCATCCATCACCCCTGGATGCTCGGCCGTCTCGCCACCGAGCAGGGCCGCTCCCGCCTGGCGACAACCATCAGCAATGCCCTCGACGAGTGTCGCGACGACCTCAGGATCGAGCATACCGACGGAGACGTAATCGAGAAATAGCAGCGGCTCGGCACCAACGCAGAGAATGTCGTTGACGCACATCCCCACGCAGTCGATGCCCGCAGCGTGTAGCGAGCCCGCCTCGCGGTGCAGCTCGAGCTTCGTGCCCACGCCGTCGGTGCCAGCGACCAACACGGGATCCTCGTAGCCAAGGCCACCGAGCGCCAGGAGACCAGCGAAACCGCCATGCGCATCAATGACGCCCGGGCGAACCGTCGAGCGAACAGCACCCTTGAGGCGCTCGACGACAGCGTCGGCGGCCTCGAGCGAGACGCCGGCTGCAGCGTAGGTCAGATCGTCGGCCACGCTCAGGCCACCGGCAGCCGCGTCGCTTCGAAGCGGTCCTTATCGGCAGCGATCGGCACGATCGTCGGGTATTTGCCCGTCAGGCAGGCACGGCAGTAGCGCTCGTCGCCATGGCCCGTCGCGGCCTCGAGCCCCTCGAGCGAGAGGTAGGCCAGCGAGTCGGCGCCAAGGTGCTGACGAATCTCTTCGAGCGACTTGTGCGCGGCAATCAGCTGATCCTTCGCGGCCATGTCGATGCCGTAGAAGCAGGGCGAGATGACCGGTGGTGAGGAAATGCGGAGATGTACCTCTGTCGCGCCGGCGCCACGCAGCATCTCGACGATCTTGCGCGTCGTCGTGCCACGCACGATCGAATCGTCGACGACGATCACACGACGCCCCGACAGCACGTCGGGCATCGGATTGAACTTCAACTTGATGCCGTTCTCACGCAGCGCCTGATCGGGCTGGATGAACGTGCGCCCGACGTAACGATTCTTGACGAGGCCATCCGCGTAAGGAATACCGCTCTTGCGGGCATAGCCCTGAGCGGCCGGTGCGCCGGAGTCGGGGATCGGTATCACCACGTCAGCCTCGACGGGCGACTCCTCTGCCAAGCGCTCGCCCATCCGCTCGCGCGCACCGTGCAGGTGCACGCCGTCGAGCTTGGAGTCGGGCCGAGCAAAATAGATGAACTCGAAGACGCAGAGCGCAGGCGCATGCTCCGTGCCGGACTTGATCGGGATGCTCTGCACGCCATCGGCCGTGCAGACCACGATCTCGCCTGGCTCGATGTCGCGCACCAACTTCGCGCCAACGATGTCGAG